>NZ_JBHUBB010000033.1:0-96803 GCF_042789485.1 Streptomyces sp. NPDC056835
TTTCCTCACCGCGCTTCGCGCGTGCTGCGACGCTTTACGTCCGGACACGCACCTCCTCCGACCCCGACCCCCTCCCCCCGGCGGTCGCCTACCCCCGCCGCCCGGCTGGGGGTTGGGGGTGGGTGCGGGCCGGTGGGCCCCGCCACTCGCCGTCCCGGCGGGGGTGAGTGGGCCGGGTGCCGGGGCCTCCCCCGCTCGCCCTCGCGCACGGCCGGGTCGCTTGTGCGGGCGGTGAAGGGGGGCGCGCAGGGGTCGTGTCCGGGACGTAGAGCGTGATTTGTGGCGCGCGAACGCCAGTGTCCAAACGCTGGGCAACTGCGCGCCGTAAATCATGCAGTCCCGGGCGCGAGCCCCGGAGCGCACCCCGGCAACCACCCGCACCCGGAAACCGGCCCGAGCCGAAACGCAGCCCGAACAACGACCCACGCCGGACGGCGCACCCCGTCTAAAAGACGGACTCCGCCTCGAACATCCTGTTCTCCGGCACCGTCTTGAGCTGCGTCACCGCCTCCGCCAGCGGCACCATCTCCACCGCCGTCCCCCGCAGCGCCGTCATCCGCCCGAACTCCCCCCGGTGCGCCGCCTCCACCGCGTGCCAGCCGAACCGCGTCGCCAGCACCCGGTCGTACGCCGTCGGCGTACCCCCGCGCTGGACGTGGCCCAGGATGACCGGCCTGGCCTCCTTGCCGAGGCGGCGCTCCAGCTCCGCCGCCAGTACGTTGCCGATGCCCCGGAAGCGCTCGTGCCCGAACTGGTCGATCTCGCCCTTGCCGTACTCCATGGAGTCGTGGGCCGGATGCGCGCCCTCCGCGACACAGATGACCGCGAACTTCTTGCCCCGCGAGAACCGCGCCTCGACCATCTTGACCAGGCTGTCGACCTCGAAGGGCCGCTCCGGCAGACAGATCCCGTGCGCGCCGCCCGCCATCCCGGACTCCAGCGCGATCCAGCCCGCGTGCCGGCCCATGACCTCGACGACCATGACCCGCTGGTGGGACTCGGCGGTGGTCTTGAGCCGGTCGATCGCCTCCGTGGCGACCGTGACCGCCGTGTCGAAGCCGAAGGTGCGGTCCGTGGAGTAGATGTCGTTGTCGATGGTCTTGGGGACGCCGACGACGGGCATCCCGGCGTCGGAGAGCAGCCGGGCGGCGGTCAGTGTGCCTTCGCCGCCGATCGGGATGAGCGCGTCGATGCCGTACCGGCGGGCCAACTCGGAGCAGTTCTCCGCCGCTTCGCGGAGCCGGCCGCGCTCCAGCCGGGCCGAGCCGAGGATCGTACCGCCACGGGCCAGGATGCCGCTGACGGCGTTCAGGTCGAGTGGCCGGAAGTGGCCGTCGAGCAGCCCCTTGAAGCCGTCCTCGAAGCCGATGACCTCATCTCCGTGCCCGGTCATGGCCCGGTGCACGACCGAACGGATCACTGCGTTGAGGCCCGGACAGTCGCCGCCTGCGGTGAGAACTCCGATACGCATCGTGCTGTGTCTCCTGCTCGCTAGTGCTCGCCAGTGCTGTGTTTGTCCGGGAAAGGAGAGCCCCGGGCTTGAGCGGTCCGATCCTCCCATGGGTGATCCCGGCCACGTGCCGACCGCTCGGACGGCGATCGCGGCTCCGGCGGTCTCGACGGGCGGTGCCCGGATGCCCGGTCAGGGAGTCCGTATGGCGGGCGGGGCCGGTCCGACCTGGGGTTTCCGGCGTCGGGCGGTATCTCGTACTCTCCGGGCGACTTAACCACCCCCGGAGGTATTGTCAAGAGGGCATTGCCACCCTAACGGGAATCGCTGATCACAGGAGCCGGGACCTCCTACGGGCCGCGGGGCCACCCCGTCGGAGTGGGACGTCCCCTGAGCAGGGACGGGAGAGCACGCGTGACACGCAGCGTGTACGTGACCGGGATCGACCGCGGGGACGGCCGCCAGGTCGTGGAGCTGGGAGTCATGGAGCTACTGACCCGCCAGGTGGACCGGGTGGGGGTCTTCCGTCCGCTGGTCCATGACGGTCCCGACCGGCTCTTCGATCTGTTGCGGGCCCGCTACCGGCTGTCACAGGATCCGGCCACGGTGTACGGGCTCGACTATCACGAGGCGTCCGCTCTCCAGGCCGAGCGGGGCACCGACGAGTTGGTCTCGCGGCTGGTCGAGCGGTTCCATCTGGTGGCGCGGGAGTACGAGGTCGTGCTCGTGCTCGGTACGGACTTCGCGGCGACGCAGCTGCCCGACGAGCTGTCGCTCAACGCCCGGCTCGCCAATGAGTTCGGCGCGTCGGTGATACCCGTGGTGGGGGGCAAGGGGCAGACGGCCGAGTCCGTACGGGCCGAGGCGCGCAACGCCCACCGCGCGTACCAGGTGCTGGGCTGCGATGTGCTGACCATGGTCGTCAACCGGGTGGCCGCCGAGGACCGTGAGGCGATCGCCGAGGGGCTGGCGGCCCAGCTGCCGGTGCCCTGCTATGTGCTGCCGGACGAGCCGGCGCTGGCGGCCCCGACGGTGGCGCAGATCACCGCGGCCCTGGGGGGCACGGTGCTGCTCGGGGACGATTCGGGCCTGGCCAGGGACGCGCTGGACTTCGTCTTCGGCGGCGCGATGCTGCCGAACTTCCTGGGCGCGTTGACGCCCGGCTGCATGGTGGTCACCCCGGGGGACCGTGCCGATCTGGTCGTGGGGGCGCTCGCCGCCCACTCCGCGGGTACACCGCCCATAGCCGGGGTGCTGCTCACGCTGGACGAGCGTCCCGACGACTCCATACTGACCCTGGCCGCGCGGCTCGCGCCCGGTACGCCGGTGGTGTCGGTGCCCGGCCGCTCCTTCCCCACCGCCACCGAACTCTTCGGCCTGGAAGGGAAGTTGAACGCCGCGACGCCACGCAAGGCGGAGACGGCGCTGGGGCTGTTCGAGCGGCATGTGGACACCGCCGCGCTGCTGGCCCGGATGTCGGTGGCGCGCAGCGGCCGGGTGACGCCGATGATGTTCGAGCACGAATTGCTGGAGCAGGCCCGCGCGCACCGCCGTCGTGTCGTACTGCCCGAGGGCACGGAAGAGCGTGTGCTGCGCGCCGCCGATGTGCTGCTGCGCCGCGATGTGTGCGAGCTGACGCTTCTCGGCGACACGGACGTCATCCGGAAGAAGGCGGCGGACCTCGGTATCGATCTCTCCGCGACGCAGCTGATCGATCCGGCCACCTCGGAGCTGCGGCAGCGCTTCGCCGAGCGGTACGCGGAACTGCGCGCCCACAAGGGCGTGTCGGTGGAGCTGGCGTACGACGTGGTGGCGGACGTCAACTACTTCGGGACGCTGATGGTGGGCGAGGGGCTGGCCGACGGCATGGTCTCCGGCTCGGTGCACTCCACGGCCGCCACCATCCGCCCGGCCTTCGAGATCATCAAGACCCGGACGGACGCCTCCATCGTCTCGTCGGTCTTCTTCATGTGCCTCGCCGACAAGGTGCTGGTGTACGGCGACTGCGCGGTGAACCCGGATCCGGACGCGGCGCAGCTCTCGGACATCGCCGTCCAGTCCGCCGCCACCGCCGCCCGCTTCGGGGTCGAGCCGCGGATCGCGATGCTCTCGTACTCCACGGGTACGTCGGGTTCGGGCGCGGATGTCGACAAGGTGCGCGAGGCCACGGAGCTGGTGCGCGCGGCGCGGCCGGATCTGCGGGTCGAGGGGCCGATCCAGTACGACGCGGCGGTCGAGCCGTCCGTCGCGGCGACCAAGCTGCCCGAGTCGGAGGTGGCGGGCCGGGCGACGGTGCTGATCTTCCCCGACCTGAACACCGGTAACAACACGTACAAGGCCGTGCAGCGCTCGGCGGGCGCCGTGGCCGTGGGTCCGGTGCTCCAGGGGCTGCGCAAGCCGGTCAACGACCTTTCGCGCGGGGCGCTCGTACAGGACATTGTGAATACGGTCGCCATCACGGCGATCCAGGCGCAGGGCGAGAGCGTGTGAGCGCCGTCTCCGCGCCGGCCCGGTTCCACGACGACGACCCCATGACCACGACTCCATGACCACGACAGAAGGCCGACAGCCCGTGACCGCGCACACCCCCGCCACCCGTGTCCTCGTCCTCAACTCCGGCTCCTCGTCGGTGAAGTACCAGTTGCTGGAGATGCGGGACAGCTCCCGGCTCGCGGCCGGCCTGGTGGAACGCATCGGTGAGGAGACCTCACGGCTGGTGCACACCCCGCTGGCCGGGGGGCTCGGCGGGAAGCGTGAGCGTACGGGGAGGATCGCCGACCACACGGCGGCGCTGGAGGCGGTCGCGGAGGAGCTGGCGCGCGACGGGCTGGGGCTCGACTCCCCCGATCTGGCGGCCATCGGCCACCGCGTCGTCCACGGCGGGCTGATGTTCAGCGAGCCGACCCTCATCGACGAGGCCGTGCTGAAGGAGATCGAGCGGCTGGTGCCGGTGGCGCCGCTGCACAATCCGGCGAACCTCGTCGGTATCCGTACGGCGCGGAGGCTGCGGCCCGATCTGCCGCAGGTCGCGGTCTTCGACACGGCGTTCCACACGACGATGCCGGAGTACGCCGCGCGGTACGCGATCGACACCGCGACGGCCGACGCGCACCGTATCCGCCGCTATGGCTTCCACGGCACGTCGCACGCGTATGTCTCCCGCAGGACGGCCGAGTTGCTGGGAAAGGATCCGTCCGAGGTGAATGTCATCGTCCTGCACCTCGGCAACGGCGCGTCGGCGTCCGCCGTCGAGGGCGGGCGGTGCGTGGACACCTCGATGGGGCTGACTCCGCTGGAGGGGCTGGTGATGGGGACGCGGTCCGGGGACATCGATCCGGCGGTCACGTTCCATCTGAAGCGTGTCGCCGGAATGTCCGTTGACGAGATCGATGAACTTCTGAACAAGAAGAGTGGTCTGGTCGGCCTCTGCGGGGACAACGACATGCGGGAGATCCGCCGCAGGGTCGACGAGGGCGACGAGCGGGCGGCGCTCGCGTTCGACATCTATATCCACCGGTTGAAGAAGTACATCGGCGCCTATACCGCGGTACTCGGCCGGGTGGACGCCGTGGTCTTCACGGCGGGTGTGGGTGAGAACGCGGCGCCGGTGCGGGAAGCTGCCGTCGCAGGTCTGGAGAGTCTGGGCCTGGCGGTGGACGCGGAGCGCAATGCCGTACGTTCCGACGAGCCGCGGATCATCTCGCCGGAGTCCGCGGGGACCGTGGTGGCCGTGGTCCCGACGGACGAGGAGCTGGAGATCGCGCGGCAGACCTTCGCGCTGGTCGGCGAGGATCGAACGGTCGACGCCTGAGCGACCCCCCGCCCATTTGTACTTTCCACCAGACGGAATATTCCGCATCGAAACAAACCGATAGGATCCGCCTCATGCGCCGTTCCAAAATCGTCTGCACACTGGGCCCCGCCGTCGACTCGTACGAGCAGCTGAAGTCGCTCATCGAGGCCGGTATGAATGTGGCCCGACTCAACATGAGCCACGGGAGCCACCCGGAGCACCAGGAGCGGTACAACCGCGTGCGGAAGGCGGCCGAGGACACCGGCCGCGCCGTGGGTGTCATGGTCGACCTCCAGGGCCCCAAGATCCGTCTGGAGACCTTCGCCGAGGGCCCGGTCGAGCTGGTGCGCGGTGACGAGTTCACCATCACCACCGAGGATGTCGCCGGCGACAAGTCCATCTGCGGCACCACCTACAAGGGCCTGCCCGGCGATGTCTCCAAGGGCGACCAGATCCTGATCAACGACGGCAACGTCGAGCTGCGAGTGGTCGAGGTCGACGGCCCCCGGGTCAAGTCCATCGTCATCGAGGGCGGGGTGATCTCCGACCACAAGGGGATCAACCTGCCGGGCGCGGCGGTCAATGTCGCCGCCCTGTCCGAGAAGGACATCGAGGACCTGCGCTTCGGTCTGCGGATGGGCTGCGACATGATCGCGCTCTCGTTCGTCCGTGACGCGCACGACGTGCTGGACGTCCACAAGATCATGGACGAGGAGGGCCGCCGGGTCCCCGTCATCGCCAAGGTCGAGAAGCCGCAGGCGGTCGCCAACATGGAGGCCGTGGTCGCGGCCTTCGACAGCGTCATGGTGGCGCGCGGTGACCTGGCCGTCGAGTACCCGCTCGAAAAGGTCCCGATGGTGCAGAAGCGGCTGATCGAGCTGTGCCGCCGCAACGCCAAGCCGGTGATCGTGGCGACCCAGATGATGGAGTCGATGATCACCAACTCCCGCCCCACCCGCGCCGAGGCGTCCGATGTCGCGAACGCGATCCTGGACGGCGCGGACGCGGTCATGCTCTCCGCCGAGTCCTCGGTGGGCGCGTACCCGGTCGAGACGGTCAAGACGATGTCGAAGATCGTGGTCGCGGCCGAGGAAGAACTGCTCTCCAAGGGCCTCCAGCCGCTGGTCCCGGGCAAGAAGCCGCGTACCCAGGGCGGTTCGGTGGCCCGCGCCGCCTGTGAGATCGCGGACTTCCTGGGCGGCAAGGCGCTGGTCGCCTTCACCCAGTCCGGCGACACGGCCCGCCGCCTCTCCCGCTACCGCGCGGCCCAGCCGATCCTGGCCTTCACGACGGACGAGTCGACCCGTAACCAGCTCACCCTGAGCTGGGGCGTGGAGTCCTTCATCGTGCGCTGGGTGAGCAGCACGGACGAGATGGTCGATCTGGTGGACGAGGAGCTGCTGAAGCTCCAGCGCTACAACGAGGGCGACGCCATGATCATCACGGCCGGCTCCCCTCCCGGCGTCCCGGGCACCACGAACATGGTCCGCGTCCACCACCTGGGCAGCGGCGACCGCGACTGACGACACCGTCGCTCGGTCCCTGAACGGCCGTGGCCCGCACCGCCCCTCGCACAGAGGGTGTTCGGTGCGGGCCACAGTCTTTCCCGCGGCTCACGGGGATCCGGATCAGTTCGTGAGGTAGTTCTGGAGGCCGGGGACCGTGAGCGTGCCGCCGAACTGGCCCGCCTGGGTTACCTCGACGTCGGTGAAGAAGGCGAACGGGATATTCAGCGGGGGCGGGGTCTCCGGGCTGAAGGTGATCGGGATGAGGCCGAAGAGGTTGCCCTTCAGCCGTTCCGTGTACATCGTCACCTCGCCGTCGCGGATCGTGGACGTGGAGCCTTCGCGCGCCTTCACATGGCCCGTCCTGCCCTCGGGGTAGACGACGGTCTGGTGCAGGTCCTTGATGTCCAGCGAGGTGGAGGTGAACTTCAGCGCCTTCTTGATCTTGCCGCCGCCCGTCCGCACCTCGACGATGCCCTTGTAGTCCAGGCCCCGCAGGGTCAGCAGCGAACTGTGCAGCGTCCACGGGTCGTCGGGCAGGAGCGGGATGCCCTGCTCCTCCTTGGCCGCGGCCAGGGCCTCGGGGTCGGGCGTCGGGCAGGGGAAGGGCTCCTTGCCGTCCGCGCCCGCGGGGATGTCGTCGTCCTTACGGGCGTCGAGCCCCTTCGCGTCCTCGTCCAGCTCCTCGACCTCGGCGCCGACCTTGTCCGCCGCGTCCTTGATGGCGTCCTTGGTTCCTTCGACGGCCTTGTCGGCCGGCCCGTCGCTCGTGCCCTCGCCGTCGGCGGAACCGTCCCCCGGGCGGTCCGTTCCGGAACTCCCCGGCTCGGACGTCGGCTTCGTGGACGGTTCGGCGTCCGGCTTCCGGGTGGCGGAACCGCTCGGCGCCGGGCTGCTCGTCGCGTCCTTGTCCGGTACGCCGAGAAGGTCTCCCAGCGCGTCTCCCAGCCCCAGCGGGTCCAGCGGGTTCCTGGACTTCGTGGGGGCCGGGGTCGTCGCCGGTACCGATGGCACGTCGGCGGGCTCCCCGGAGTCCGAAGCCCCGGAGTCGGAATCCCCGGAGTCCGAGGAACCTGAATCCTCTTCCTCCGGCGCCGAACTCCCGCTCGCCGTCGGCTCCGGAGACCCCGACTCCGACGGTGACCCGCCCGGCTCAGGCGACTCCGATTCCGACTCCGACGGCGTGGGCCCCGGCGACTCCGACGCCGACGCGGACGGCTCGTCCGAGCGGGTCACACACGGCCCGGGGGCGAAGGGGATGTCCTTGCTGTCGTCGGCCAGCGCGAGCCGGGGCGTGAGCCCCATGCCCACGAAGACGGCCGTCGGCATCGCGGCCAGCGCCATCGCCTTGCCTGCGGGTATCTGAAGCTTGGTCAGGAGCGACTTCCTGGGGGCCGCGTGTCGCGGCCCTTTCCTCACCCGGGAATCATCGCCTCCGGCCGCGACTCGCTGCGTGCTGTCACCCCGCACTGTTCCTCCCGCCGTTGGCATGGGCAGTCGTATCCGTCACGTTCGGGTCCTCCCCGTCGCGCGGACCGGGGAAGTAGGGGTCACCGTCGCCGTCGGGCTCCGGTGCCTCGTGGGGGGTGTCGAGCTCGGCGGGCGCCCTGACCCACTTGTCGGGGGCCCAGGAGATCGAGAGCGCGCCGCCCAGCATGGCGAGCAGGAAGCCCATCAGGAAGCCGCCGATGTTGGAGACCGGGATCGATACCAGCGCCAGCAGAATGGCGGCGACACCGGCGAAGACCCGGACGACGCTCTGGAACCACATCGTCAGGCCCAGGGTCACCAGCAGTACGCCGATGATCAGCGAACCCGCGCCGGCCGTGGTGGACATGGCCAGTGTCAGATTGCCGAAATGGAGCTGGGCGTAAGGGAAATAGGCGATCGGCAGCCCGCCGAGAAGAGTGAACAGGCCCGCCCAGAACGGCCGGGCGCCACGCCAGGCGCGGAACCGAAGCCGCCAGTAGGTGAATCCGCGGGAACCTGTGGACTCGGCGCTCATGAAAAACAGCTCCCTGGAAAGCGGTATGCGGTAGTGCGATCAAAGACGGGGGGGGGGACGAGCGGGCCGAACAGTCCGGGGACCGCTCGACCCACTCGTCGGCGGTGCCTGGGGCGTGTTTCGAAAGTTGCGCCGTCCGCCCGCGGGGCGGGGCCCGCGGCGTGCGTGCCGGGCGTCGCGGGCCAGGCGGGACTTTCGAAATACGCCCTAGTAGCACTCGTATTTCTTGGGGTCGCCGATTTTGAGCCTCAGATTGAGGTCAGGAAGCTTGAACGTGCCCGCGGTGGTCGCCCACGCGGTCTGCTTCACGTCCCTCAGAACGGCCTCGTCGGCCTGCTGGGCGAAGCCGAACTTGTCCGCCTGCGTCCCCGGCTGGATGCCGGGGGCCTTGGTGGAGCCGGCCGCCACACCGATGTCGATGTTCTTGAACTCCGCGTCGGCGTCGAGCGATTCGACATCGAGGTAGAGGTTCTCCGCCTTGATGTCCGTGCCCTTGTTGCCGGCCTTCAGCACCAGCGTCACATGGCCGCCCCAGGGCAGCGGGGTGACCACGGACTGGCACATGTTCGTGATGTCGGCGTTCTTGAACCCCGACACGGCCACCGGGTGCACGGCCTTGTTGCCCTTGGAGTCGACGCCCTCGGCAACGCCGCCGTACTGCACGAAGTTGTAGCCGACCAGCTTCTCGGCCCGTACTTTGAAACTCTGCCCCGACACGCTGAACGACGCGGCCAGCGCCCCCTGTGCGAGCGCGACACCTATCACCGCCGTCGCGGCCACGCTCGGCACCATGACGACGGCGAACCGCCTCCATCTGGTACCGCCACGAACTTGGGACTCCATGAATGTCCTCCTTCTCGGACGTACATCTCCGGATCGGGTGGGAGCCCGTCCTGGGATGGGAGAAGTGCTACGTCCTCGGGAAGGAGAGCGCCCGTGCCCGAGGCGCCAACCGCCTCCGGAACCACCGGCGATCACCCCCGAGCGACAACCACTGGCCACGCCTTCGCGCAACCTCTGGACAGGCCCTGCCGGGTAGGCAGGAACCCCCCTGTCCGGGCCGGCGGACACTGCCGCCGGTCCGCTCGGTGGGGACCCAGGACCGACGGCGCGGCTGGCTGCCGTGCTGGTGCGGAATTGGACCGAGCGTCGCCGATCGTGGTGCATTCGCGGCCGGGGCACAAGGGGGTTCGTTACTGGCTAGTAACGGCCCGATAACCGGCGGGCGACCCGCCGGTATCAAGCGGCCACACAGGGTGCGACACAACGGTGCGGCAAAAGCGGCGATTGTCACTCATAGCGGGACAGGACACGGGGGTCGATTTACTGCGAGTAACAGCAGCCGCTTTTACCAAGTTTTGGTAAAGCGCGGCCACTGTCGTCGCTGTGTCGCCAAATCCCCGGACCCACCGGGGAGTCGGCGACCGGAAAACCGGCGAATACCTCAACTACCTCATCGCGTCAGAAAAGAACCCTCGCCAGAGCCGAACGCGCCGCCGTCACCCGGGAGTCGTCCGCGCCGATCACTTCGAACAGCTCAAGCAGCCGCACCCGCGCCGTCTCCCGGTCGTCCCCGGCCGTCCGGCGCACAGCCTCGACCAGCCGGCCGAAGGCGTCCTCCACATGTCCGCCGACCAGATCGAGGTCGGCCGCCGCGATCTGCGCCCGCACGTCGCCGGGATTGTCCGCCGCGTCCTTCCGTACCCGCGCCTGGTCCATGTCCTGTACGCGCGAGAGCAGTTCGGCCTGGGCGAGGCCGAGCCTGGCCTCCGAGTTGCCGGGGTCGTCGGCCAGTACGTCGCGGTACGCCCGCGAGGCGCCGGCGAAGTCATTGGCGTCCAGCGCGCGTACGGCCGCTTCCAGCAGGGCGTCGTACGGCCCCACCGGTTCGGCGGCCTCCTGCTCGGCGCCGTCCGCCTCGGCGCCGGGGTCGACCGCGATGCCGGTGAGCCCGAAGCGCTCCTCACCGACCTGGATCAACTGGTCCAGGGTTCCCCGGATCTGGGCCTCCGGGGCCGCGCCCTGGAAGAGCGGCAGCGCCTGTCCCGCCACCACCGCGAAGACCGCGGGGATGCCCTGGATCCCGAACTGCTGCATCAGCATCTGATTGGCGTCGACATCGATCTTGGCGAGGACGAACCGGCCGTTGTACTCGCGCACCAGCCGCTCAAGCACCGGGCTGAGCTGCTTGCACGGCTCGCACCACTCGGCCCAGAAGTCGATGACGACCGGGACCTCGGTGGAACGCTGGAGGACATCGCGCTCGAAGCCCGCCTCATCGACGTCGATCACCAGGCTTGAGGGGGGTACGGCACCGGTGCCGCCCTGACGGGCCGCCTCCGCGCGGGCCCGCTCCGCCTTCTCCTTGGCCTCACCGGCCGCCTTCACAGCGGCGAGGTCGACGACGCCGCTCATGGACATGTTCCTAGGCTGCATGAGTACATCCTCCCCCCTCCGCGCACACTTCTGAAAAGCGGTACGCGCACCGCCGCGTGACGGGCGTACCCGCCCCCGCTTTCGCTACGCCCCGTAGCGTAACGGCCGGCCGGCATGGCAGGGAAGATCCATCCGGTGAACTGGCTCACAGCACATGCCCTACTGGCCGGTATGGTCGCCGTCATGTGCAGTCGAAGAGGGCGCCCCCGCAGCGCCGAGGCCGACTCCGCCATCCTGGAAGCGACCCGGGCCGCGCTGGGTGAGCTGGGCTGGTCCAAGCTGACGATGGGCGATGTGGCGAGCCGGGCGGGCGTCGCCAAGACCACGCTCTACCGGCGGTGGCCGGCCAAGAGCGAGCTGGTGGTGGACGCGGTCGCGGTCCTCTTCGACGAGCTGGAGCTGCCCGACCGGGGCAGTCTGGCGGCCGATGTCGAGGGCGTGGTGGTCCAGTTCGCGGCGCTGCTGGAACGGCCCGAGACCAAGACGGCCCTCATGGCGGTGGTCGCGGAGTCCACCAGGGACGAGGCGCTGCGGGCCCGTATCCGCGCCTCGATCGTCGACCGCCAGAAGCGGCTGGTGCTGCTGGGCCGCGAGCGCGCCCAGACCCGCGGTGAACTCCCCCGCGGCCCGGACACCGTGAAGGCGGCCCGTACGGCGGACCTGATCTTCGACGTGATCGCCGGCGCGGTGATCCACCGCACCCTGATCAGCGCGGTGCCGGTCGACGAGGAGTGGGCGCGTACGTTCACGGCCCTGCTGCTCGGCGGGCTGGCCGCCGTACAGGACTGACTCCGGTTCTGACTCCGGTTCTGACTCCGGTTCACGTGGGTCGTGGGTCGCGTCATCGCGCCAGCCGTCCCAGCAGCGACGAGGCCGCCGCGATGCCCACGATCGCCGCCGCCACCAGCACGCCGAAGTCGAGCAGCAGATGGGACGGCGTACCGAGCAACAGCCCGCGCAACGCGTCGACCTGGTAGCTCAGCGGGTTCAGCTTGCTCAGCACCTGGAGCCAGCCGGGCATGATCGCCACCGGGTAGAGGGCGTTCGAGGCGAAGAAGAGCGGCATGGTGATGGCCTGGCCGATACCCATCAGCCGGTCGCGCGTCAGCACGATCCCGGCGATCGTCATCGACAGACAGGAGAAGAACGCCGAGCCGAGGACCACCACGACGGCCACCCCGAGCAGCCGTAGCGGGTTCCAGGTCAGACCGACGCCCAGGGCCGCGGCGATGACGATCACCACCACCGCCTGGATCAGCGCCTTCACCCCGGAGGCGAACGCCTTGCCGCTGATGAGCGCGGCTCTGGGGGTCGGCGTGACCAGCAGTTTGGTCAGAATGCCGGCGTCCCGCTCCCAGATGATCATGATGCCGTAGAAGATCGCGATAAACATCGCGGACTGCGCGATGATGCCGGGCGCGAGAAAGTCGATATACGGAATGCCGCCGGTGGGGATGGCCTTGATCCGGGTGAAGGTCTCGCCGAAGATCAGCAGCCAGAGCGCGGGCTGAACGGCCCGGGTGTACAGCTCGGTCCGGTCGTGGCGCAGTTTCTGCATCTCGACCACGCACATCGCGACGACCCTGGCGGGCAGCACACGCCAGCCGGTCCGGGCACGGGGTGGTACGAGCAGCAGATCCAGCCGGCCGGGGCCGGTACCGTCAGCCGACGCGGGACGCGGTGCGGCGGGTGCTCCTGACATCGCGGAAGTCGCCTCCCTCCTCGTCGAGACCGCTGCCCGCCACGTCCCTGAAGACGTCCTCCAGCGTCGGCAGCGCGGCCTTCTCGCCCGACGCCGCCCGGCGCTCGCGCAGCTCGGCCCTCAGCTCACCGGGGGTGCCGAGCGCGTGAATCCGCCCGTGGTGCATCAGCGCGACGCGGTCGCAGTACTGGTCGGCCTCGTCCATGTAGTGCGTCGTCACCAGCACGGTCATGCCCGTGGCCCGCCGTACGGCGTTGATGTGCTCCCAGACGCTGGTACGGGCGATCGGGTCGAGGCCGATCGTCGGCTCGTCGAGCATGAGCAGTCTCGGCGCGCTGACCAGCGCCTGGGCGAGTTCGAGCCGGCGGATCATGCCGCCGGAGTACGTCTTGGCCATCCGGTCGGCCGCGCCGGTCAGATCGACGGCCGCCAGCGCCTGCGCGACACGTTCCGACCGCTCGCGGCGCGGGACGTCGAAGACGCGGGCGAACAGCGTCACGTTCTCGCGGCCCGTCAGCGCGGCGTCCGCGGACAGTTGCTGGGGTACGTAGCCCAGCAGGCGGCGTACCGCCATCTTCTCCTTCGCCGCGTCGTGCCCGAACACCCGCACCATGCCCGCCGGGACGGGCAGCAAGGTGGTGATACAGCGGATGGCGGTGGTCTTGCCCGCGCCGTTCGGACCGAGCAGCCCGAAGACCTCGCCCGCGCCGACCGAGAGGTCGAGCTCCTGGACGGCCCTGGTCTCGCCGAACGCGTAGTCCAGTCCGCGGCAGCTGACGGCGTCGGGCCCGGCGGGGTCCACGCGGCCGTCCGTCGGAGGACCGGAGCCCCCCGGCTCCGCGCCGTCCGGCCTGTCTCGCCCGTCCGGCCCGTCTCGCCCGGCGTCGCCGGTGAACGGTGTGTCGGTCATGTTCCCTCCACTCTCCGTCCCCCCGCTCCCTCTCCCCCCGCTCCTCCCTCGTGCAGGTTCGCGGCGAGCCCGCGCAGCGCCGGAAGGGCCGCCGCCAGCGCCGCGCGGTCCTCGTCCGACAGATGTTCCACCTGCTCGCGCATGAGCGCGCGCCGACGGGACTCCCACTCGCTCAGCCGCGCCTCGGCCGCCGGGGTGGGCAGCAGCCGCGCGGAGCGCCGGTCGTCCGGGTCGGTCTCACGGAGGAGATAGCCGGCCCGGCTGAGCTGGTTGACCAGGGTGGAGACCGAGTTACCGGCGAGATACAGCTCCTTGGCGGCGTCCGACACCCGGATCCCCGGACGGGTCGCCACCAGCCGCAACAGCTCGATCTGCGCGCCGCGCAGCGGTGGCGCGGGGAAGCCCTCGCGCAGCCGCCGCCGGATCATCCGCTGGACGCCCGCGAGGACGACGGCGAGCGAGTCGGGGAACTCCTCCGTGGCCATGCCCCCATTTTAGCTCTCACTCAGAGGTATTCGCGAGGAGGAAGACGAGGAGCAAGAGGAGGGATACGAACCCGCGCGCGGGAAACGGCCGACGGCCGCCCCCTTCCACCGGGGACGGCCGTCGGCCCGCGCAGGATCCCGTTGTCGGGAGGGGCATTAGAAGCCGGGCGGCTCCGTGTACGTCCCCCACTCATCGCGCAGCACG
Organism: Streptomyces sp. NPDC056835; assembly: GCF_042789485.1. NCBI lineage: Bacteria > Bacillati > Actinomycetota > Actinomycetes > Kitasatosporales > Streptomycetaceae > Streptomyces > Streptomyces sp. NPDC056835. The sequence goes on from NZ_JBHUBB010000033.1 coordinate 14,492, forward strand.
CCGCAGACCTCGCCGAGCGACGCCTCGGCCCGTACCGCCTCCAGCATCGGAGCGATCATGTTCGAGCCGTCGCGGGCGGCGCTCAGCATGGCCTCCAGGGCCGTACGGACCCGGGCGTCGTCCCGGGCGCCCTTGCGCTCGGCCAGGACCTGGACCTGGTCGCGCTCGACCTCATGGCTGACCCGCAGGATCTCCAGATCGCCGGTGACCGAGCCATGGTGGACATTGACGCCGACGACCCGCTTGTCGCCCTTCTCCAGCGACCGCTGGTACCGGAACGCGGACTCGGCGATCTCGCCGGTGAACCAGCCGTCCTCGATCCCGCGCAGAATGCCGGAGGTGACGGGACCGATCGGGTGCTGTCCGTCGGGGTGGGCCCGCAGACCGCGCTCCTTGATCTGCTCGAAGATCTTCTCGGCGTCGGCCTCGATCCGGTCGGTCAGCTGCTCGATGTACCAGGAGCCGCCGAGCGGGTCGGCCACATTGGCGACGCCCGTCTCCTCCATCAGCACCTGCTGGGTACGGAGCGCGATCTCGGCGGCCTGCTCGCTCGGCAGGGCGAGGGTCTCGTCCAGCGCGTTGGTGTGCAGGGAGTTCGTGCCGCCGAGGACGGCCGCCAGCGCCTCCACCGCCGTCCGTACGACGTTGTTGTACGGCTGCTGCGCGGTGAGCGAGACGCCCGCCGTCTGGGTGTGGAAGCGCAGCCACTGCGCCTTGTCGGTCCGCGCCCCGTACACCTCCTTCATCCAGCGCGCCCAGATCCGGCGGGCCGCGCGGAACTTGGCGATCTCCTCGAAGAAGTCGAGATGGGCGTCGAAGAAGAAGGAGAGACCGGGCGCGAAGGTGTCCACGTCCAGCCCCCGGCTCAGCCCCAGCTCCACATAGCCGAAGCCGTCCGCGAGGGTGTACGCGAGCTCCTGCGCGGCCGTCGCCCCGGCCTCGCGGATGTGGTACCCGGAGACGGAGAGCGGTTTGTAGGCGGGGATGGAGACGGCGCAGTGCTCCATCAGATCGCCGATCAGACGCAGATGCGGCTCGGGCTGGAAGAGCCATTCCTTCTGCGCGATGTACTCCTTGAAGATGTCGGTCTGGAGCGTGCCGTTGAGTATGGCCGGATCGACGCCCTGGCGCTCCGCCGCGACCAGATACATGCAGAAGACGGGGACCGCGGGACCGCTGATGGTCATCGAGGTGGTGACCTCGCCGAGCGGGATTCCGCCGAAAAGGATCTCCATGTCGGCGGCGGAGTCGATGGCGACCCCGCAGTGGCCGACCTCGCCGAGCGAGCGCGGGTCGTCGGAGTCGCGGCCCATGAGCGTCGGCATGTCGAAGGCGACGGAGAGCCCGCCGCCGCCGTTGGCCAGGATCGTCTTGTAGCGCTCATTGGTCTGCTGGGCGTTGCCGAATCCGGCGAACTGGCGGATCGTCCACGTCCGGCCGCGGTAGCCGGTGGGGTGCAGGCCCCTGGTGAAGGGGTACTCCCCCGGCCAGCCGATCCGCTCGAAGCCCTCATAGGTGTCGCCGGGCCGGGGCCCGTAGACCGGCTCCACCGGGTCACCGGAGAGCGTGCTGAAATCCGCGTCGCGCTTGCGGGCCTTGTCGTACCGGGCCTGCCAGCGCAGGCGGCCCTCCTCCATGGCGTCCATGCCTTCAAATTTACTAGGACGTCCAAGTAAATGTCGATGCCCAACCGCCCACACCTCGTGCGGGCGGGACTCCGGCGGGACCGGAGCGGGGCGCCGAAGCGGGCCCGGCGGACCCGTCAGGCCTTGGCGGTGGCGGGCTCGCGGTCCGTGACCAGCGGCCGGACCTCGCGGGTGATCTTCGGCTCGACGAAGAACGACGCGACCGGGATGCAGCCCGCGGCCAGCACCCACAGCAGCTTGCCGAAGGGCCACTTCGCCTTGGTGCCCAGATCGAAGGCGAAGACGACGTACACGATGAACAGCACACCGTGGATCTGGGAGATCAGCATCGTGTCGCCGGTGTCGAATCCGTACTTCAGGACGATCGCCACGGTGAAGACCAGCAGCCATACGGCGGTGACGTACGCCATCACCCGGTAGCGGGACAGCACGCTCTGTTTCATGGCCCCGAGCGTATCCCGGGGCCTTTCCGGCCCTCGCGGGCCCCCCGGCTCAGCCCGCGTCGTCGAAGTCCCTGGCCGCCACCCGCAGCGGGCGGAGCATCGCGAAGATCTCCGCGCACTCCTCGGCGTCGTACGCCCCGAGCCCGAAGTCCATCTCCACCAGATCGCGGGTGGCCGCCTCCACCACCTCGCGGCCCTTGTCCGTGATGGACGCGAGCCTGCCGCGGCCGTCGTTCGGATTGGGCCGCTTGTCGACCAGACCGGATCTCACCAGCCGGTCGACGGTATTGGTGACCGACGTCGGGTGGACCATCAGCCGCTCGCCGATCTTGGACATCGGCAGCTCGCCCGCCTTGGAGAAGGTGAGCAGCACCAGCGCCTCGTACCGGGCGAACGTCAGCCCGTACGGCTTGACCACCGCGTCCACGCCGGCCAGCAGGATCTGCTGCGCGCGCATGATCGAGGTGATCGCCGCCATGGCCGGCATGGGCCCCCAGCGCTGCTGCCAGAGTTCGTCGGCGCGGGCGATGGGATCGAAGGGAAGGCTGAGCGGTTTCGGCACGGCTCCGACCCTACCCAGAGGTCACTTGGCGGACTCCCCCGTCTCGAACTTCGGTCCGATCGGTCGGCCCGGCCGCCCCCGGCAGGTGTCGCGCCTCACCACCACCGGTGCCTTATGTCACGATATGCCGGTCTTATCACTCCCCAGTCATCTTCCGAGGGGGCTGGATGTCCGGCCGCAGACCACACCGCCCGCACGCACCGCGCCGCCGCCCGTGCCCGCTCGCCTCCGCCGCCCTCGGGGCGGTGCTCGCGCTGACGGCCACCGGCTGCTCCCCCGAAGCCGGCGAGGACTCCGTCGAGCGGACCGAGCGGTCCGGGCGGACCGGCCCCTCCGCGCTCCGGGGCGAAGCCGACCCCACCACGTCCTCGCCCTTCTGGATCGACCCGGAGAGCGACGCGGCCCGCCAGGTCAGACAGTGGGAGAAGCAGGGACGCACGGACGACGCGAAGGCCCTGCGGCGGATCTCCGAGCGCGCGGTGGCCGACTGGCCGGCCGGTGACGACCCCGAGCCCGGGATCCACCGGGTCGTACGCGGTGCGAAGGCCAGCAACAGCACGGCCGTCCTCGTCGCGTACAACATCCCCCACCGCGACTGCGGGCTCTACTCCGCGGGCGGTGCCCACGACGGCCAGTCCTACCGCGACTGGATCGGTTCCTTCGCCGCCGCCATCGGCAACGCCGAGGCCATCGTGATCCTGGAGCCGGACGCCATTCCGCATCTGACGGACGGCTGCACCCCGGCGGAGCACCACGACGAGCGGTACGAGCTGCTTGCCCACGCCATCGACAGGCTCAAGCGGCAGCCGCGTACCAGGGTCTATCTGGACGCCGGCAATCCGGACTGGATCGCCGATCCCGACAGGCTCACCGAACCGCTCCGGCGGGCCGGGATCGCCTCGGCCGACGGCTTCTCGCTCAACGTCTCCAACTTCCAGACGAACGACGTGGTCAAGGCGTACGGCACCCGGCTCTCCGGGCTGCTCGGCGATGTCCACTTCACCGTCGACACCAGCAGGAACGGCGCGGGCCCGCTGCGGGGCAACCGGGACGAGGCCTGGTGCAACCCGCCGGGCCGGGCGCTCGGCTCACCGCCCACCACCAACACCGGCAACGAGCTGCTGGACGCCTATCTCTGGATCAAGCGCCCCGGCGACTCGGACGGGCCCTGCCGGGGCGGCCCGGCGGCCGGTACCTGGTGGCCGGACTACGCGCTGGGCCTCGCCCGCAAGGCCAAGGACATGCCCTAGACGCCCCCGGGACTCAGAGGCCTATCCGCGCGGCCTCTCAGTCCACCCGGATCCACTTCGCCCGGGACGGGACACCGGCGGAGTCGGTGACGAAGAGCATGTACCAGCCGGGCGGTACCAGCGCCCGGTCCTTCGGCACCTCGACCGTCACCGCGTCCTTGCTCTTCGTGAGTGCCAGCTCGATCGAGCGCTGCTCGACATCCGTCGTGTGTGTCACGGCGCTCGGCCGCATCAGCCTCGCCTTCACGATCCGGTCGGGCCGGGCGGCGCGGAAGGTGGCCCGGCCGGTCCGGTCGACCTCCTGCGGTCCCTCCCCCAGCGCCGGTCTGTTCTCACCGGCCCTGTCACCCTGAAGATAGGGCGGCGTGTAGATCTCCACACGCTGTTCGAAGGTCCCGAGCTTGGTGTTGTCGGCGTCGCGGAAGAGCGGGTCGGAGCCGAAGGTGACCACCCGGCCGTCGGGCAGCAGCAGCGCCTCCGAGTGGTAGTCGCGCCCCACGGTCGGGTCGGCGGCCGGCCGGAACGTATTGGTCCTCGGCTCGTAGAACTGCGCCTTGAGGATGTCGCTGGCGCTGCGCCCGCGGTAGTCGGAGGAGCCGCCGGTGGTGAACACCGTGTCGTCCGGGAGCAGCACGCTGCTCAGATAGCGCGTGCCCTTCGGCAGCCTGGGCCCGTCCTGGAAGGCCGGGCTGTCCTGCTTGAGGTCGACGATCGCCGTGCGGCTGGTGGCCTTGGAGGACTCGCCGACGCCCCCGCCGCCGAGCAGCATCACCCGCTGGTCCTGCGCGGGCGGCAGCATCAGGGAGGCCGAGGTCTCCGTCTGGTCCGGGTCGGTGAGCCCGCCGACCTCGGTGAAGGTGTTCGTCGTGAGGTCCCAGAGCCCCGGCTGCCGGCCCTTCTCGGCGGGCCCGTAGCCCGCGTTGGAGCCCGAGTAGAAGAGCTTGCCGCCCTTGGTGAGGAAGAGCGCGGGATAGGTCGGGAAGTAGCGGGTGGGGCCCTTGGACCACTCCTTGGTCGTCGGGTCGTAGAGCTCGTTGTCCCCGGTGAGTACGGCGCCGACGTCGTCGAGACCGGAGACGGCGAGCACCTTCCCGTCGTCCAGGGTCACCAGCGTGGGGTACCAGCGGGCTTCCTTCATCGGGTTCACCGGGACGTACTTCTCGGCCCTGGGGTCGAACTCGTACGCGGATCTGATGCCCTGGAAGTCCTGCTTCTCCGTGGTGAGTTTCTGCGCGAGACCGTAGAGGTTGTCGGCGTCCTTGCCCTGGAGTCCGACGATCTCGTACTGCGCCGCCTGGGTGGTCAGCCCTCGCGGGCCCGTCTCCGCCGCCTCCACGAACACCCGCGCCTCGCCGGCCGTCACCTTCGTGCGCCAGGGCATCATCCGGCCGCCCTGCCCGTACCCGACCTTCAGTTCCTTCTTCGCCCTGGGGACGGTGACATCGAACTTGCTGATGAACTCGACGCCCGAGGGGGAGCGGAAGCGGGTGCCCTTCTTGAAGGTGTGGGCCCGGTTCGGGTCCTCGTTCTTGACCCGCATCCGGCCGCCGGCCCGCTCCACCTCGCCGTCAAGGACCTCGTAGCGCGCCGTCCCGCCCGCCACCAGCAGCCGTCCGTCGGGGAGTTGGGAGTGTCCCGAACAGAAGAAGTCCTCCGGGGTGGGGATCTTCTTGAAGGAGTTGTCGGCCGGGTTCCAGAGGATCGTGTCGAACGACCCCTCGTCGAACTTCTTCTGGTTGTTGCCGGAGCCGGCGATGATCAGCACCTTGCCGGTGTGCAGCAGGGCCGCGTGGATCGCGTTCGTACGGTATTCCTTCGGGACGTCAAGGATCTCCCAGGAGCCGTACTGCCGTTTGTAGCCCGGCTGCGCGATCTTGTAGGCGTGGTACTTCTCCTGGGCGAAGGAGACGGCCGCGGGGGCGTTGAGGGCGGCCAGCACCACCAGCGCTCCGCCGCCGAGCAGCGTCCTCTTGAACTTCTCCGACGGCCTGGGGCGCGGCCGATAGCACGGGGGCATGGGTCAGTTCCCTCCTGTCGTCGTCACGGGCGACACGACTGTCGTGGCGAACGTCGGCGCGGGCTCGGGTTCCGGGGCCGGGGCCGGCTCCGGTTCCTCAACCACGGTCACGGAGCCGCTTACGAGGGCCGGTACGGCGCCGTTTTCGGCGCGCACGGCCAGCAGCGTCCAGCACCAGACGCCGACCGGCGCGAGCGCGATCGCCAGTGCCAAGGCCGCCCAGGTGCGCATCGCCGCGTGGGTGTGGCCGAGGAAGACCGACGCGACGAGCGAGGCGATCAGCACGGCGGCCCAGAAGAGATGGAGCCGGAAGGTCATCAGCCGGTCGGGGCTCGCCCGGCCGCCCTTGGGGGTGACCACGAAGCGCCCACGGGTACGGAGGAGCGCCGAGACCAGCGACCTGAGATAGACCGGCGCGGAGAGCGCGGACATCGCCATACCGGCGAGACCGCCCGAGCCCCGCGGCTCGTGGGGCGAGACGTTGTGCCGCCGGTTCCAGAGGTAGAGCCCGATCTGCAGCGCGGCGGCGTCGCTGTAGAGCATCAGCAGGACCGAGGACGAGACCTGGGTGCCGGAGGCGCCGAACCAGAGGAAGAGAACGCAGCTGAGAACGCCGAGGAACCAGTTGACGGCGGTCATCGGGTAGTAGACGAGCATCAGCGTGTAGCTGAGCAGCCGGCCGGGCGGCATCCGGAAGGGCGCCTTCCAGTACTGCTTGAGCAGCGTCTCGTACGTCCCCCGCGACCAGCGCAGCTGCTGGGTGAAGAAGTCGGTCCAGGAGGCCGGGCCCTCGCCCACGGCCAGTACGTCGGGGGTGTAGACGGAGCGCCAGAACCGGCCGGTGACGGGGTTCCTGGTGCGGTGCAGCTCGAAGCCGGTGGCCATGTCCTCGGTGATCGAGTCGTACAGCCCGCCCACTTGGAGGACCGCCCTGACCCGGACGACATTGTTCGTACCGACGAACATCGGGGCGTGGTAGCGGTTGCCGGCCCGCTGGATCAGCGCGTGGAACAGGAACTGCTGGGACTCGGCGGCCTTGGTGACCGGTGCGCTGTAGTTGCCGTACACCTGGGGGCCGACGACGAAGGCGGTGTCCGGGTCGCGGAAGTAGCCCATCATCCGCTCCAGGAAGTTCGGGAGCGGTACGTGGTCGGTGTCGACGGAGGCGAAGAAGTCGTAGTCCTCGCCGTGCGCCGCGAGCCAGGCGTTGTAGTTGCCGTGCTTGGTGCGTGCCTTGTGCGCGCCCCGCGGGCGGTTCCACTCCGGTATGCCGTGCCGGGTGAAGTGGCGTACCCCCAGGTCCTCGCAGAGCGCCCTGGCGGCGCTGTCGTCGCCCTCGTCCAGCAGCCAGATGTCGAGCGGGCCGCTGTGGCGCAGCCGTACGGCCCCTTCGAGCGTGGCCCGCACCATGGCGAGGGGTTCCTTGCCCGGGACGTAGGTGGTCAGGAACGCGACGCGGGTGCCCGGTTCGGCGGGGACGGGTATGGGGTCCCTGGCGACCATCGTGGCGTGGGCGACCGAGGTGACGTTGACGAGCATGAAGAGGGCGATGAGCCCGATCGAGCCGAGCATCACATGGTCGAAGACCACCAGCAGGCGGTCGCCGCCCTCGCGCTCGGTGCGGTGGGTGGGCCAGACCAGATAGACCAGCAGGGCGCCGGAGAGCAGCGGCGCCAGGGCCATCAGCAGGACGGCTCTTATTCGGTGGGGTTCCCGCGCGAGCAGACTCCGGTAGCGCACCCGGTAGGCCACGGCACGGTCCGGTTCACTGAGCGGGCCGGCCAGGCAGCTGTGGACGTCATAGTCGTACTCGAAAACCTCCGGTCGCACGGATGCCTCCAGCTGTCGCACCAGATTGATATCCCCACAGAAGGGGACATTCACCGGCGTGTCGACTTGAGGCGTCCGTGCGAGCGGTACTCGGTGCGGAGGTTACCGCGTACGGCTCAGCCGGCGAGGTAGCGCTCCACCGTCTCGACCTTCGAGGTGAGACCGTCCGTGACCCCCGGCCGGATGTCGGCCTTGAGGACGAGCGAGACCCGCCCGGCGCGGGCCTCGACCGCGGCGACGGCCCGTTTGACGACGTCCATCACCTCGTCCCACTCGCCCTCGACCGAGGTGAACATGGCGTCCGTACGGTTGGGCAGCCCGGACTCGCGGACGACACGGACGGCGTCGGCGACGTACTCGCCGACGTCCTCCCCCACACCCAGCGGGCTCACCGAGAAAGCGACGATCATGCGCTCACCGTACCCTCGCGGCGCGCGCGGGAGGCGATGACCGCGTCGTCGGCGGCGCGCTTGAGCTTGCGCTCGGCGAAGAAGCCACCGGTCGGCAGCACGGAGAGGACGAAGTAGAGGGCCGCGGTGCCGAAGGACCACTTGGTGCGGTTCCAGGCGTCCAGCCAGAAGAGCACGTACAGCACGAAGAGCAGCCCGTGGACGGCGCCCATCACGGGGACCGCGTTGAAGTCCGTCGTGCGCTTGAGCACCGAGCAGACGAGGAGCAGCAGGAACGACACGGCCTCCGGGGCGGAGACCAGGCGGAGGCGATGGAGGGAGGAGGCGGTCTTGATGTCCACGGGGAGGCACCTTCGGCATCGGGGGCAGACGTGATCTTGTGAATGTGTGCACAAGCGCGCTCTCATTGTGGCAGCACGGCTTTGCCCGACCGTTATCAGGGTCCGGGTGGGGAGCGTGTCGGCGTCGGGCCGGGGGAGCTTCTGGGGCCGGTCGGGGCCGCTTCTGGGGCCGGTCGGGGGCGATCGCGGGCCATGGGCCCTGGTTCCTGTCAGTGCCGCCCGTTACCTTCGATCCGTGGCTCAGTTCCGACTGCAAGGCAGCAAGGTGCTCGCCGTCGACATGACCGGCGACGCCGTCAAGGCGAAGAACGGCTCGATGGTCGCGTACGACGGCCGGATGGCGTTCAAGAAGATGACCGGCGGCGGTGAGGGTCTGCGCGGGATGGTGACCCGCCGGCTCACCGGCGAACAGATGACCGTGATGGAGGTGAAGGGTCAGGGCACCTGCTACTTCGCCGACCGCGCGAGTGAGATCAGTCTTGTCTCGCTGCACGGCGACAAGCTCTTCGTCGAGGCGAGCAATCTGCTGTGCGCGGACGCGGGGCTGCGTACCGGCACGTCGTTCACCGGCCTGCGGGGCGGGGCGGCCGGGACCGGCCTGTTCACGACCACCGTGGAGGGCATGGGCCAGGCCGCGATCATGTCGGACGGTGAGGCGGTGATCCTGCGGGTGACCCCGCAGTACCCGCTCTACGTCGACCCCGGTGCCTATGTCGCGCACCAGGGCAACCTCCAGCAGAAGTTCCAGTCCGGCGTCAACTTCCGTACGTTCATGGGCGAGGGCTCGGGCGAGTCCTTCCAGATCCGTTTCGAGGGCGACGGCCTCGTCTACGTACAGCCCAGCGAGCGGAACACGATCGGGGGCGATGTCTGATGCCGTTCCGTGAGGTCAACTCGAAGATGGTCGAGGCGACGCTCCTGCCCGGCCAGAAGATGTTCAGCCAGCGCGGTGCGATGCTCGCGTACCGCGGCGAGGTCAGCTTCACCCCCAACATCCAGGGCGGCCAGGGCGGTCTGATGTCCATGATCGGACGGCGGGTCGCCAATGAGGCGACCCCGCTGATGACGGTCGAGGGGAGCGGGACGGTCATGTTCGGCCATGGCGGCCATCACATCCAGGTCATCAATCTGGCGGGCGACACCCTGCATGTGGAGGCGGACCGGCTGCTCGCCTTCGACGGCACCCTCCAGCAGGGCACGATGTTCATGGGCTCGCAGGGCGGGGTCATGGGCATGGTGCGCGGACAGGTGACCGGCCAGGGCCTGTTCACCACCACCCTCAAGGGCCATGGCGCGGTCGCGGTGATGGCGCACGGCGGGGTGATCGAGGTGCCCATCACCCCGGGCAGGGAGGTCCATGTGGACCCGCAGGCGTATGTCGCGCACCACGGCGACGTACGGAACAAGCTGTCCACGGCGCTCGGCTGGCGCGACATGGTCGGGCGCGGTTCCGGCGAGGCCTTCCAGCTGGAGCTGAGCGGCAGCGGCGCGGTGTACGTCCAGGCGTCGGAGGAGAAGCTGTGAGCGCGCCCGTGATCCATGACCCGATGACGCTGCCGAGCGACGACAACGTCAACGCGTACACCTTCTGTGTGGAGTTGAAGGGGAGCCAGTGGTTCCTGCAGAAGGGGAAGATGATCGCCTACTACGGGCAGATCAACTTCGACGGCATCGGCCATGGCCGGTTCGAGCGGCTGGTGCGTACGAGCTTCCACTCACCGCTGCACGCCAGTGACTGGGTGGTGGCGGAGGGCAGCGGCAAGATGCTGCTCGCCGACCGCGCCTTCGACGTCAACTCGTTCGATCTGGAGGACGGCAATCTGACGATCCGGTCCGGGAATCTGCTGGCGTACCAGCCGACGCTGGCGCTGAAGCAGTCGATCGTGCCGGGTTTTCTGACGCTGATCGGTACGGGGAAGTTCGTGGCGGCGTCCAACGGGCCGGTGATCTTCATGGAGCCGCCGCTACGGGTGGATCCGCAGGCGCTGGTGGGCTGGGCGGACTGCCCGTCCCCCTGCCACCACTACGATCATGGTTATATGTCCGGAGTGCTGGGCGGGATCAGGTCGTTGACGGGGATCGGCGGCACGTCGGGCGAGGAGCACCAATTCGAGTTCGTCGGGGCCGGGACGGTGCTGTTGCAGTCGACGGAACTGCTGATGGCGGAACAGCCGTTGGGCGCGGTCACCTCGGAGCCCGGAGTGCCGGGCGCCGGTGGGTCCTCGGGGCACTCCGGACATCAGGGGTCACAGGGGTCCACGCCCCGGATGCCGGGGCAGCTTGGCGATCTCCAGCGTCGCTTCGGGCTGTGAGCGGTAGTCTGCGGAGTGTGACGTCGAACGCCTGCGCCCCCGGCCGGTGATCGGGTGCGCGGGGTCACACCCGGAGGCTTCGTACAGATTTCAACTTCTTAGGTAGAATCCATACATGGAGACCGAACCCGCCACCCCCTGGCTGACCGACGCGGAGCAGTGCGCCTGGCGCACCCATCTGGATGTCAACAAACTGCTGACGCACCAGCTGGAGAAAGACCTTCAGCCGTTCGGCCTGACCATGAACGACTACGAGATCCTGGTGAATCTCTCGGAGTCGGCGGAGCGGCGCATGCGGATGAGTGACCTCGCGACCACCACGCTCCAGTCCAAGAGCCGGCTCTCCCATCAGATCACCAGGATGGAGACCGCGGGGCTGGTCCGCCGGGAGAACTGCGAGTCCGACCGGCGCGGGCTCTACGCGGTCCTCACGGACCAGGGGATGGAGACCATGCAGAAGGTCGCGCCGCACCATGTCGCGTCCGTACGGAAGCACTTCATCGATCTGCTCACGCCCGAGGCGCTGGCGGAGCTGCGGGAGTCGCTGACGCCGGTGGCCGAGCAGCTGCGCGGACGGCGCGGCAAGATCTGATACGGGGTGGTCGCCGGGCCCCGGTCAAGGGCTCGGCTGCCGCTGCCGCGTCGCTCGGTTCCTCATCGCTCGGCTGCCGCGTCGCTCGGCTGCCTGACTGCTCGCCTGTTGCTCCCGGCTCAGGCGCCGGTGCCGGTGCCTGAGCCGGTACCCGGGGCGGCGTCGGTGCTGTCGGGACTCGCGCCGTCCGCCCGGGGCAGGCGCAGTTCGAACCGGGCGCCGCCCTCCTGAGCCCGGCCGACCGTGAGCGTGCCGTCGTGGCGCGCGGCCACATCGCGCGCGATGGCCAGCCCGAGACCGGCGCCGCCGTCGTCCCGGCTGCGCGCGTCGTCGAGCCGTACGAACCGCTCGAAGATCCGCTCGCGCTCCGCCTCCGGCACCCCGGAGCCGTCGTCGGCCACCGCGAGCACCACCTGATCGCCCGACCGGTACACGGACGCGGTGACCGAGGCGTGCGTGTGCCGCTGGGCGTTGTCGAGGAGATTCCCCAGCACCCGGGCCAACTGACCGCGTGATCCGGCCACTTCCAGCCCCGGCCGGACATCGAGCGTGACCGGGACTCGGTCCGCGGTCCGCTGCGAGACCTCCTCGCGGACCATCGCGCCCAGCTCGAACCGTGCCCGGCCCGGCCGCTCCCCCGCGTCCAGCCGGGCCAGCAGCAGCAGATCCGCGGCGAGTTGCTGGAGCCGTACGGTGTCCGCGACCGCACCCGGCACATCCAGCAACTCCGGGTGGGCGTCGCCCACTTCGAGCTGAGTACGGAGCGAGGCGATGGGGCTGCGCAGTTCGTGCGAGGCGTCCGCGACGAAGCGGCGCTGCCGCTCCACGGCGGCTTCCAGCGCGGTGAGCGTCTCGTTGGTCGTACGGGCCAGCCTGGCCACCTCGTCGTCCGAGTCGGGCTCGGGCACCCGGCGGGAGAGATCCGTCGAGGCGGTGATGGCCGCCATCTCGCGCCGGATGCCCTCCACGGGCCGGAACGCCCGCCGGGTCACCAGCCAGATGACTCCCCCGACGACCAGCAGCAGGACAGGGAGCCCCAGCAGCATGGAGACGGTGGTCGTGTTGACCGCGGTCTGCCGGTCCGCGAGCGAGGCGCCCGCGTGGACGACGACCGTCTCGCCCGCGCGGTCGGTCACCTCGACGGCGGCGAAACGGTAGTCACCGGTCTTGCCGTCGACCGTCGCGCTGCCGTCGGTGTAGGAGGAGCGGTCGCTGATCTCGCCGACCGCGGGGTCGTCGTCACCACTCCTGTCGTCGTCGCCCCCGTTGTCGTCACCCCCGTTGTCGTCCGCGCCGCTGTCGTCCGCGCCGCTGTCGTCGGCACTGTCGCCGTCGGTGGTGCTGTCGTCGGTGCTGTTGTCGTCATCACCGGGGGTGGCGGTCGTCCCGGGTGCGGGGCTCTTCACGGGAGTCACCGCGGACACCCCCGTACCACTGATCCTCCGGAGGTCCTTGGTCGCCGCGAGCAGCCTGCCGCCCTCGTCGGTCACCTGTACGGGGTGTTCGGCGTTGTCCTGTAGGTCGAGCCCGGCGTACGACGCCTGGTCGGGCACCAGAGACGCGATGTCCAGGGCGACTTCGCGGGCCGCCGAGTCGGCGCCCCGGTCGGCCTGGTCGGTGAGGTTCGAGCGGAGCGAGAGGACGACCGCGATCCCGGCGGCCACCAGCGCGACCGCCACGACGGCCGTCGCGCCGAGCGAGGCCCTGGCCCGTACGGAGGACGCGAACCGGCGTCTGCCCACGCTCATGACGCGACCAGCCGGTAGCCGGCGCCGCGCACCGTCTGGATGGCCGCGGCGCCCAGCTTGCGCCGCAGGGCGCTGACATAGACCTCGATGATGTTGGGGTCGCCGTCATAGGCGAAGTCCCAGACATGCTCCAGGATCTCCGGTTTTCCGACCACCTCACCGGCCCGGACCGCCAGTTGCTCAAGCACCGCGAACTCCTTCGCGGTGAGCGCCACTTCGGTCCCGTCCCGGAAGACCCGGCGGGCGGCGGTGTCGATGCTGAGGCCCCCGATCCGCAGCACCGGCGAGGCGCCGGACGAACCGCGGCGGCGCAGCAGGGCCTTGACCCGGGCGACGAGTACGACGTACGAGAACGGCTTGGTCAGATAGTCGTCCGCGCCGGTGTCCAGCCCCTCAGCCTCGTCGTACTCGCCGTCCTTCGCGGTGAGCATCAGGATCGGTACGTCATGACCGGCCGCGCGCAGGGCGGCACAGACGCGGTAGCCGTTCATGCCGGGCAGCATGATGTCGAGCACGACCAGGTCGTACACGCCCTCGCCCGCCCGGTGCAGTCCTTCGAGGCCGTCGTGAACGACATCGACGGCGAAGCCCTCGGCCCGCAGCCCCTTGGCGAGCGACACCGCGAGCCGCTTCTCGTCCTCCACGATCAACAAACGCATGGCCCCAGCTTCCCAAACGGAACCTGAAGATCACTTCAGGTGGCTTCAGGCTGGCTTCAGCTTCCCTCCGCCACATTGAAGTCGTTCCACACGAACCACACGGACCGCATGAACTGCACCGACTGCACCGACTGCACGGACCGATTCGGGGAGGACCCTTCATGAAGCGCAATCTCGCCATCGCGGCGATCACCATGGCGGCACTGATCGGCGGCGGCACCTACACGGCGGTCGCCATGGGAGGCGACGACGGCCGGGGTACGGGTACGGCGACGCTGCCCACGCCGGTCGCGAAGCTGGGTACGGTGTCGGACGACTCCGGGAACGACATCCTGGACGACTCCCAGGACGACGGGAAGGACGTCGGGAAGGACGTCGGGAAGGACGACCGCGCGCCGGTGCAGCCGCGGCCCGCCGCCGGGAGCGGTACGGGTCTGACCGCGAGCGAGGCCGCCGCCGCGGCCCTGAAGGAGTACCCGGGCGCCGTGACCTCCGTCGAGCGGGACGACGACGGCGACCGTCACTGGGAGATCGACCTGTTCGGCAAGGACAACCGCCGGTACGAACTGCGGGTGGACGCGGCCACCGGCACGGTGCGGGTGGACCGCGACGACGACGGGAACGACGGCGACGACGACCACGGCGACGACCGGGCCGCGTCGCGCGCCGCCTCGGTGGACGTCCAGCGCGCGACGGCCGCCGCCCTCGCCTCCGTACCCGGGACGGTGACCGCCGCCGAGATCGACGACGACAACGGCGGCTGGGAGATCGATGTACGGGGCGAGGACGGCCGTACGCACGAGCTGCACGTCCACGCCAAGACCGGCGAGGTCACGGTGGACAGCGACGACGACAGCCAGGACGACCGCGGTGGCGACGACGGCCGCGACGACCGGGACGACCACGACGACGACCGTTACGACGACTGAGCCGACCGCCCGCTACGACGACGGGGACCGCTGGGACGCCTGGGACGGCTGAGCCGACTCGGACGCCTCACCGGCGCGGTCACCCGCATGCCGCCCGGCCACCTCGGCCGGGCGGTTCGTGGTGCGCGGCGTGCGCGGCGCCATGGCCGCGCAGAGCAGCGCCGGTACGGCCACGATCACGAAGCAGAGAGCGAGCGGCAGCCGTCCCACCAGCAGCCCGATAAGGGCCGTACCGCCGGAACTCCCCGCGTTCACCGCCGTGTTGACCCAGGCACCGGCCCGCGTACGGGCACCGGGGGCGGCGGCCTCGTCCGCGATCAGATAGGCGGTGGTCAGCGCCGGGGCGACGAACAGCCCCGCCACGGCCGCCGCCGCGCCGAGCGCGTACACGTTCGGCGCGAGCCCGGCCGCCGCCAGCGAGACGCCGAGGGCCGCGCAGATCACGGCGAGCCTCGTCCGGGCGGCAGACCGCCAGGAGATGGCGCCGTTCGCCAGACCGCCGACCGCGCTGCCCGCCGAGAGCGCGGCCAGCACCCAGGCCACCGCCCCTGGCCGGTGCTGTTCCTCGGTGAAGGCGATCGCCAGCAGATCGAGCCCGCCGAGACAGAGTCCGACCCCGGCGGCGGCCAGTACCGGCTGCCGGAGACCGCGCGGCCCGGAGCCCGGCGCACGCTTCCGTCCGTCCTTCCTCCGTACGGGGCCGGATTCCGCCGTCCGCACCGGGAACGGGATGGGCGACAGGGCGAGCCCGACGGTCCCCACCAGCACGAGCACGGCACCGGCCGCGACTCCGGCCGCCGGATCCGCGTACGCCACCAGCACGCCGACCAGCAGCGGACCGGCGACGAAGAGCAGTTCCTCGGCGACGCCGTCGAGGCTGTACGCACGCTGCAACATCCGCCGGTCAGGCAGGAGTTGCCCCCACAGCGTCCGCATCGTGGGGCCGAGGGGCGGCGTACAGGCCCCGGCGAGGGCGGCGAGCACGCCCAGCAGGGCGCCCGAGGTGCCCGCTCCGCCCTGCCCGGCGGGCTCCCGGGTGACAAAAGCGAGCACGGCGAGCAGTACGGCGTACAGGGCGGCCATCGGCACGAGCGCCCGGCGTGGACCGTACCGGTCGATCAGTGCGGCCCGCGCGGGCGAGAGAAGGACGCTGGTCGCGCTGAACAGCGCCATGGCGGTGCCGGCCACGGCGAAGGAGCCCGAGGCGTCCTTCACCGCCAGCACGAGGGAGAGCGGGACCGTCCCGTAGGAGAGCCGGCCGAGCAGGGCGGCGCCGAAGGCGCGCGCGGCATGCGGGGTCCGCAGGACAGCGGCGTACGAAGACATGGAAGAGGTTCCTCGGAGAGGGCGGCGCGAGACCGGGCGCCGCGGCCGTACAGGGACACCGGAGGGCCGCGACGGGTCGGGATCAGCCGTCGCGGTCGCCGAGGAGTCCTATGCACGGAGGAGGAACACGCGCCCCAAGCTAGCAGGGCGAGTTGACGGTGCTTTCCCGAACCGTCGCGAGCGTCGGACCCGGTCCGCCAAGCCCGGTCCGTCAAACCCGGTCCGCCAAGCCCGGTTTATTACGCCCCGTCCCTCACGCCTCGTCCCTCACGCCTCGTCCCTCACGCCCCGTCCCTCACGCCCCGTCCGTCAGGCCCGCCACCAGTTCGTCCGCCGCCGTGTACGGGTCCAGTTCCCCCGCCACGATCCGCTCCGCCAGCGCGCCCAGCCGCCGGTCGCCGTGCAGATCGCCGATACGCCGGCGGAGCGTGGTGACGGCGATGGTCTCCACCTCATGCGCGGCGCGGCGGGCGCGGCGCCGGGTGAGGGCGCCGTGCTCCTCCAGCCAGGCACGGTGCTTCTCCAGGGCCTCCACCACCTCGTCGATGCCCTCACCCCGCGCGGCGACGGTCTTGACGATGGGCGGCCGCCAGTCGCCGGGGCCCCGGGACTCGCCGAGGCCCAGCATGTGGTTGAGCTCACGGGCGGTCGCGTCGGCGCCGTCGCGGTCCGCCTTGTTGACCACGTACACATCGCCGATCTCCAGGATCCCGGCCTTGGCCGCCTGGATGCCGTCGCCCATGCCGGGCGCGAGCAGCACCACGGAGGTGTCGGCCTGGGAGGCGATCTCGACCTCGGACTGGCCGACCCCGACGGTCTCCACCAGGATCACGTCGCAGCCCGCCGCGTCCAGCACCCGGATCGCCTGCGGGGCGGCCCAGGCCAGTCCGCCGAGATGGCCGCGGGTGGCCATGGAGCGGATGTAGACGCCGGGGTCGGAGGCGTGCTCGGACATCCGCACGCGGTCGCCGAGCAGCGCTCCGCCGGAGAAGGGGGACGAGGGGTCGACGGCCAGGACCGCGACCCGCTTGCCCGCCCTGCGGTACGCGGAGACCAGCGCGGAGGTCGAGGTCGACTTGCCGACACCGGGTGATCCGGTCACCCCGATGACATACGCGTTGCCCGCGAGCGGTGCCAGCGCGGCCATCACCTCGCGCAGCTGCGGGGACGCCCCCTCGACCAGTGAGATCAGCCGGGCCACGGCCCGCGGCCGGCCCTCCCGCGCCTGAGCCACCAGCTCGGGGACGTCCTGCATCACAGCTCCGTTCCTTCGATCCGTATCCGTATCCGTATCCGTACGCGTACCCGCGCCCGCACCGCTTCGTCGCTCCTCGGCCGCTCGGCCGCTCGGCTACTTGGCCACGCGCAGGATCAGCGCGTCACCCTGGCCGCCGCCGCCGCACAGCGCCGCCGCGCCGGTCCCGCCGCCGCGCCGCTTCAGCTCCAGCGCGAGATGGAGGACGAGCCGGGCGCCCGACATGCCGATCGGGTGCCCGAGGGCGATCGCACCGCCGTTCACATTCACCTTTTCCGGGGAAACCCCGAGGTCCTTCATTGACTGCACCGCGACGGCCGCGAACGCCTCGTTGATCTCGATGAGGTCAAGGTCCTCGACGCCGATGCCCTCCTTCTTCAGGGCGTGCTGGATCGCGTGCGACGGCTGGGACTGGAGCGAGTTGTCCGGGCCCGCCACATTGCCGTGCGCGCCGATCTCCGCGATCCACTCAAGACCCAGCTCCTGGGCCTTGGTCTTGCTCATCACCACGACCGCGGCCGCGCCGTCGGAGATCTGCGAGGACGTGCCGGCCGTGATCGTGCCGTCCTTGGCGAACGCGGGCCGCAGCTTGGCCAGGGACTCCACGGTCGTCTCGGCGCGGATGCCCTCGTCCTGCGAGAAGAGCACCGGGTCGCCCTTGCGCTGCGGGATCTCCACCGGCGTGATCTCGGCCTCGAAGACACCGTTCTTCCGCGCCGCGGCGGCCCGCTGGTGGGAGAGCGCGCCGAACTCGTCCTGCGGGGCGCGCGCGATGCCCAGCCGGGTGTTGTGCTTCTCCGTCGAGGCGCCCATGGCGATGTCCTCGAACGAGTCGGTCAGCCCGTCGTACGCCATGGAGTCAAGCATCTCCACGGCGCCGTACTTGTAGCCCTCACGGGACTTGGGGAGCAGGTGCGGGGCGTTGGTCATCGACTCCTGGCCGCCCGCGACCACCACCTCGAACTCGCCCGCTCGGATCAGCTGGTCGGCCAGCGCGATCGCGTCGAGTCCGGAAAGGCAGACCTTGTTGACGGTGAGCGCGGGGACGCTCATCGGGATGCCGCCCTTGACCGCGGCCTGACGTGCCGGGATCTGCCCCGCCCCGGCCTGGAGCACCTGGCCCATGATCACGTACTGCACCTGGTCGCCGCTGATCCCGGCCCGGTCCAGCGCCGCCTTGATCGCGAAGCCGCCCAGCTCCGCGCCGGAGAAGGACTTCAGCGAGCCCAGGAGCCGCCCCATGGGGGTGCGGGCGCCCGCGACGATCACAGACGTGGTGGTGTTCGTATCCGACATGAGACGCGATCCCCTTTGCGTACTGCTTGAGGAGTGAACGAGGGTTGAGAGGCCGCGCGAATAGGTGGGGCGGCGTCGCGTGCCGAGGGGCGGCGCCCGGCGGCGTTGTCGTCGGTCGCCGCGGCTCCGCCGCGCCTCCCTCCTCCGCCTTGCCGGGCTTGCCCCTCGACCCGCTCCTTCCTCCACCCCACCTATCCCCGCGGCCTCTTACTTTCAATGTACTGAGCGGTTCTTCCACGGGTCACCAGGCAGCGCGTGTGATCGCGCGCACGTTGCGTAATCATCGCGGTACCGCTGCACTGTCCCCATGCTGACGCGAATCGACCACATCGGAATCGCCTGCTTCGATCTCGACAAGACCGTCGAGTTCTATCGGGCGACCTACGGCTTCGAGGTCTTCCACACCGAGGTCAACGAGGAGCAGGGCGTCCGGGAGGCCATGCTCAAGATCAACGAGACGTCCGACGGCGGGGCTTCGTACCTCCAGCTCCTCGAACCCATCCGGGAGGATTCGGCCGTCGGGAAATGGCTGGCGAAGAACGGCGAGGGTGTTCACCACATCGCGTTCGGTACGGCGGATGTCGACGGTGACGCCCAGTCGGTCCGTGACAAGGGGGTACGCGTTCTGTACGACGAGCCGCGCACGGGCTCCATGGGCTCCCGCATCACGTTCCTCCACCCCAAGGACTGCCACGGCGTACTCACGGAACTGGTCACCTCCCGTCCGGAGCACTGACCTTAAGGATTCCCGGCCCGGTAGAGTGGGGCGCTCCGGGCCGGGGCCGGGCCGGGGCCGCGCCCCTGCCGTAGATCTGTCACCATTCCCCGGGGGGCCGTTCGCCGCGAACGGTGCTCACAATTGGGCAGTTGCGACCAGGGGACGGATGGGACCGCGCAGTGCGGGGCTACGAACGCCAGGAGAGCCACCGAGCTGACGACGACCACCTCTCGCGGTTCGAAGCCGAGATGGACCGGCTGAAGACCGCGCGGGAGAAGGCCGTCCAGCACGCCGAGGACCTCGGTTACCAGGTCGAGGTCTTGCGCGCCAAGCTCCACGAGGCACGCCGTACGCTGGCGACCCGTCCCTCGTCGTACGACAGCGGGGACCTCGGCTATCAGGCCGAACAGCACCTGCGTAACGCCCAGATGCAGGCGGAGCAGATGCGCGCGGACGCCGAGCGCGAGCTGCGCGACGCGCGCGCCCAGACGCAGCGCATCCTCCAGGAGCACGCCGAGCATCAGGCCAGGCTCCAGGCCGAGCTGCACGCCGAGGCCGTCCAGCGCAGGCAGCGGCTCGACCAGGAGCTGGCGGAGCGCCGGCAGACCGTCGAGTCGCATGTCAACGAGAACGTCGCCTGGGCCGAGCAGCTGCGGGCCCGTACCGAATCCCAGGCCAGGCGGCTGCTCGACGAGTCCCGCGCCGAGGCGGAGCAGTCCCTGGCCGCGGCCCGCGCGGAGGCCGCCCGGGTCACCGAGGAGGCGCGGCGGCGGCTGGGCGCCGATTCCGAGGCCGCCCGTTCGGAAGCGGAAGCGATCCTGCTGCGGGCCCGCAGGGACGCCGAGCGGCTGCTGAACGCCGCCTCCTCGCAGGCGCAGGAGGCCACCAGCCACGCCGAGCAGCTGCGTACGTCCACCACCGCCGAGGCCGACCAGGCCCGCCAGCACTCCGCCGAGCTCGGCCGCGCGGCCGAGCAGCGGATGCAGGAGGCGCAGGAGCGGCTGCGGGAGGCCCGCGCCGAGGCGGAGAAGATCGCCGCGGAGGCCAAGGAGACCGCGGTCAAGCGGGTGGCCGCCGCCGAGTCGCAGAACGAGCAGCGCACCCGTACCGCCAAGTCGGAGATCGCGCGGCTGGTCGGTGAGGCGACGAAGGAGGCCGAGGCCACCAAGGCCGAGGCCGAGCAGGCGCTCGCCGACGCCCGCGCACAGGCCGAGAAGCTGGTCGCGGAGGCCGCCGAGAAGGCCCGTACGGTCGCCGCCGAGGACACCGCGGCCCAGCTGGCCAAGGCGGCCCGTACCGCGGAGGAGGTGCTGACCAAGGCGTCCGACGACGCGAAGGCCACCACCAAGTCCGCGAGCGAGGAGGCCGAGCGGATCCGCCGCGAGGCCGAGGCCGAGGCGGACCGGCTGCGCGGCGAGGCGGCGGAACAGGCCGACCAGCTCAAGGGCGCGGCCAAGGACGACACCAAGGAGTACCGCGCCAAGACGGTCGAGCTCCAGGAGGAGGCGCGCAGGCTGCGCGGCGAGGCCGAGCAGCTGCGGGCCGACGCGGTCGCGGAGGGCGAGCGGATCCGTGGTGAGGCGCGTCGCGAGGCCGTCCAGCAGATCGAGGAGGCGGCCAGGTCCGCCGAGGAACTGCTGACGAAGGCCAAGGCGGACGCCGACGAGCTGCGCTCCGGCGCCACCACCGAGAGCGAGCGGGTACGCACCGAAGCCATCGAGCGCGCCACGACGCTGCGCCGGCAGGCCGAGGAGACCCTGGAGCGCACCCGCGCCGAGGCGGAGCGGCTGCGCGCCGAGGGCGAGGAGCAGGCCGAGGCCACCAAGGCCGCCGCCGAGCAGGCCGCGGCCGAGCTGCGCGAGGAGACCGAGCGGGGCGTCGAGTCCCGTAAGGCCGAGGCCGCCGGCGAGCTGACGCGGCTGCACACGGAGGCGGAGCAGCGGCTGTCCTCCGCCGAGGAGGCGCTGACCGACGCCCGCGCGGAGAGCGAGCGGATCCGGCGGGAGGCCGCCGAGGAGACCGACCGGCTGCGCGCCGAGGCCGCCGAGCGGATCCGTACGCTCCAGGCACAGGCCGAGCGGGAGGCGGAGCGGCTGCGTGACGAGGCCGCCGCCGACGCCTCGCAGTCCCGTGCCGAGGCGGAGACCGCGGCCGTACGGCTGCGTTCCGAGGCGGCCACGGAGGCGGAACGGCTCAAGACGGAGGCGCAGGAGAGCGCCGACCGGATCAGGGCCGAGGCCGCCGCCGCGGCCGAGCGGGTGGGCACCGAGGCCGCCGAGGCGCTGGACGCCGCGCAGGAGGAGGCGACCCGCCGCCGCCGCGAGGCCGAGGAGACGCTGACGGCCGCCCGCGCGGAGGCCGACCAGGAGCGCGAGCGGGCCCGTGAGCAGAGCGAGGAACTGCTCGCCTCGGCCCGTAACCGCGTCGAGGAGGCCCAGACCGAGGCGCAGCGGCTGGTCTCGGAGGCGGACTACCGCGCCACGGAGCTGGTGGCCGCCGCCGAGCAGACCGCCCAGCAGGTACGGGACTCCGTCGCCGGTCTCCAGGACCAGGCCGAGCAGGAGATCACCGGGCTGCGGGCCGCGGCCGAGCACGCGGCCGGGCGGACGAAGACCGAGGCGCAGGAGGAGGCCGACCGGGTACGCGCGGACGCGTACGCGGAGCGGGAGCGGGCCGCCGAGGACGCCAACCGGGTCCGGGCCCGGGCGCAGGAGGAGTCGGACGCCGCGCAGGTGCTCGCCGAGCGCACGGTCGGCGAGGCGATCGCGGAGGCGGAGCGGCTGCGCGCCGACACCGCCGAGTACGCGCAGCGGGTACGGACCGAGGCGTCGGACTCGCTCGCCTCGGCGGAGCAGGACGCGTCCCGCGCCCGCGCCGAGGCCCGCGAGGACGCCAACCGGATGCGCCGCGACGCCGCCGGCCAGGCCGACCGGCTCATCGGGGAGGCCACGAGCGAGGCCGAGCGGATGCGCGCGGAGGCCGCCGAGACGGTGGGCGCCGCGCAGCAGGCCGCCGAGCGGCTGCGGGCCGAGGCCGAGCAGTTCAAGCGGGAGACCGAGGCCGCTGCCGAACGGCTCAGGAGCGAGGCCCAGGAGGAGACGGACTGGCTCCTGGACGAGGCGCGCAAGGACGCGGCCAAGCGCCGCGCGGACGCCGCCGAACAGGCCGACCAGCTCATCAACAAGGCCCAGGAAGAGGCGCTTCGGGCCGCCACCGAGGCCGAGACACAGGCCGATACGATGGTGGGGGCCGCCCGCAAGGAGGCGGGCCGTATCACCGCGGAGGCCACCGTCGAGGGCAACTCCCTGGTGGAGAGGGCCCGTACGGACGCGGACGAACTGCTCGTCGGAGCGCGCCGGGACGCGACGGCCGTCCGGGACCGGGCCGAGGAGTTGCGCGTGCGGGTCGAGGGCGAGATCGAGCAACTGCACGAGCGGGCCAGGCGCGAGACGTCCGAGCAGCTGAGAACGGCGGGAGAGCGTGTCGACAACCTGATGAAGGCGGCCAACGAGCAGCGCGCGGAGGCCGAGGCGAAGGCCAAGGAGCTGGTGTCCGAGGCCAATTCGGAGGCGAGCAAGGTCCGTATCGCCGCCGTGAAGAAGGCCGAGGGGCTGCTCAAGGAAGCCGAGCTGAAGAAGGCCGAACTCATCAGGGAAGCCGAAAAGCTGCGTGCGGACGCCGCCCAACAGGCCAAACAGACAGTCGACGAGGGCAAACGCGAACTCGATGTACTGGTCCGCAGACGAGAGGACATCCAGGCCGAGATCTCCCGTGTTCAGGACGTACTCGAAGCGCTGGAGTCATTCGAGGCACCTGCCGTGCCCGCGAAGGACAACCCCGTCAAGGCGGGTGCGGCGGCGGGGACCACCCGTTCGAGTGGCAAGTCTTCCGACGGCTAGCCACTCAAAAGGCTGGACATTCTCCATATCAAACCCGCATCAGCTCGATGCCACGCCGCTTCGGCCCCTAGGATTCCCCCTATCACCTCACCGGTCTCATTCGACAGGAACCCCATGAGCGACACTTCCTCCCCATTCGGCTTCGAGCTCGTGCGGCGTGGTTACGACCGCGGTCAGGTGGACGACCGCATTACCAAACTCGTCGCCGACCGTGACAGTGCTCTGGCCCGCATCACCTCTCTGGAAAAGCGCATCGAGGAGCTCCACCTCGAAACGCAGAACGCTCAGGCCCAGGTCAGCGACGCGGAGCCGTCGTACGCCGGCCTCGGCGCCCGCGTCGAGAAGATCCTCCGCCTCGCCGAGGAGGAGGCGAAGGACCTGCGCGAGGAGGCCCGCCGCGCGGCCGAACAGCACCGCGAGCTGGCCGAGTCGGCCGCGCAGCAGGTGCGCAACGACGCCGAGTCGTTCGCCTCGGAGCGCAAGGCGAAGGCCGAGGACGAGGGCGTCCGTATCGTCGAGAAGGCGAAGGGGGACGCCGCCACGCTGCGCTCGGAGGCGCAGAAGGACGCGCAGTCCAAGCGCGAGGAGGCCGACGCGCTCTTCGAGGAGACCCGCGCCAAGGCCGCCCAGGCCGCCGCGGACTTCGAGACGAACCTCGCCAAGCGGCGTGAGCAGTCGGAGCGCGATCTGGCGTCGCGTCAGGCGAAGGCCGAGAAGCGTCTGGCCGAGATCGAGCACCGCGCCGAGCAGCTGCGTCTGGAGGCCGAGAAGCTGCGTACGGACGCGGAGCGCCGGGCGCGTCAGACCGTCGAGACGGCCCAGCGTCAGTCCGAGGACATCGTGGCGGACGCGAACGCCAAGGCCGACCGGATCCGCAGCGAATCGGAGCGCGAGCTGGCGGCGCTCACCAACCGCCGCGACTCGATCAACGCCCAGCTGACCAACGTCCGCGAGATGCTGGCCACGCTGACCGGTGCCGCGGTGGCCGCCGCCGGCTCCCCGGCCGACGACGAGCCGATCTCGCGCGGCGTCCCGGCCCAGCAGTCCCGCTGATCCAGGGCGGCCGCCCGGTCGGCATCGCTTTTCCGATCGGATAACGATCGCGCGAAGCCCCCCGTCACTCCGGTGGCGGGGGGCTTCGCGCCGTCTTAGGTTTGTCCGCATGATCGAGGTCCATGGGCTCACCAAACGCTTCGGCCGCAAGGTGGCGGTCGATCGGCTCTCCTTTCAGGTGAGACCGGGGGTGGTGACGGGCTTTCTGGGCCCCAACGGCGCGGGCAAGTCGACCACGATGCGGATGATGCTCGATCTGGACAATCCGACCGGCGGTTCGGTACGGATCGACGGCAGGCACTACCGGGAGCTGACGGAGCCGCTCAAGCACATCGGGGCGCTGCTGGAGGCCAGGGCGATGCATGGCGGCCGTACCGCGTACAACAATCTTCTCTGTCTGGCGCAGAGCAATCGCATCCCGGCGAGCCGGGTGACCGAGGTGCTTGACATGGTCGGGCTGAGCGCCGTCGCGAAGAAGAAGCCGAAAGGTTTCTCTCTCGGAATGGGGCAGCGGCTCGGGATCGCCTCCGCGCTGCTGGGAGATCCCGAGATCCTGATGTTCGACGAACCGGTGAATGGTCTGGACCCCGAAGGCATCCACTGGGTACGCAATCTGATGAAGGCTCTGGCCCGCGAGGGACGCACCGTCTTCGTTTCCAGTCATCTGATGAGCGAAATGGCGCTGACCGCCGACCATTTGATCGTGATCGGCCAGGGCCGGCTGCTGGCGAACACCTCGATGGCCGACTTCATCCGGGAGAACTCCCGCGGTTACGCGCGGCTGCGCTCGCCGGAGCGCGCGCGGCTCGAAGAGACCCTGCGCGACGCGGGGTTCACCGTGGTCGAGGCCGAGGGCGGCGTACTGGAGGTCGACGGCGCGTCCACCGAGGAGCTGGGGGAACTGGCCGCGCGGCACGGGATCGTGCTGCACGAGCTGAGTTCCGAGCGCGCCTCGCTCGAAGAGGCGTTCATGCGGATGACGGCGGAGTCGGTGGAGTATCACGCCCATGCGGGCCCCGGCGGCGGGCCGGGACCGGCGGGCCCCCAGTGGGGCGAGGGCCGGCGGGGCGAGGGGGTCTGACATGGCATCGGTACCGGCGGTCCTCAGGTCCGAGTGGACCAAGATCCGTACGGTCTCCTCCACGACCTGGACGCTGATCAGCGCCCTGGTGGTGACCGTGGCGTTGGGCGCCGCGCTGTCCGCGGTGCTGAACTCGCAGTTCGGTGATCTCTCCCTGGAGGAGCGGGCCACCTTCGACCCGACGTACACCAGCTTCTCGGGGATGGTCCTCGGTCAGCTGGCGATGGTGGTCTTCGGGGTGCTGGTGGTCGGCTCCGAGTACTCCTCGGGCATGATCCGCACCTCGCTGGCCGCCGTACCGCGACGTGGCACGTTCCTCTTCTGCAAGATCCTGGTGGCCGGAGTGCTGGCGCTGGTGGTCGCGGTGCTGACCGGATTCCTCGCGTTCTTCGTGGGCCAGGCGCTGCTCGGCGAGCACGGTACGACCATCGGCGAGCCGAACGTGCTGCGCGCGGTGATCGGCAGCGGGCTGTACATGACGCTGATCGCCCTCTTCTCGATGGGCGTCGCGGCGATGCTGCGCAGCTCCGTCCTCTCGCTCGGCATCCTGATGCCGTTCTTCTTCCTGGTCTCGCAGATCCTGGCGGCCGTTCCCGGCACCAAGGAGGTCGCCCGGTACTTCCCCGACCAGGCCGGCCGCCAGATCACCCAGGTCGTCCCGAACGCGATGAACTCCACTCCGGCCCCCTACGGGCCATGGGCCGGTCTAGGGATCATGGCGCTGTGGGTGGTGGCGGCGCTGGCGGGCGGCTACGCGGTCATGAAGAAGCGGGACGCGTAGTCTCATACCGAGCTGACGCGGCTCCTCGCAGCACTCCGCGGCACCTCGTACGAGGGAATCACCCGGCGACGCCCCGTCGTAACGACTTGGCTGGAACCGTCAAGCCACCGATATCCTCGTAACTCTTACGGGGGCTTCAGGTCAGGAACGGCCACAGCCCCGACGACCTGACCTGTCGATGGGGCTGGAGAATGATCGAGGCAGTCGGCCTGACGAAGCGCTACGGCGCCAAGACGGCCGTGTACAACCTTTCCTTCCAGGTACGGCCCGGACACGTCACCGGGTTCCTGGGCCCCAATGGTTCCGGCAAGTCGACGACGATGCGGATGATCCTCGGGCTGGACCAGCCGACGGCCGGCCAGGTACGGATCGGCGGGCATCCCTTCCGGCAGCTGCCGAACGCACCGCGCCAGGTGGGCGCGCTGCTCGACGCCAAGGCGGTGCACGGCGGGCGCAGCGCGCGCAATCACCTGCTGTCGCTGGCGCAGCTCTCCGGGATCCCGGCCGCCCGGGTCGACGAGGTCCTTGGGGTCGTCGGCCTCCAGGAAGTGGCCAAGAAGCGTTCCAAGGGCTTCTCGCTCGGTATGGGCCAGCGGCTCGGTATCGCGGCGGCGCTGCTCGGCGATCCGCAGGTGCTGCTGTTCGACGAGCCGGTGAACGGACTCGACCCCGAGGGCATCCTCTGGGTCCGGAATCTCATGAAGCAGCTGGCCTCCGAGGGCCGTACCGTCTTCGTCTCGTCCCATCTGATGAGCGAGATGGCGGTGACCGCCGACCATCTGATCGTGATCGGGCGCGGTCAGCTGCTCGCCGATATGACGATCAAGGATTTCATCTCGGCCAACTCCGCGGACTTCGCCCGGGTGCGTACCCCGGAGACCGATCCGCAGCGGCGCGAGAAGCTGACCACGGCGCTCGCCGAGGCGGGCGGCCAGGTGCTGTCCGAGCCGGACGGGGCCCTGCGGATCACGGGGCTGCCGCTGCCGAGGATCAGCGATCTGGCGCACGAGGCGGAGGTACGGCTCTGGGAGCTCTCGCCGCACCAGGCCTCGCTGGAGGAGGCGTACATGCGGATGACCCAGAGCGCCGTGGACTACCGTTCGACGGCCGACGAGCTGGCGGGCTTCGAGCCGCCGTACCAGCCCGGCTACGGACCGCTGGAGGGCTCCGCGGCGCCCGTCGTCCCTGAGGTGCCGCAGCAGGGCTGGTATCCCCCGCCGCCGCCCGGAGCCAACCCGTACGCGGGCGCTCCCCCGGCCTCGGCGACGGCACCGGCGTCCGCTCCCCCGGTGACACCCGCCTCCGCACCCGCGTCCGCACCGCCGGCCGCTCCCGCGGCGGCACCCGCCGCAGACATGACGAAGCGCGACAGCAACGAGGACGCCCGATGACGACCCCGTACCAGCAGCCGCCGCAGCCCCAGGCACCGCGGCAGTCCCCGCAGTGGCAGGACGGCGGCCCCACGGCCGGCTACACCTCGCCGATCCCGGTCCGCCGGGCGCATCTCGGCGACGCCCTGGCCTCCGAGTGGACGAAGCTCCGTTCCGTACGGTCCACGATGTGGACCCTCGGCGTCATGATCGTGCTGATGCTGGGCATCGGGCTGCTCACGGCCCTGGTGATCTCCACCGTCTCGTCCGAGCCCGAGATCCCCAGCGGCCAGGAAGTGCTCTCCCTCGGCTTCTTCGGTGTGCTGCTCGGCTCGATGTGCGTGATGACGCTGGGCGTGCTGACGATCGCCTCCGAGTACGGCACGGGCATGATCCGTACGACCCTCGCCGCCTGCCCGAGCCGGGGCCGGGTGCTGGTGGCCAAGTCGCTGGTGTTCTTCCTGCTGGTCTTCGTGATCTCGACGGTGATCACGATGACCGTGTCGGCGCTCCAGCTCTCGATCCTGGGCGCTCAGTCGCCCGGCGGTGCGGACTGGCTGCGGGCGACGGTCGGGGTCAGCCTCTTCATGGCGACGCTCGGGCTGCTCTCGCTGGCGGTTGGCACGCTGATCCGGCACTCCGCCGGAGCGATCACCATCATGATCGGTGTGGTGCTGCTGCCGCTGGTGCTGGCGATGTTCATGTTCTCGGATTCGCTCACGACGCTGCGCGAGGCCCTGTTCGACTACTCGATCCCGAACCAGATGTCGGCGTTCTACGACGACAGCATCCGCGTCTCCGGGCCTTCGGGCTGGGAGCCGCTGTGGATTCTGGTGGGCGTGACGGCGATCGCGATGGTGGCGGCGTTCTTCGCGCTGGACAAGCGCGACGTCTGAGCGGTCCCACGTCCTGAGCGGTCCCACGTCCTGAGCGATCCCCACGTCCTGAGCGGTACCGGGTCGGCAGCCGTACCGCGTCGGTCTTGCTTCCGCGCGTCGCTCAGTACTTCGGTGCGTTACGGGACCGCTGCACCCGCGTGGTGCGGCGGTCCTTCGCGTTCCAGCACGCCTGGTGCCAGTGCCGCCGGTCGTCGACACCGCCGTACTCCGGCCACGCCACCACATGCGGCACCGCGCCGGGGATCTCCTGGTCGCAGCCGGGGCAGCGGTAGCTCTTGCCGGCGGCGCTGGCCCCGGCGACATGACGCACCGACCAGCCCTCGCCCTGCCAGGACTCCGACCGTTGGAAGCCGCCGTACCGGTCCCCCGCCTCGCCTGCTCGCTCGGTCGGGTTCTCGCCGCCTCGGGGGCGGTTGCGGCGCGGGGACACAGGACACCTCACGGGGCAGACAGCACGGTTCCCTCAAGCCTACGGCCCGCGACACGGGGTACACGCCCCTCGCGGCATGAGTCCGCCATGCGCACGGAAGGCACTGACCGGACAATCGCAAGAATTTCCAAAGAGGCCCGTGCCTTTGGCACGTGTCAGACGTTGTTGCCAGTAGGGGGAGTCGCGTCGGCCGCAAGGAGGCAGAAGGCGATGCGTGTGGGAGCTTTTGTACTGGCCGCCCAGTTCCCGGGCCAGGGACAGGGGGAGGCGCTGCACCGGGCGGTGCGCACCACGGAGTTGGCGGAGGAATCCGGGCTCGACTCGGTCTGGCTCGCCGAGCACCATTTCGTACCGTACGGCGTCTGCCCGTCGGCCGTGACCCTGGCCGGGGTGCTGCTCGGCCGTACGCACCACATCCGGGTGGGTACGGCGGTCAGCGTGTTGCCGAACGTACATCCGGTGGCGCTCGGCGAGCAGGCGGCGCTGCTGCATCTCGTCTCCGGCGGCCGGTTCACGCTCGGCGTGGGGCGCGGCGGTCCCTGGGTCGATCTGGAGGTCTTCGGCACGGGCCTGAGGGCCTACGAGAAGGACTTCCCGGAATCCCTCGCCCTGCTGCTGCGCTGGCTGCGCGAGCCACGCGTGGGGGCGTCGGGGGAACGTTTCCGCTTCCGCGAGGTCCCCGTCGTACCGCGCCCCGACGAGCTGATCGAACCGAGCACGGGCCCCGAGACGGTCATGGCCTGCACCTCGCCCAAGAGCGTCAGACTGGCCGCCGAGCACGGCCTGCCGATGCTGCTCGGTATGCACTGCGGCGACGAGGAGAAGGCGGAGATGGTCGCCCTGTGGCGTACGCACGCGCGCGCGGCGGGCCGTACGGCGGACGAGATCGCCGGCGCCGCGCATGTGTCGGCCGGGGTGGCGCAGCTCGCCGACGGCCGCGCGGAGGCGACCGAGACTCTTGTCAAGGCGATGCCCGGCTGGCTGCGCCGGGGCCTCGGCGCCCATGTCACGGTCGACGGAAGAATCCGGACGATGCGGGACCCCGTGGAGTACACCGAACTGCTCTGCGACCTCCATCCGGTGGGCCCGCCCCGGCTGGCCGCGGACCGGCTGGCGGCCACCGCGGAGCGCACCGGCATCAACCGCTTCGCCCTGCTCGTGGAGGGCTCGGGCGATCTGGCGACGACGGAGGAGAACGTACGGCGCCTGGGCGCGGACGTACTGCCCCAACTCGCCTGAGCGACGCTGCCGCTCCGACACCGTACCGTCGGGCACAGTGTGGAGCGGCAGCAAGAGGCGTCAGCAGTCCCGGAGTTCGGGTGACTGGTTGAGCAACTGGGCCCGCACCGAGGTGAAGCGGGCAAGCCGCTCGTCGACCGTGGAGTCCAGCGGGAACACCGCGACACGGTGGCAGTTCTGGAATGCGAGACGCACCCCGAAGTGACGCTGCAGCGCACCGCGAATGGCATCACTCGCGAGCGCGCGCAACAGCTGACCACGTGCTTGCTCGTCCGGCGGGGGCGTCTGGTTGTCGGCGAACTGTCCACCGTCCACCTTCAGCTGTGCCACCAGAGAACTGATCATCTCCCATGCGTAGGGCAGGGAGGTCCGGACGCAGTCGACGAAAGCCGCTTCATCGACCTCGCCTCGCTCGGCCTGATCCAACAGCGCCGGTGAGACGTCGAGCGACATGGGTTCTCCTCTCGCGACCCCGGGAGGCGGGGTCTTACGGGCAGGGAAGGAGGCGACGACGACGCAGCGTGCACGACCGGCGACCTCCTGCATCCACGTTAGGCGCGCTGTCCGGACCACACCAGCAGAATGGGAACACAACCGGCCAACAACGAACGGGGCTTCCGGGGCGAATCGCGCGCGAGGGCGGCGGTCGAGTAGCGTTGCCGACCATGCGTCTCGTCATTGCCCGCTGCTCCGTGGACTACGCGGGCCGGCTCACCGCCCACCTGCCCTCCGCTCCCCGCCTCATCCTGATCAAGGCCGACGGGAGCGTGTCGATCCATGCCGATGACCGGGCGTACAAACCCCTCAACTGGATGTCACCACCCTGCACGCTGAAGGAAGGCGCCGACGCGGACGACGGCGTGTGGACCGTCGTGAACAAGGCGGGCGAGAAATTGATCATCACCATGGAGGAGGTCCTCCACGATTCCTCGCACGAACTGGGCGTCGATCCCGGCCTCATCAAAGACGGCGTAGAAGCACACCTTCAGGAGCTGCTGGCCGACCGGATCGAGACGCTTGGCGACGGCTACACCCTGATCCGCCGCGAGTACCCGACGGCGATCGGCCCGGTGGACATCCTGTGCCGGGACGCGGACGGTGTGACGGTCGCGGTGGAGATCAAGCGGCGCGGTGAGATCGACGGTGTGGAGCAGCTGACGCGCTATCTGGAGCTGCTGAACCGCGACCCCCATCTGGCGCCGGTGCGGGGGGTGTTCGCGGCGCAGGAGATCAAGCCGCAGGCGAGGGTGCTGGCGACGGACCGGGGCATCGGGTGTGTGGTGCTCGACTACAACGGGCTGAGGGGCATCGAGGACGACAAATTGCGGTTGTTCTGACAGGGAGTTGACCGCCGCCTTGTGACGAGGGGCCCGAGCGCTCGGCCGATGCCGCGCCCGGGCCCTTTCCCATGTCCGTCGTCAGCGCACCGACAGGTTGTCCGGGCCCACGCGACCACACCCTCACACTTGAGTTAGAAGGTGTCACGGAATCTATTGACACTCCCCCTTCGCGCTCGTTATAACTTATAACGAGCGCGAGAGAGAATCACCAACACGGAGTGCGGTGGAGGTCGTCATGAACCCCGAAGGACTGGTCGAGGTCGTCCTGCCCGGCAAGGTGGAGCCGGAAGGGCTGCGGATCCGGCGCGGAACCGTCCCCGCCGCGGGCCCGGGACAGGTCGTGATCCGGATGGAGGCGACCGGGGTCTCCTTCGCCGAGCAGCAGATGCGCCGCGGCAGGTACTACGACCAGCCGGCGTTCCCCTTCGTACCCGGCTACGACCTGGTCGGCACGGTGGTGGCGACCGGCGAGGGCGTCGAGCCGGGCCTGGCAGGCACCCGGGTGGCCGCGCTGGTCAAGGTCGGCGGCTGGGCCAGCCATGTGCTCGTCGACGCGGCGGACGCGGTCGAGGTCCCCGCCGGGATCGGCGCGGCGGAGGCGGAGACCCTGGTGGTCAACGGCATCACCGCCTGGCAGATGCTGCACCGCAAGGCACATGTCCGCGCGGGGCAGACCGTCGTGGTGCACGGCGCCAACGGCGGCGTCGGCTCGGTCCTGGTCCAACTCGCCCACGCCGCCGGCGTGAAGGTGATCGGTACGGCTTCGGCCCGCCACCACGACGCCCTGCGGGAACGGGGCGTCACCCCCGTCGACTACCGCACCGGCGATGTCGCCGCGCGGATCCGCGAACTCGCCCCCGGCGGGGTGGACGCCGTCTTCGACCATGTCGGCGGCCGGGGCATCGTCGGCTCCTGGCGCCTCCTCGCTCCCGGCGGCACGCTCGTCTCGTACGGCAGTGCCTCCACCCGGGACGACGAGGGGTCCAAGCAGTGGCCCGTGGTCGAACTGCTCGGCCGGGTGTGGCTGTGGAACGCCCTGCCCAACCGCCGCCGCGCCTACTTCTTCAACATCTGGGCCGGGCGCGCCCTGGCCAAGGACCGGTTCCGGGCCCGGCTGCGCGCCGACCTCACCCAGGTATTCGCCGCCTTCCAGCGCGGTGACGTCACCGCCCAGATCGCCGCCCAACTCCCGCTCACCCGCATCGCGGACGCCCTGCGGCTGGCCGAGTCCGGCACCGTCGCGGGAAAGGTCGTACTCAACCCTTAGGCGCTGTCCGTGGACCCCGGCTACACGACCGTCGGCTCCGGCGGGGCGTCGGACAGCGCCGGGTTCGAGCCGCTCACCGTCGTCTGGGGAGAGGACGGCGGCACGGAGTCCGAGGGTTCCTCCGTCGGCTCCTCACTCGGGGGCGTGGACGGTGACGACGGCGAGGTCGAGGTCGACGGGCCGGTGGGCGGCTTGCTCGTTGACTCCGGCGGCGTCGACGGTGACTCGGGCGGGGTGCCCGGCTCCGACGGGTCGTCGCCGGGTGACGAGGCGCTGTCCGACGGGGTGCCCGAGGGGGACGCCGAGTCGGACGGACTCGCGCTGTCCGAGGGGGCGGCGCTTCCCGAGGTACTGGGCGCGGGCAGTTGGGCGTCCGGATTCGGGGGCATGTCGTCGACGGGCTGGTCGGCCGGCAGATCGCCCCCGCCGTTGTCCGCGTCCGGGGACTGTCCCGTACGGACCTTGTCCGTACCGGTGTTGTCGCTGCCCGAGGTCGCGCCCAGCGTCACCACCGTGCCCAGGACGGCCGCGAGCACCGCGCCCGCGCCCGCCGCGACCAGGTTGCGACGGGCACCGAACGCCGGGCGGCGGCGACCGTGGGGCGCGGGCACCGCAGCGGTGCCGGGTCCGGGTCCGGGCATCGGAGGCTCGCGCCGGGTGACCAGCGTCACGCTCTCTTCCGGCGCCGAGGCCATGTCGGAGCCGAACCCCGGCCCCGAGCCCAACGGCACCATCTCGTCCGCGCCCGACGGCAACGGGGGCAGCACGAGCGGCGCGGACGTGCCCGGCCGTCCGGTCTCGCGGTCCGTGACCAGCGCCAGCGCCCTGCGTCCCGCGACCGTGCCGACCTTGTCGGCGACGGCCCCGCGCATCCCGATCGACGCCTCAAGCTCCGCGCGGGCCCGCTCCAGATTTCCGACGCAGAGCGCGAGGACGCCCAACTCGTGGTGGAAGTACGCCTCTTCCGCGACCTCTCCGGCGATCCTGGCGGCCTCGGACCCGGACCGCAGGACACGCTCCCAGGCGCCCCAGTGGAGCCCGGCCAGGAAGGCGGGCGCGGCGCTGCGGGCCAGCAGGACGGCCGCGCTCGGGTGCCCCGACTCCTGTCCCGGGACCAGCGGGCCCAGCGCCGCGAGGATCGCGTCCGCCTCGGCGGCGGCGCGCTCGGGGGTGACCGAGGGGTGCCCCGCCCACCAGGCGTAGTGCTGGGCGGCCGTGTGGGCGTGGGCCGCGGCGTCGTCCGCGTACCCCTTCGCCTCCAACTGCGCGACGACGCCCGGGGCGAGCCGGTAGCGCGCGCCGACCGGGGTGAGGAGGCCGCAGCTCATCAGTTCGCCGAGCGCGGCGTCCGCGTGGGTGTCGCCCACCAGGGCGGGCAGATGCGCCTGGTGCGGGACTTCACCGCCGAGCGCCACCGCGAAGCGCAGCGTGGCGCGGGCCGCCTCGCTCAGCCGGGAGGCGAGCAGGACGGCGGGCGCGGCGCCCTCGCCGAGGGTGGGCAGCGGAATGTCGTAGCCGTCGGGGGTCGCGGCGGTGTGCGGCGGCGCGTCGTCGGACTTCCGCTCGAAGGGCCGCACAAAGGGCTCGAACTCGTCGGAGGCCTCGGGGTTGCCGCGCAGTTGGTCGCGCTGCCGCAGCAGGGCGCCCGCCTGGACGAAGCGCACCGGCAGCCCCTCGGACTCGAACCAGAGGTCACCCGCCCAGTTCGCCTCCTCGTCGGTGAGGGCCCGTTCGACAACGCGCTCAAGCAGTTCGAGCGAGGAGCCGCGGCCGAGACCGCCGAGGGCGATCTCCTCCAGGCCCGCGTCCGCGGAGGGCGGGTCGGTGTCGGGCGTCGCGGCCAGCAGGTAGGCGCATTCGGGGGTCGCGGCGAGGAGTTCGTCCAGCGCCTCCCCGCCCAGCTCCAGATCGTCCAGGACGACGATCGCGCCGATGCCATGGACCAGTTCGAGCAGCGCCGCGCGGTCTGGGCGGCAGAGCGCGGAGTGGTGGACGGCCGCGAACAGCTCGTACAGCAACTCGGTGGTGGTGCGGCGGTGACCGGAGAGACGTACGACCCCGTCGGGCGCGAGGTCCGCGCAGTCCGCGGCGACGGCTTCGAGCAGCGCGGTACGTCCTGAGCCCGGGGCACCGGTGAGGCGTACGGACCGGCCGCGCCCCAGCAGCCCCACCAGCCGCTCGCGTTCCGCGCCACGCTCCAGCAGTGGGAGGGGTGGTGCGGCGGGTCCCGGCGGTACGGAGGGCCGGCCCGCGCGCTGGAGATCGGCGCGTTCGGCGGCGGTGCGCCGCGCGGGGGCGTCGGGCTGTCTGCCGGGCGGGCAGAGCTCGATCTCGCTGCCGTCGACGGGGTTGACGGTCAGCAGGTACTCGCCGGAGATCAGCTGGACCGTGCGGACGGGCGGTGGGGTGGTGACCGGCCCGGCGCCCTTGAGATGCGCCAGGGCAGGGGTGACATGGGAAGGGGTGGTATGGGCGGGGGTGACATGGGAAGGCGTGGCGGGCGTGGCCGCGGGCACGATCTCGGCGCGCGGCGGACGTGCCGAGTCCGCGCTCTCACCCGCGCGTTCGTCGTGACCGTACTCTTCCGGTCCCCGGTCTATCGGGTCCATGGTGAAAAGCTCCCCAGATCGTGGCGTGCGATGCCCCCGGCCTCACACGCCCATCTGTCGCTTCTGGTGCCGGTGTCCGCGTCTACGGGTCAGTCAATCGGCAGACGGCCCGAACCCTAGACCTCCGCAGGGTATCCGCCCACAGCCGGGGTACCACGCAGTCCAAGACATCACGGTCTCATGAGAATTGTGCGATGTGGGACGGTCAGACCCGAGGTAGCGACTCTGCGGCGATTCCGCCCTCGATGGCGAGAATGCGGTGCAGTCGGGTCGCCACCAGCAGTCGCTGCATCTGCGGCGGGACCCCGCGCAGCACAAGCCTACGGCCGCACCGCCCCGCGCGTCGGTGGGCTCCCATGATGACGCCGAGTCCCGTGGCGTCCCAGGAGTCCAGTGCGGTGAGGTCGAGCACCAGATCGCCGACTCCGTCGTCGACCGCCGAGTGCAGGACCGTACGGGCGTCCGCCGCGCTGCGTACGTCGAGGCGGCCCCCGACGACCAGCTCGGCGTGGTCGCCCCTGATGTGCATATGCGCTCCCCGAGAGTACTTTCCGTGCTCCGTAGTCTGTTCTGTCTTCCAACAACTGACTGCCGCGCGGCCCAAGAAGTTGCCGTCTGTAAGCGAACCGATATCGAATTCACCCTGTGGGGTGATGCGCGGGTACCGGTGACGCGGCTCAGTGCTTGTAGAACCCCTGCCCGCTCTTGCGTCCGATGTCACCCGCGTCCACCATCCGGCGCATCAGCTCCGGCGGTGCGAACTTCTCGTCCTGCGACTCGGTATAGATGTTGTCGGTCGCGTGGAGCAGGATGTCGACACCCGTCAGATCGGCGGTGGCGAGCGGGCCCATGGCGTGGCCGAACCCCAGCTTGCAGGCGATGTCGATGTCCTCGGCCGACGCGACGCCCGACTCGTAGAGCTTGGCGGCCTCGACGACGAGGGCGGAGATCAGCCGCGTGGTCACGAAGCCCGCCACATCGCGGTTGACGACGATGCAGGTCTTGCCCACCGATTCGGCGAACTCCCGTGCGGTGGCGAGGGTTTCGTCGCTCGTCTTGTAGCCGCGCACCAGCTCGCAGAGGCGCATCATCGGCACCGGCGAGAAGAAGTGCGTACCGACGACGCGTTCCGGGCGCTCGGTCACGGCCGCGATCTTCGTGATCGGGATCGCCGAGGTGTTGGAGGCGAGGACGGCATCGTCCCGTACGAGCTTGTCGAGCGTACGGAAGATCTCGTGCTTGACGTCGAGCTTCTCGAAGACGGCCTCGACGACGACGTCCGCGTCGGCGGCGGCGTCCAGGTCCGTCGTCGTGATGATCCGGGCGAGCGCCGCGTCGGCGTCGGCCTCTTCGAGCTTGCCCTTGGCGATGAACTTGCCGTACGAGGCCCTGATCCCGTCGATGCCCCGGGCCAGCGCCGCGTCGGTGACGTCCCGCAGGACGACGTCCCAGCCCGCCTGCGCCGAGACCTGCGCGATACCGGACCCCATGAGTCCGGCCCCGATGACGGCGAGCTTCCGTGCCACGACGCACCCCACGATTCTTGTTCGGCTTCTGTTCAGCCTTAACAACCTGTTTACTTTGCGCTCTCTGCCGGAGGTTAGCGGTCACGGACCGGCAAGTGACGGTGAAGAGATGCGCGTCACGTCTCACATGACGGACATCACACCGACAGGGCCCATCAGGCGTCGCGCAGCGCGTACTTGACCACCTTCTCCCCCGGCACCCGCTCCCTTCGGAAATCGGTTACCCGACCGGACCGGTGTCCCGGAATAGGCTGGCCGTATGGTCAAACTGACGCGCATCTACACCCGCACCGGCGACAACGGCACGACGGCGCTCGGCGACATGAGCCGCACCGCCAAGACCGATCTGAGGATCGCCGCGTACGCCGACGCCAACGAGGCCAACGCGGCCATCGGTACGGCCATCGCCCTGGGGCAGCTGTCCCCCGAGCTCGTGAAGATCCTCGTCCGGGTCCAGAACGACCTGTTCGACGTGGGCGCGGATCTCTCCGCCCCGGTGGTGGAGAAGCCGCAGTTCCCGCCGCTGCGCGTCGAGCAGCAGTACATCGACAAGCTGGAAGCGGACTGCGACGAGTTCCTGGCGGAGCTGGAGAAGCTGCGCAGCTTCATCCTTCCCGGCGGCACCCCGGGCGCGGCACTGCTGCACCAGGCGTGCACCGTCGTACGGCGCGCCGAGCGCTCCACATGGGCGGCGCTCGATGTGCACGGCGCGACGATGAACGCGCTGACGGCGACGTATCTGAACCGCCTCTCCGACCTCCTGTTCATTCTGGCCCGGGTGGCCAACAAGGAGGTCGGAGACGTGCTCTGGGTTCCCGGCGGGGAGCGCTGAGGTCAGCCCTTCCCGCTGACGGGCGAGGGCCGTTCCACCCGGGTGGGTTCCTCCGCGTCCGCCGGGGGCTTCTTCGGCCAGAACGTGTACGTCAGGGCGATCACGCCGTGGATACCGGCGACGCGCGCCGCGCTGAGCTGCCACGCGACGAGCGAGTCCGTGCTGCCCGCGTCGCCCACGTACCAGATGGCGATCTGGAGCAGGACCGCCGCGACGGCGGCGGCCAGGACCGTACGGAGCCACAGCCGGCCCTCGTGCCGGGCGCGGGCCATGCCGTACTTCGGCGGTTTGACGGGCGGGGGGCCACCGCCGAAGCGATGGGCGAACCAGCCGTCGATCCGCTTGATCGTGTAGTGGCCGTAGCCGACCGTGAAGCCGATGTACATCGCGGCCAGACCGTGCTTCCAGTCCGGCTCCGCGCCGTTCCTGAGGTCGATGGTCGTGACCACCAGCAGCACGACCTCCAGCAGCGGTTCCAGCAGCAGGACCGCCGCACCGAGCCTCGGCATCTTGGCCAGGTAGCGCAGGATCAGCCCGGCGGCCAGCAACACCCAGAAGCCGACCTCGCAGGCGACGATCAGTGTGACGATCACGGCGCCTCTCCTCTCTGTCGGTTCCAGCCTCCCGTCCGTCCGGCCACGGCACGTCGTCGTCAGTGACGAGCCGCGACTGCATCCTTCGATGTACCCGGCGCTCGGCCGGGATGGGGAGGACGGTGCCCGACGGGCCGTGTTGGATGGGGGGATGATCGCTTCTCGCCGGTCTGCCGCGTCTGTCCCCCCGCGCCGGCCCAGGTCCTCCCCCTCCCGCCGGCCGCACCGCGTCGACGCGCTGATCGCCCTCGCCGGTCTGCTCGGTGGCATCACCCTGTGGGCGGTGGGGCTTCATGTCCAGGGGGGCCGTGTGCTGCCCGGAGCCTGGGTGCTGCTGCCGCTGACCGTCATGGCGGGAGCGGAGCTGCTGCGCAGTTCGGCGCCGAGGACCGTGCTGGTCGTCGGCACGCTCGCGCTGGTGGCCGATCAGCTCACCCTGGGCAATCTGGCGACGGTGGTGATGTTCACGGATGTGATGTACGCGGCCGTGCTCTACGGGACGCCGGCCGCCGCCCGCCGTATCCCCTGGGCCACCGGGCTGATCACGGTCGCGGTGACGATCGGGTCCGTCGCCTGGCTGCGGACGCCCGAAGCGCTGCTCATCGGTGTGGTCATCGCGTTGATCGGCTTCTTTCCGGCCAGTACCGGTGTTCTCGTACGCAATCACCGGGACGCGGCCGAGTCGGCCAGGCTACGGGCCGAGCAGACGGCGCTGCTTGCCGAGATGGACCGGACCCAGGCGGTGGCGGCCGAGCGCGCGCGGATGGCCCGTGAGCTGCATGACATGGTCGCCAACCATCTCTCGGCGATCGCCATCCACTCGACGGCCGCGCTCTCGCTGGACGACGAGCGCACGACCCGGGACGCGCTCGGCGTCATCCGGGAGAACAGCGTCGAGGGGCTGGCCGAGATGCGCAGGCTGATCGGGCTGCTGCGCGAGAGCGACGAGAGCGGCACGGTGTCCGCCGCGCCGACGCTGCGGGCGCTGGACACGCTGATGGAGCAGGCCCGGGCGAACGGTGCCCCCAGCGGGCTGCGCCTCACCCTGGACGACCGGCGCGGCGAGGGCGCCGCACTGCCCACACCCATCGATCTGGCCGCGTACCGCATCGTTCAGGAATCGCTGACCAACGCCCTCAAACACGCGGTCCCCGGCACGGTCACCGTCGTGCTCGACGGGTCGGAGCGTGCGCTGACGGTGGAGGTCCGCAGCCCGTACGGTGACCGGCCGGGGCCGCGCGCGCCGGGGTCGGGCGCCGGTCTGATCGGGATGCGTGAGCGGGTCGAGCTGCTGGACGGAGCGTTCGAGGCGGGTCCCGTCAGCGGCGCCGACGGGGGGAAGATCTGGCTGGTACGGGCCGAACTGCCGGTCGTGGAGGGGCGGGAGAGAGCATGACGATCCGGGTGCTGGTCGCGGAGGACCAGTCGGCGGTACGCGCGGGGCTGGTGCTCATTCTGCGCAGCGCGCCGGACATCGAGGTCGTCGGGGAGGCGTCGGACGGCGAGGAGGCGGTCGCGCTGGCCCGGGAGCTACGGCCCGATCTGGTGCTGATGGATGTGCAGATGCCAAGGCTCGACGGGGTGTCGGCGACCCGGAAGGTGGTCGCGGAGCGGCTGGCCGATGTGCTGGTGCTGACCACCTTCGATCTGGACGAGTATGTCTTCGGGGCGCTGCGGGCCGGGGCTGCGGGCTTTCTGCTGAAGAACGCGGAGGCGGGTGAACTGCTCACGGCGGTACGGACGGTGGCGCGTGGCGAGGGTCTGATCGCCCCGGCCGTCACCCGTCGGCTTATCGCCGAATTCGCCGTGCCGACGCCCGTACGTTCACCGGACGCCCCCGACCCGTCGATCCTGGACGTCCTCACGCGCCGGGAGCGCGAGGTGCTTTCCTGCCTGGGCGAGGGGCTGTCGAACGCGCAGATCGCGGCCCGGCTCACGATGGCCGAGGCGACCGTGAAAACCCATGTGAGCAGGCTGCTCGGCAAGTTGGGACTGCGCAGCCGGGTGCAGGCCGCCGTCCTCGCCCAGGAGCTGGGAATCTGACCGGCCACCCCTCACCTTTGGTCTGGACCTATTGACGAGTGGTCCAGACCTTCCTACTCTCACCGCACACACTGCGGTGAGCCGTCGCAGGGTGA
Organism: Streptomyces sp. NPDC056835; assembly: GCF_042789485.1. Classification (NCBI taxonomy): domain Bacteria; kingdom Bacillati; phylum Actinomycetota; class Actinomycetes; order Kitasatosporales; family Streptomycetaceae; genus Streptomyces; species Streptomyces sp. NPDC056835. Next base: position 54,883 of record NZ_JBHUBB010000033.1, read on the forward strand.
GCGGTGCACGGACCATCCCCGTTTTGTCCTGTACTCACCTGAGGAGCACGCTTGAACTCCCAACCCGCCCTCCACAGACCCCGATTCAGATCCAGAGCCGTCGCGGGCCTCACCGCGCTGCTGCTGCCTCTGGCCGCCCTCGTCGGGCTGGCCACCCCCGCGCAGGCCGCCGACTCGGCCACCGCCACGTACACCAAGGCCTCGGACTGGGGCACCGGCTTCGAGGGCAAGTGGACGGTGAAGAACACCGGCACCACGAGCCTCAGCTCCTGGACCGTCGAGTGGGACTTCCCGGCCGGTACGGCGGTCACCTCCGGCTGGGACGCCGACATCACCGGAGCGGCCAACCACTGGACCGCCAAGAACAAGACCTGGAACGGCACGCTCGCCCCCGGCGCGACCGTCACCTTCGGCTTCAACGGCACCGGCTCCGGCGCCCCGACCGGCTGCAAGCTGAACGGCGGCTCGTGCGACGGCGGCCCGAGCGTCCCGGGCGACAACCCGCCCTCGGCCCCCGGCACCCCGACCGCGAGCGAGATCACCAATACCTCGGTGAAGCTGAGCTGGACCGCGGCCACCGACGACAAGGGCATCAAGAACTACGACGTCCTGCGGGGCGGCGCGAAGGTCGCCACGGTCACCGGTACGACGTACACCAACACCGGTCTGACCGCGGGCACCGACTACTCGTACACCGTCCAGGCCCGTGACACGGCCGACCAGACGGGCCCGGTCAGCGGCGCCCGCGCGGTCCGCACCACCGGTGGCGACCCGGGCCCCGGCCCCGGCCCCGGCCCCGGCAGCAAGGTCAAGCTCGGCTACTTCACCGAGTGGGGTGTCTACGGCCGGAACTACCACGTCAAGAACCTGGACACCTCCGGTTCCGCGGCCAAGATCACCCACATCAACTACGCCTTCGGCAATGTCACCGGCGGCAAGTGCACCGTCGGTGACTCCTACGCCGACTACGAGAAGGCGTACACCGCCGACCAGTCCGTCGACGGCGTCGCCGACACCTGGGACCAGCCGCTGCGCGGCAGCTTCAACCAGCTGCGCAAGCTCAAGGCCAAGTACCCGCACATCAAGATCCTCTGGTCGTTCGGCGGCTGGACCTGGTCCGGCGGCTTCGGCCAGGCCGTGCAGAACCCGGCCGCCTTCGCGCAGTCCTGCTACGACCTGGTGGAGGACCCGCGCTGGGCCGATGTCTTCGACGGCATCGACCTGGACTGGGAGTACCCCAACGCCTGCGGTCTGACCTGTGACACCAGCGGCCCGGCCTCGTTCAAGAACATGATGCAGGCCATGCGCGCCAAGTTCGGCGCCAACAACCTGGTCACGGCGGCCACCACGGCGGACGCCTCGGCCGGCGGCAAGATCGACAAGGTCGACTACGCGGGCGCGGCCCAGTACATGGACTGGTTCAACGTCATGACGTACGACTTCTTCGGCGCCTTCGCCGCGCAGGGCCCGACGGCTCCGCACTCCCCGCTCACCTCGTACCCGGGCATCCCGCAGGCGGGCTTCAACTCCGCCGAGGCGATAGCCAAGTTCAAGGCGCAGGGCGTACCGGCCAACAAGCTGCTGCTCGGTATCGGCTTCTACGGGCGCGGCTGGACCGGCGTGACCCAGGAGGCACCGGGCGGCACCGCGACCGGCGCCGCTCCCGGTACGTACGAGGCGGGCATCGAGGACTACAAGGTCCTGAAGAACACCTGCCCGCCCACCGGCACCATCGCGGGCACCTCGTACGCCAAGTGCGGCAGCAACTGGTGGAGTTACGACACCCCGGCCACCATCACGTCCAAGATGGCCTGGGCGAACCAGCAGAGCCTGGGAGGCGCCTTCTTCTGGGACTTCACGGGTGACACCGCCAACGGCGAGCTGGTGACCGCGATCAACAGCGGTCTCGGATAACCCGAACGGCACAGGTGAGGGGGCGGCGCCCGAGCGCCGCCCCCTTCATCATGTCCGCCGAGGCGCCATCACGAAGCCGGGGCCCATCACGAGGCCAGGGCCCATCACAAGGCCGGGCCTCAGGCCACATTCACCCGCTGTCCCGGCGGAGCCGCCTCCAGCCAGGCGAGAAAGCCGGTGAGGGCGTCATCACTCATCGCCAGCTCCAGCCGGACATCGCGGTGCGCACAGCCCAGGATGACCGCGTCGGAGAGCAGCGCCAGCTCCTCCTCGCCCTCGGGCGCGCGGCGCGACAACACCTCGATCGCGGAGCGCTCCAGCGTACGGCGCGGGCGCGGGGCGTAGGAGAAGACCCGGAACCAGTTGACGCGGTCGCCGTTGTAGCGGGCCACGCCGTACACCCAGCCCTTGCCGGAGAGATCGGGCTCCGCCGGCACGTTCCAGCGCAGACTGCAGTCGAACGTCCCGCCGGAGCGCTGGATCAGCCGCCGGCGCAGACCGAAGACGAAGAGCCCCACCGCAACCAGTACGACGACCAGTCCGCAAATGAGCAGAGCGAGGACCATCAAACACCGACCTCCTCGCCTCATTCAGTACCGGAACAGGAACCGCACCCGCATCGCCTCAGCCGCGACCCGGTCCGGAGGAGTCCGGAACGAGCCGCGGCTGAGGATAAATCCGTGGTAGCAGCGCTTAACGCACCGCCACCGCACGCAGTCGGACATCGGCGCGCCGTTCGGCGGCGTCGTCGTCACCCGACTTCGCGCGTTCCAGCGCGCGCTCGGCGCGCTGGGTGTCGATCTCGTCCGCCAGCTCGGCGATCTCCGCGAGCAGCGAAAGCTTGTTGTCGGCGAATGAGAGGAAACCGCCGTGCACAGCGGCCACGACTGTTTCGCCCTCACTCGTACGAATGGTCACCGGGCCCGACTCCAGCACACCGAGCAGCGGCTGGTGACCGGGCATGACGCCGATGTCGCCGGACGTGGTGCGCGCGACGACCAGGGTGGCCTCGCCGGACCAGATACTGCGGTCAGCGGCGACCAGCTCGACATGCAGCTCAGCAGCCAAGGGTGGCTCCTCGGGTCACCACCCGGCCGTATCGCCGGGTGTTGGCTTCAATTCTATGGGGTGTCGATAAGAGCGTCGGAGGGGGGCGGGACGTACCCGCCCCCCTCCGTGCGCCGACGGCTCAGGAGACGCCGAGTTCCTTGGCCTTGGCCTTCAGGTCCTCGATGCCACCGCACATGAAGAACGCCTGCTCGGGGAAGTGGTCGTACTCCCCGTCACAGATCGCGTTGAACGCGGCGATCGACTCGTCGAGCGGCACGTCGGAACCGTCCAGACCGGTGAACTGCTTGGCGGCGTGGGTGTTCTGCGACAGGAAGCGCTCGACGCGACGGGCCCGGTGGACAACGAGCTTGTCCTCCTCGCCCAGCTCGTCGATACCGAGGATCGCGATGATGTCCTGGAGGTCCTTGTACTTCTGCAGGATTCCCTTGACGCGGCTGGCCGCGTCGTAGTGCGCCTGCGAGATGTAGCGCGGGTCCAGGATGCGGGACGTCGAGTCCAGCGGGTCCACCGCCGGGTAGATGCCCTTCTCCGAGATCGGACGCGACAGCACGGTCGTCGCGTCGAGGTGCGCGAAGGTCGTGGCCGGCGCCGGGTCGGTCAGGTCGTCAGCGGGGACGTAGATCGCCTGCATCGAGGTGATCGAGTGACCGCGGGTCGAGGTGATGCGCTCCTGGAGCACACCCATCTCGTCCGCCAGGGTCGGCTGGTAACCCACCGCGGACGGCATACGGCCGAGCAGCGTGGAGACCTCGGAACCGGCCTGGGTGAAGCGGAAGATGTTGTCGATGAAGAGCAGCACGTCCTGCTTCTGCACATCGCGGAAGTACTCCGCCATGGTCAGCGCGGAGAGCGCCACACGCAGACGCGTGCCCGGCGGCTCGTCCATCTGGCCGAAGACCAGCGCGGTCTTGTCCAGCACGCCCGAGTCGGTCATCTCGTCGATGAGGTCGTTGCCCTCACGGGTGCGCTCACCGACACCGGCGAACACGGAAACACCGTCGTGCAGCTTGGCCACACGCATGATCATTTCCTGGATGAGGACGGTCTTGCCGACGCCCGCACCACCGAACAGACCGATCTTGCCGCCCTTGACGTACGGGGTCAGCAGGTCGACGACCTTCAGGCCGGTCTCGAACATCTCGGTCTTGGACTCAAGCTGGTCGAAGGCCGGGGCCTTGCGGTGGATCGGCCAGCGCTCCGTGATCTGGGACTCGGCCTCGGGCTCGTTCAGGATCTCACCGAGGGTGTTGAACACCTTGCCCTTGGTCACATCGCCGACCGGGACGGTGATGCCGTTGCCCGTGTCGGTCACCGGGGCCTGGCGCACCAGACCGTCGGTGGGCTGCATCGAGACCGCGCGGACCACACCGTCGCCCAGGTGCTGGGCGACTTCGAGGGTCAGCGTCTTGAGCTTGCCCTCCTCGGCCGGGTCGGCGACCTCGACGTGCAGCGCGTTGTAGATTTCCGGCATCGCGTCGACGGGGAACTCCACGTCGACGACCGGGCCGATGACCCGGGCAACGCGGCCCGAGGCCGTGCTTCCCGGGGTGGCCGCCTCAACAGTGGTCGTCATTATTATTCACTCCCCGCGGTCGCGTCGGCCAGGGCGCTCGCGCCACCGACGATCTCGCTGATTTCCTGGGTGATTTCGGCCTGGCGGGCCGCGTTGGCAAGCCGGGACAGGCTCTTGATGAGGTCCCCGGCGTTGTCGGTCGCCGACTTCATCGCGCGGCGGGTGGCAGCGTGCTTGGAAGCGGCGGCCTGGAGCAGCGCGTTGTAGATACGGCTCTCGACGTAGCGCGGCAGCAGGGCGTCGAGGACGTCCTCCGCCGACGGCTCGAAGTCGAAGAGCGGAAGGATCTCGCCCTTCGTACCCGACTCCTCCGCCGCCTTGTCCAGGCTGAGCGGCAGCAGCCGGTGCTGGACCGGCGTCTGCGTCAGCATCGACACGAACTCGGTGAAGACGATGTGGAGCTCGTCCACGCCGCCCTCGGCCGTGTCCTGCTGGACGGCCGCGATCAGCGGCGCCGCGACCTGCTTGGCGTCCGCGTACGTCGGGCTGTCGGTGAAGCCGGTCCACGAGTCCGTGACCTTGCGCTCACGGAAGCCGTAGTAGGCGACACCCTTGCGGCCGACGATGTACGTGTCGACCTCCTTGCCCTCACCGCGGAGCCGCTCGGTGAGCCGCTCCGCCGCCTTGATGGCGTTCGAGGAGTAGCCGCCGGCCAGACCGCGGTCGCTCGTGACGAGCAGGACCGCGGCGCGGGTCGGCGTCTGTGCCTCGGTGGTCAGGGGGTGCTTGGTCGTCGACCCCGTCGCGACCGCGGTGACCGCGCGGGTCAGCTCGGTCGCGTACGGAGTGGAGGCCGCCACCTGGCGCTGCGCCTTGACGATGCGCGAGGCGGCGATCATCTCCATCGCCTTGGTGATCTTCTTGGTCGCGGTGACGGATTTGATGCGACGCTTGTAGACCCGGAGCTGGGCTCCCATGAGTCAGGTCCCTTCCGTCGTCACTTGGAGACGTTGACGGCCGGCGCGTCGTCGCCGAGGAGCTTGCCGTCCGAGGTCTCGAACTGCCGCTTGAAGGCGGTGATGGCGTCCGCGATCGACTGGATCGTGTCGTCGGACATCTTGCCGCCCTCGGCGATGCTGGTCAGCAGGTCCTTGCGCTCACGGCGCAGGTACTCAAGCAGCTCGCTCTCGAAGCGGCGGATGTCGGCGACCGGTACGTCGTCCATCTTGCCGTTGGTGCCGGCCCAGACGGAGACGACCTGCTCCTCCACCGGGAACGGCGCGTACTGCGGCTGCTTCAGCAGCTCGACCATGCGCTTACCGCGCTCCAGGGACGCCTTGGAGGCCGCGTCCAGGTCGGAACCGAAGGACGCGAACGCCTCCAGCTCACGGTACTGGGCGAGGTCCACACGCAGTCGGCCGGAGACCTGCCGCATGGCCCTGTGCTGGGCGGAGCCACCGACTCGGGAGACCGAGATACCGACGTTCAACGCGGGCCGCTGGCCGGCGTTGAACAGGTCGGACTCCAGGAAGCACTGGCCGTCGGTGATGGAGATGACGTTGGTCGGAATGAACGCCGACACGTCGTTGGCCTTCGTCTCGACGATCGGGAGACCCGTCATCGAACCGGCGCCCATGTCGTCGGAGAGCTTGGCGCAGCGCTCCAGCAGACGCGAGTGCAGGTAGAAGACGTCGCCCGGGTAGGCCTCACGGCCCGGCGGACGGCGCAGCAGCAGGGACACGGCGCGGTAGGCGTCGGCCTGCTTCGAGAGGTCGTCGAAGATGATCAGGACGTGCTTGCCCTGGTACATCCAGTGCTGGCCGATGGCCGAGCCGGTGTACGGCGCCAGGTACTTGAAGCCGGCCGGGTCGGACGCGGGGGCGGCGACGATCGTCGTGTACTCAAGCGCGCCCGCCTCCTCCAGCGCACCGCGGACACCCGCGATGGTGGAGCCCTTCTGGCCGATGGCGACGTAGATGCAGCGGACCTGCTTGTTGGTGTCGCCCGAGCGCCAGTTGTCGCGCTGGTTGATGATCGTGTCGACGGCCAGAGCGGTCTTGCCGGTCTGCCGGTCGCCGATGATCAGCTGACGCTGGCCACGGCCGATCGGCACCATGGCGTCGACAGCCTTGTAGCCGGTCTGCATCGGCTCGTGGACCGACTTACGGACCATGACGCCCGGGGCCTGCAGCTCCAGGGCGCGGCGGCCTTCGGTCTCGATCTCGCCGAGGCCGTCGATCGGGTTGCCGAGCGGGTCGACCACGCGACCCAGGTAGCCCTCGCCGACAGCGACGGAAAGGACCTCGCCGGTACGGGTGACCGACTGTCCCTCCTCGATACCGCTGAACTCGCCGAGGACGATCGAACCGATCTCGCGCTCCTCAAGGTTGAGGGCGAGACCAAGGGTGCCGTCCTCGAACTTCAGCAGCTCGTTCGCCATGGCCGAGGGCAGACCCTCGACCTTCGCGATGCCGTCACCGGCCACGCTGACCGTACCGACCTCCTCGCGCGAGGCCGCGTCCGGCTTGTACGACTGGACAAAGTTCTCCAGCGCGTCCCGGATCTCCTCCGGCCGGATCGTGAGCTCCGCCATCTGGGTTCCCTGCTCTCCTTGTTGGGCCCGAAGTTTCTTTGGGGGTCTGCGGGTCTGGGGGCGACCCCCAGGAATCTTCTGCAATTTCTGCACGGCCCAACCGGGCCGCTGGTGTTGCTCTGTTCTGTTACCTGCGTCTGCCTGCGTCGGTGTTGCCTGCGTCCGCGGACGGCTCCGCCGCCCTTCGTCAGCCGGCGAGTCGCCGTTCCGCCTCTTCGAGACGGTCCGCGACAGTGCCGTTGATGACCTCGTCGCCGACCCGCACCGAGATCCCGCCGAGGACCTCGGGGTCCACGTCGAGGTTCAGATGCATCGGGTGCCCGTACAGCCTGGCCAGAGCGGCGCCGAGACGCTGCTTCTGTCCGTCACTGAGCGGCACGGCCGAGGTGACGATGGCGACCAACCGGTCCCGGCGCGCCGCGGCGAGCCGGGACAGGGTCTGGAGACCCGCTTCCAGGCTACGTCCCCGGGGCCGGGTCACGAGACGGACAACCAGACGCTCGGTGGCCGGATTGGCCCGGCCGCCCAGCAGACCGTCCAGGAGTCCGGTCTTGGCGGTGGTCGTGGCCGACCGGTCGGTCAGCGCGGCCCGCAGCGCGGGGCTGGACTCGACGATCCGGCCGAACCGGAACAGCTCGTCCTCCACGTCGTCCAGCGAACCGGCCCGCTGCGCGCCGGTGAGCTCGGCGGTAGCCGAGAGCTCCTCCACCGAGTCGACCAGGTCACGCGGCTGCGACCAGCGGGAGCGGACCATGCCGGAGACCAGATCGGCGGCCGGACCGCCCACCTGGCCGCTCAGCAGCCGTCCCGCCAGCTCCGCCTTCGCCTCGCCGGCCTGCGCCGGGTCGGTCAGGACCCGACGCAGCGAGACCTCACGGTCGAGCAGCGCGGTCACGGCGGCCAGCTCCTCGGCGAGCTTCGCCGCGTCGACCGACGTGGAGTCGGTCAGCGCGTCGAGACGCTCACGCGCGGCGGCCAGCGCCTCGCGGCTCGCTCCGTTCATCGCGTGGCCTCGGCCTTCGAAGCGCCGTCCTCAAGCTCGTCGAGGAAGCGGTCGATGGTGCGGCTCTGCCGGGCGTGGTCCTCAAGGGACTCCCCGACGAGCTTGCCGGCCAGTTCGGTGGCGAGCTTGCCCACGTCCTGACGCAGCGCGCCGGCCGCGGACTTGCGGTCGGCCTCGATCTGGGCGTGACCGGCGGCGACGATCTCTTCGCGCTGCCGCTGACCTTCCGCCCTCATCTCCTGGATGATCGCGGTGCCCTGCTCGGTCGCCTCCTGGCGGAGCCTGGCGGCCTCGTGCCGGGCTTCGGCGAGCTGCGCCTTGTACTGCTCAAGGACGCTCTCCGCCTCGGTCTTGGCGGCGTCGGCCTTCTCGATACCGCCCTCGATGGCCTCGCGACGCTCTTCCAGAACCTTGTTGATGTTCGGAAGGAGCTTCTTGGCGAGGAGGCCGAAGACGATGACGAAGGCGAGCAGGCCGATGACGAGCTCGGGAATCGGCGGAACGAGGGGGTTTTCACCCTCCGCAGCCGCGATAGTGAGCAGCGGGCTCATATCAGTGCCTTTCGTCTAGTGGACTGGTCGTGATGGTGAGATCACGTGCCGTAGACGAACGGCATGACCAGACCGATGAGGGCGAGCGCCTCACAGAATGCGAAACCGAGGATCTGGTTGGTACGGATCAGACCGGCGGCCTCGGGCTGACGGGCCAGGGCCTGGGTGCCGTTACCGAAGATGATGCCGACGCCGACGCCGGGGCCGATGGCGGCCAGGCCGTAGCCGATGGAGCCGAGCGAACCGGATACGGCGGCAAGAGTCGAGGACATGCCAGTTCTTCCTTCTCTTTCACGGACCGGTGGGGGTTGGCCACCGGACGGCTGTGGGGTCTGGAGTGAGGACGGGCTCAGTGTTGCTCGGCGAGCGCGCCCTGAATGTAGCTGCAGGTCAGGAGCACGAAGACATACGCCTGAAGGGCCTGGATGAAGAGCTCGAAGGCGGTCATCACGATGACCATCACGAACGAGACTCCGGCATACGCGATGCCGATGCCGTTGAGCAGGTACCAGCTCGCGATGGTGAAGAGCAGCAGCAGCGTGTGGCCCGCGAACATGTTGGCGAAGAGTCGCACCGCGTGCGTGAACGGCCGGACCAGCAGGTTCGAGAAGAGCTCGATCGTCATGGACATCGGCAGCACCGCGCCGAGCGACTTGTCGTAGCCCGTGAAGTTCTTGAAGGCGCCGACGAATCCGTGCCGCTTAAAGGTCAGTGACACCCAGAGAACGTAGACGATCAGCGCGAGACCGATCGGGTACGCGATGATCGATGTCACCGGGAACTGGGCGACCGGAACGATCGACCAGAGGTTCATCATCCAGACGAAGAAGAAGAGCGAGACGATGAGCGGTACATACTTCTCACCCTCCTTCTTGCCGATGATCTCGTAGACGACCCCGCGGCGAACGAAGTCGTAGCCGGCCTCGGCCACCATCTGAAGCTTGCCCGGGACAACTTTCGGCTTACGGAAAGCGGCCCAGAAGAAGCCCACGATGATGATGGAGCCGAGCAGCGCCAGCAGCATCGGCTTGTTGAAGTACAGGTTGCTGTCCGCGTTGCCGAAGATCGGCTTGAACAGGAACGAGTGCAGGCCGGGTGCCGGGAAGCCACAGTCAGCGAAGATGTGGCAGTCGGTCTCGAAGGCGAGCACCTGCGTCGGGTCAGCACTCACCGCGGGCTCCTTCAGCATGGCGCATAGGTACGGCAACCTCGTTGTGTCGGCGCGGCGCGCAGCCGCGGTTCGGCACTGGACTGGTGTAACGGATGTGGGGACGGCGGTCGGGCGTTGAGCCTCGCGTGAGAACAGGCGTCAGCTCGGATGCCCGCGCCCGCAATGCCGCAGTTGGCACCGGACGATAGCAGGATCCCGATCGGGCACTTATCCCGGCCCTACCTCTCACGCCGACGACCCCGTCTTCTCGGCCTTTCCTGTGGACGAGGATTCGGGGTCGACGTAGAGGATCTTGGCCTTCATGTGCGCGCGAGCCTGAGCGGCGACCCATACGAGGGTCGTCACAACGAGCGTGAGAGCGAACGCCTTCGGGTGGAACAACGTGGTGTCCTTGAAGGCGGCCACGAAGATCAGAACCAGCAACAGCTGGGCCGTGTAGAGCATCAGCCCCATCGCCTGGAACAACTGCGGCAGCGACTTCGCCGTGCGCTGGAGAACCGTGAGCCCCATACCCATGAAGAAGATCACCAACAGTGCGCCGACGGCGGCTCCCAGAGCTCCCTTGCCTCCCGCGACCACACCGCTGACCACAACGGCGACTACGCCGGCGGCAGCGGTGGGCACGGCGGCGTGAAGGAGGTTCCGGACGTCGTTGGACGGCATGGCGGCAGCTCCGCTGAATGGGTGGGGCAGATGGTGTCGTCATGGACGAGCGTAGGCCCGGTCCGAGAGAGGGTTTCTCGGGCCAACGGACCGTCGCACTACGGTCCTTCGGCTCTGTCGCCGGGTCTCGTGAACAGTATCACAAACTATTTGATGAGGTCTTTACCATGGTGGTGTGCTGACTGTCACACATGAGAGTTAACCCGCGCGTGTGCGCAAGACAGCGGTGCGTTGTGTCTGGTATTGGGCACCGACGAGTGTAATGGCCCCAGGGTCAGCGCCTGGAATCGGCCTTTCTTCTGTCGGAAAAACGCGAACGAGCGCCGAGGGCGGTCGCCCCGTTGACGCCGGCGGGAACAGGCGTACGCTCCGCCGCCACCCCCTGCGCCCCCAGCGGCTCGGGGACCGGCTCGGGAGCGATCTCCTCATGCGATCCGTCCGGCGCGGCCGCGGCCCGCTCGCGGCGCCGGTAGCGCGGCGGTACGAAGGCCTGCGCCCAGAGCGGGGCCCGCGGTGTGAAGCGCGGCAGCAGCAGAAGCACCAGCCCCACCGCGCTCAGCACGACGACGACCGGCAGGATCCACATCGACGCCGAGTGCACCGAGTACAGGACCACACCGAACGCGATCAGAGCCGACCAGAAGTACATGATCAGGACGGACCTGCTGTGCGAGTGACCGATCTCCAGCAGCCGGTGATGGAGATGGCCCCGGTCGGCGGCGAACGGCGACTGACCGTTCCAGGCACGGCGTACGACCGCGAGCACCAGGTCCGCGAACGGGATCGCGATGATCGTCAGCGGCAGCAGCAGCGGGATGAAGACGGGCAGTGCCGCGTGCGTGGCCGCGCGTCCCGAACCCTCGAAGACCTTCAGGACGTCCAGGTCCACCTGACCCGTCACGGAGATCGCGCCCGCCGAGAGCACCAGGCCGATCAGCATCGACCCCGAGTCGCCCATGAAGATGCGCGCCGGATGCATGTTGTGGGGCAGGAAGCCCACGCACATGCCCATCAGGATGACGGCGAAGAGCGTGGCGGGGGCGGCGGCCTCGATGCCGTACCCGTACCAGAGCCGGTAGGTGTACAGGAAGAAGGCGGTGGCCGCGATGCAGACCATGCCGGCCGCGAGCCCGTCGAGACCGTCCACGAAGTTGACCGCGTTGATGGTGATCACCACGAGCGCGACGGTGAGCAGCGTGCCCTGCCAGGAGGTCAGCGAGACCATGCCGACACCGGGCACCGGGATCCACAGGATCGTCAGACCCTGCATCACCATCACACCCGCGGCGATCATCTGGGCGCCCAGCTTGATCAGCGCGTCGATCTCGAACTTGTCGTCGAGGACACCGATCAGCCAGATCAGCGCGGCGCCGGAGAGCAGCGCGCGCGGCTCATTGGAGAGCTCGAAGACCCCGTTGAGGTTCTGCAGGTTGTCGGCGACCAGCAGTCCGGCGCACAGGCCGAAGAACATGGCGATGCCGCCGAGCCTCGGCGTCGGTTCGCGGTGCACGTCGCGGGCGCGGATCTCCGGCATCGCTCCGGTCGCGATGGCGAACTTCCGCACCGGGCCGGTCAGCAGATAGGTCACCGCAGCTGTCACACAGAGCGTCAGCAGGTAATCACGCACGGGCTGCCCCACAGGAATCGCTGGCCATCTCAGCCCCACACACTAGCCCGCTCCGGATCCACCGATGGAAACCGAGTCGCGTTATGAGCGAGGACTACGCACTGAGCGAGATGGTTGCACGGCTTCCCGCCCCGGGATGTTTCATTCAGGAAAGGGTTCCATACGGCGGAAAACGCCCGGTCAGGCTCCGTACTTCACCGCGGACCCCCCGCGCCTTCGCAATATCCTCACACAGCGCCACGGCGAAGAGGGCCGCGATCCGGCGCATTTCCGCCTCTCCCATGCCCTGGGTGGTCACGGCGGCGGTACCCAGCCGGAGGCCGCGCCCGTCCGCGTAGGGCAGCGCGCAGGTGTCAAGCACCACACCGGCGGCGGCCAGCCGGCCACGGGCCGCTCGGCCCTCCACTCCCAGGGGCGACGGGTCGGCGGTGATCAGATGCGTATCGGTACCACCCGTAGTGATGAGGAAACCCTCCGCGTCCAACGCCTCGGCCAGCGCACGGGCGTTGGCGACGACCCGGTGCGCGTACGCCGTGAACGCCGGGGTCGACGCCTCCCCGAAGGCGACCCCCTTGGCGGCGATCGAGTTCATCTGCGCGCCGCCCTGCGTGAACGGGAACACCGCCCGGTCGACACGCTCCGCGTAGTCCTCGCCGCACAGGATCATCCCGCCGCGCGGTCCGCGCAGCACCTTGTGCGTCGTCGCGCACACGACATCGGCGTACGGCACGGGATTGGGCGCCGCTCCCCCGGCGACCAGCCCGATCGGATGGGCGGCGTCCGCGATCAGATACGCGCCGACATCGTCGGCGATCTCCCGGAACAAGGCGTAGTCGATATGCCGGGGATAGGAGATCGAGCCGCAGACGATGGCCTTGGGCCGGTGCGTCCGCGCCAGCTGGTGCACCTGCGCGTAGTCGATGATCCCGCTCTCCGCGTCGACCCCGTACCCGATGAAGTCGAACCAGCGGCCGGAGAAGTTGACGGGCGCGCCATGGGTGAGATGCCCGCCGTACGGCAGCCCCATGGCCAGCACGGTGTCTCCTGGCCGCAGCAGGGCGGCGTACGTGGCCAGGACGGCGGAGGAGCCGGAGTGCGGCTGTACGTTGGCGTGCTCGGCCCCGAAGAGCGCCTTCGCCCGCGCGATCGCGATCCGCTCGGCGGCGTCGACCAGCTCGCAGCCGCCGTGGTGGCGGGCGCCGGGATAGCCCTCGGCGTACTTGTTGGCGAGCGGGGAGCCGAGTGCGGCGAGGACGGCGGGCGAAGTGAAGTTCTCGGCGGCGATCAGCTGAAGACTGTCCGCCTGCCTGCGCGTCTCCCCGAGGATCACCTCGGCCATCTCGGGGTCCTGCCGCCGCAGGGCGTCCGGCGCTGTCGTATGGGGGGCGGTGACGACGGACATGGCGGACTCCGGACCTCGGAGGGGGTGCGTGCCTTCCAATGTAGGCCGGTGGGAACGCTGATGCGCGATGGACGACACGGGTTTCCCAGGCGCCCATACGTTCCGGGTGCCCACGACCGCCGGCGAGTGAGCCGAAGGGGCGCGCCGACGCCGAAAGGGAGAGCGCGCGCGGGCCCCGAGGAACGAGGGGGCGAGCACGGTCGACCGTCGACGTCGGCACAAAGCGCCCCGGAGGCGAACCGAGCCTTCAAAAAGAGGCGAACCGAGCCTTCAAAAAAGGGGAGGCCGCGCCGGGACTCCCGTCAGCGCGGTGACAACCGGGTCCAGCGCCTGGTGGATCTCCTCGCCGATGGAGCGGAAGAACGTGATGGGCGCGCCGTACGGGTCGTAGACCTCGTCCGCCTCCGCCGTGGGGGCCAGCAGCCAGCCGCGCAGCGCCGCCGCCGCGCGGACCAGCGCGCGGGCGCGCTCGACCACGCCCTCGTCGAGGGGGTCGGGCAGCGTCGCCGGGTCTATGGCGCGCACCAGCCGGGTGAACTCCTTGAGCGTGAAGGTGCGCAGCCCCGCGGAGTGACCCATGGAGATCACCTGGGCGCGGTGGTCGCGGGTCGCGGTGAGGACCAGGTCGGCGCGGATGACGTGTTCGTCGAGCAGTTCGCGGCCGACGAAGCCGGAGGCGTCCGCGCCGAAGTCGGCCAGGACGGCTTCGGCGTTGGCCTCCATGGCGGCGCCCTCGTGCCCCCAGGTGCCCGCGCTCTCCACGATCAGGCCGCCGGTCAGCCGCTCGCCGAGGCGGACGGTCAGGGCATGCCGGTTCAGCCGCTCGGTGATGGGCGAGCGGCAGACGTTGCCGGTGCTGACGTGGAGGATGCGGAAGGTGTTGCCGGTGAATACGGTCTCCGCTATGCCACGCCCCTCAGGGGCGGTCAATTGGCCACCTCAAGGTCGGGTACCACCTTGCGGAGCTCCTCCGCGTCCAGGGCGCCGGCCCGCAGCAGTACCGGGACCCCGCCGGTGACATCGACGATCGAGGAGGGGACGATCCCGGGCGTCGGGCCGCCGTCGAGATAGACGGAGACGGCGTCCCCGAGCATCTCCTGCGCGGCGTCGCAGTCCTCGGGGGCCGGGTGTCCCGTGAGGTTGGCGCTGGAGACGGCCATCGGGCCGACCTCGGTGAGCAGTTCGATGGCGACGGGGTGCAGCGGCATCCGGATGGCGACGGTGCCGCGGGTGTCCCCGAGGTCCCACTGGAGGGACGGCTGGTGCTTGGCGACGAGGGTGAGGGCGCCGGGCCAGAACGCGTCGACCAGTTCCCACGCCTGCTCGGAGAAGTCGGTGACGAGGCCGTGCAGGGTGTTCGGGGAGCCGATCAGGACAGGGGTGGGCATATTGCGGCCACGCCCCTTGGCCTCCAGCAGATCGGAGACGGCCTCGGAGCTGAAGGCGTCCGCGCCGATCCCGTAGACGGTGTCGGTGGGCAGCACGACCAGCTCACCACGGCGGACGGCCGACGCGGCCTCGCGCAGACCCGTCGTACGGTCGGTCGCGTCGTTGCAGTCGTATCGCCGTGCCATTTAGCCGGCCCTCCTGTGGTGTGGTGCCCGATGGTGTGATGCCCGGTTCGCTGCCCGTGCGGCTGCCCGTGCGGCTGCCCGTACGGGGGTCCGTACGGCGCTCGATACGGCCGGCGCGATCACGGCATGGCCTTACGGGCTGTCGCGAAGCGCGGTCGCTTGTTCAGATCGGGGTGGTCGGCGGCGTCGGCCCAGCCGGATTCCTCGCTGAAGATCCACGGCACCTGGCCGCCCTGGGTGTCCGCGTGCTCGACGACGACCAGACCGCCGGGCCGCAGCAGCCGGTGCGCGGTGCGTTCGATGCCACGGATCGTGTCGAGGCCGTCCTCGCCGGAGAAGAGGGCCATCTCCGGATCGTGGTCACGGGCCTCGGGCGCGACGTACTCCCACTCGGTGAGCGGGATGTACGGCGGGTTGGAGATGACGAGGTCGACCTGGCCGTCGAACTCGGTAAGGGCGCTCAGGGCGTCTCCCTGGTGGACGGTGACCCTGGACCCCTCCGCGTTCTTCCGCGTCCAGGCGAGGGCCTGCTCGGACAGCTCCACGGCGTGTACGCGCGAGCGGGGCACCTCCTGTGCCATGGCGAGCGCGATCGCGCCGGAGCCCGCGCACAGGTCGACGATCAGCGGCTCGACGACGTCCATGGCGCGTACGGCGTCTATCGCCCAGCCGACGACCGACTCGGTCTCCGGGCGCGGCACGAACACGCCGGGGCCCACCTGGAGTTCCAGATAGCGGAAGAAGGCACGTCCGGTGATGTGCTGAAGCGGCTCGCGGGCCTCACGGCGGGCCACCGCCTCCCAGTAGCGGGCGTCGAAGTCCGCGTCCTTGACGTTGTGCAGCTCTCCCCGCTTGACGCCATGCACATACGCGGCCAGCTCCTCCGCGTCGAAGCGCGGCGAGGGAACGCCCGCGTCCGCGAGCCGCTGAGTGGCCTGGGCCACCTCGGCGAGCAGCAGGCTGCCGCGGCCGGCGGGCCCGCGACGGAGCCGCTGAGGGTCGCTGTGCCCACCGGGAAGAGGCTGCACGCTGGTTCCTCCGGACTGCGAGAGTGGTTACTGGGCGGCGGCGAGCTTCGCCGCGGAGTCGGCGTCGACACAGGCCTGGATGACCGCGTCCAGCTCTCCGTCGAGCACTTGGTCCAAGTTGTACGCCTTGAAACCGACACGGTGGTCGGAGATCCGGTTTTCCGGGAAGTTGTACGTCCGGATCTTCTCGGACCTGTCGACCGTACGCACCTGGCTGCGCCGGGCGTCCGCGGCGTTCTTCTCCGCCTCCTCCTGTGCCGCCGCGAGAAGCCGCGAGCGAAGGATACGCATGGCCTGCTCCTTGTTCTGGAGCTGGCTCTTCTCGTTCTGGCAGGAGGCGACGACGCCGGTCGGCAGATGGGTGATGCGTACGGCGGAGTCCGTGGTGTTGACGGACTGGCCGCCGGGTCCCGAGGAGCGGTAGACATCGATCCGCAGATCGTTCGCGTGGATCTCGACGTCGACCTCCTCCGCCTCGGGCGTGACGAGCACACCGGCGGCGGAGGTGTGGATACGGCCCTGCGACTCGGTGGAGGGCACGCGCTGCACGCGGTGCACGCCGCCCTCGTACTTCAGCCGCGCCCAGACGCCCTGTCCGGGCTCGGTGGCGCCGTTGCCGCCCTTGGTCTTCACCGCGACCTGGACGTCCTTGTAGCCGCCCAGCTCGGATTCGGTGGCGTCGATGATCTCGGTCTTCCAGCCGACGCGCTCGGCGTACCGCAGGTACATGCGCAGCAGGTCGCCCGCGAAGAGTGCGGACTCGTCGCCGCCCGCGCCGGCCTTGACCTCCAGGATGACGTCCTTGTCGTCGCTGGGGTCGCGCGGTACGAGCAGCAGGCGGAGCTTCTCGGTCAGCTCTTCGCGCTGCTTCTCCAGTTCCTTGACCTCGGCGGCGAAATCGGGGTCGTCGGCCGCGAACTCGCGGGCGGTCACGATGTCCTCGCCGGTCTGCTTCCAGGAGCGGTAGGTGCCGATGATCGGGGTGAGCTCGGCGTAACGCTTGTTGAGCTTGCGCGCGTGTGCCTGGTCCGCGTGGACCGACGGGTCGGCGAGCTTCTTCTCCAGATCGGCGTGCTCGCCGATCAGTTCCTCGACCGCCTCGAACATCGGGGGCTCCTGGTTTTTCGTACGAAAGGTGCTTCGGGACGCCAAAGCGCCGGTCTCGGCGCCCCGGTCGACGGGGCACCGAGAACCGGCGCGGATTGCTCGCTACTTCTTGGCGGAGGCGGCGGCCTTGCCGAAGCGGGCCTCGAAGCGGGCCACGCGGCCACCGGTGTCGAGGATCTTCTGCTTGCCCGTGTAGAACGGGTGGCACTCGGAGCAGAGGTCGGCACGGATGGTGCCGGACTCGATGGTGCTCCGGGTGGTGAACGACGCACCGCAGGTGCAGCTGACCTGGGTCTCGACGTACGCGGGGTGGATGTCGCGCTTCAAGGGGTTCTCCTAGGGAACTTCCCCGCGCTGAGGCGGGGAGGGCGCCGGGTCGCACGTGCGGAGTGCGCGTGCGTGAACCGGGACCGACGTACCAGTCTGCCAGGACCGGCCGTATCTCCCAAAACCGGGGGGTGCGGCGGAAAGTATTCCGGATTCCGCCGCACACCCATGGAAAGCCGGTGCCCGGCGGAGGGCGGATCGCGGGGTGCGGACGGGCGGATCGATGCGCTCGGGCCGGTCAGTCGCCCCTGACCACGCCGTTCGCGTCGCCCTGGTCGCCCGCGGAGTCCTTGGTCGCGGAGGCGGGGATGGGCTTGTCCTGCCTGAGCGCCGTCCAGACCTGCTCGGAGGGGGCCCGCAGGGGCAGTACCCGGTTCCGGTCGGCGGGGTCGTACCGGACCGGGAGCGTGATCATCTTGATGTCCTTGGCCCCGAGGTTCTTGAGTCCGTCGGCGAATCCGATCAGCTTGCCGACCGAGGCGAGCTGGGAGTCGGGGGTGATCGCACGGGTGGCGGTGTCGGCGAGGTCGTACAGCTTCTTCGGGCTGCTGAACACGCCGATGCTCCTGACCTGCTCGATCAGCGCCTTGATGAAGGCCTGCTGGAGCTCTATCCGGCCCAGGTCGCTGCCGTCGCCGACGCTGTGGCGGGTCCGCACGAGACCGAGGGACTGTTCACCGTCGAGGGTGTGGGTGCCGGGCGCGAGCTTCAGATGGCTCTTGGGGTCGTCGATGGCCCGGGTGGTGGTGATCCTCACGCCGCCGAGCTGGTCGACGAGCTTCTTGAAGCCGGTGAAGTCGACCTCGATGTAGTGGTCCATGCGGATACCGGACATCGTCTCGACGGTCTTCACGGCGCAGGCGGGGCCACCGACCTCGTACGCCGTGTTGAACATGGCGAGCCGCGCGCCGGGCACGGTGGCGCCCTTGGAATCGGTGCACTCGGGGCGGTCGATCAGGGTGTCCCGCGGTATCGAGACCACGCCGGCCGTCCTGTGGCCCTTGTAGACGTGGACGATCATCGCGGTGTCGGAGCGGGCGCCGCCGCCGTCCTTGCCGTACTCGGCGTTGGCGCCGGACCGGGAGTCCGAGCCGAGGACGAGGATGTCCTCGGAGCCGTTGTCGGTGTTGGCCGGGCGGTCGCCGCCCAGCAGGGCGTTGATGTCGATGCCCGAGAGGTTGCCGTCGAGCTTGAGATAGACGTAACCGAGCCCGGATCCGCCGAGGACCACCAGAGCCGCCGCGGACCAGGCCACGAAGGTGGTCGCGCGCCGGCGCTTGCCCGAGGTCTTGCGGCGCTCGGCGCCGCCGGGTATTCGGCTGTCGCTCCGGTCGGTCATGGTCTCCCTCTGTCCGTCGCGCCGATTCCGGTTACCTCCCGCCGTGCGATGTGGGGCGTTTCGTCATCACTTGTACAGACAGTGAAGCACCAAGAAGCGTGGCACAGCACGCTGTGGCCGTCCCGGGAGACGGGGTGACGGAGCCTCCTGGGGCGCTGCGCCGCCCGGGGGGCCGTCACCGCGGCCTCCCCCGCTTCTTCGGCGTACGGAGCCGCCCACGGGCGGGCCAGGGCCGGTCCAGGGGGTGTGACGAAGGTCTCCGGGCGGCGTCCATGGCGAGAGCCGCGAGCCCGGAGACGGAAAACCGCCCCGTCGCCGGAGCGAGGGGGCGGTTTCCGTGACCGTCGGACCCGGTCGGACCTGGTCAGTCCCGTCAGTCGGTGCCGTTGCCGTTTCCGGGGCCGGGCGTCGTCTTCTGGATCTGGAGCAGGAACTCCGCGTTCGACTTCGTCTGCTTCATCTTGTCCAGCAGCAGCTCGATCGCCTGCTGCTGGTCGAGGGCGTGCAGCACCCGGCGCAGCTTCCAGACGACGGCGAGCTCGTCGCTGCCGAGCAGGATCTCCTCCTTACGGGTGCTGGACGCATCCACGTCCACCGCCGGGAAGATGCGCTTGTCGGAGAGCTTCCGGTCGAGCTTGAGCTCCATGTTGCCGGTGCCCTTGAACTCCTCGAAGATCACCTCGTCCATGCGCGAGCCGGTCTCGACCAGCGCGGTGGCCAGGATGGTCAGCGAGCCGCCGTCCTCGATGTTGCGCGCCGCGCCGAAGAAGCGCTTCGGCGGGTAGAGCGCGGTCGAGTCGACACCACCGGACAGGATGCGTCCGGAGGCGGGAGCCGCGAGGTTGTACGCACGGCCCAGACGGGTGATGGAGTCGAGCAGGACGACCACGTCGTGACCCAGCTCGACCAGGCGCTTGGCGCGCTCGATGGCCAGCTCGGCCACGGTGGTGTGGTCCTCGGCCGGGCGGTCGAAGGTCGAGGAGATGACCTCGCCCTTGACCGACCGCTGCATGTCGGTGACCTCTTCAGGGCGCTCGTCGACGAGGACGACCATCAGATGGCACTCGGGGCTGTTGACCGTGATCGCGTTGGCGATGGCCTGGAGGATCATGGTCTTACCGGTCTTCGGCGGGGCCACGATCAGACCGCGCTGGCCCTTGCCGATGGGGGCGACCAGGTCGATGATCCGCGTCGTCAGCACACCCGGGTCGGTCTCCAGCCGGAGCCGGTCCTGCGGGTAGAGCGGCGTCAGCTTCTGGAACTCCGGTCGGCCCCGGCCGGTTTCGGGCGCCATGCCGTTGACGGAGTCGAGGCGGACCAGCGCGTTGAACTTCTCGCGGCGCTCGCCTTCCTTGGGCTGGCGGACCGCGCCGGTGACATGGTCACCCTTGCGCAGGCCGTTCTTGCGGACCTGGGCGAGCGAGACGTACACGTCGTTGGGACCGGGCAGGTAGCCGGAGGTCCTGATGAACGCGTAGTTGTCGAGGATGTCCAGGATGCCCGCGACGGGGATCAGCACATCGTCGTCGGCGACCTGCGGCTCGCCGGGCCCGAACTCGTCGCGGCCACGGCGGCCACGGCGGTCGCGGTAGCGCCCGCGCCGGCCGCGCCGGCCGCCCGCCTCGTCGTCGAAGTCGTCCTGCGGACCGGTGTTCTGGCCGCCGCTCTGGCTCTGGCCCTGGCCCTGGCCGCCGCCGCGGTTGTCGCGCTGCTGGCGGCTGCCGCCGCCCTGCTGCTGACCGCCCTGGCCGCCCTGCTGGTCGTCGCCCTTGCCCCGGCGGTCGCGCTGGCGGTCACGGCGGTCGCCGCGCTCGCCACGGTCACGGTCGCCGCGCTGACCGCGGTCCTGGCGCTCGCCGCGCCGGCCGTCGGCCTCGGCCTGCGCCGAGCTGGTGGCGGACGGGGAGACGGCCGCCTCGGCCTTGGCGTCGGGCTGGGCCTCGACCTTGACATCGGCCGGGGCCTCGGCCCTGGTGTCCGCGGCGGTCTCGGGGCTGCCCGCCTGCGCGGTGGCCCTGCGACGGCGGCGCTCGCCCGTGGGCTGATCGTCACTGGCGGGCTGGCCGGGGATATCGATCTGCTGCTGGGCCACGGCCGTATCGGCCTTGCCGGACTTGTCTTCCGCGGCCTCGCCCGTACGGGCCTTGGAGGTCGCGCGCCGCTTCGGCTTGGTCTCGGCGTCGGCGCTGCCGGAGTCGGCGCTCTTGGCGGCGGACGAGCCCCCGGCCTGCGCCTCTTTGATGACCTCGATCAGCTGGCTCTTGCGCATCCGCGCGGTGCCCCTGATGCCGAGGCCTGACGCGACCTGCTGCAGCTCGGCCAGGACCATGCCCTCAAGGCCGGTGCCGGAGCGGCGGCGCCGTGCGGTGGTGCCAGTGGCAGCACCTTCGGCGGGCGCGGTCGTGTCGACAGTGCTGTCGGCAGTCACGCCCATCAGATCGGTGGTGTCGCTCACGAAGGGTCCTTCCCTGGAGCGGACGTCGGCCTTCTGGCTCGGCGACCGGTTGTGCTGTCCGACTGCGGTCCTGTCTTGTGGACCGTGCCGGGGCGGTGGTCCCGCCGGGTATGGCGGAGAGATCTGCAAACGTGCATACGTGCAATGGGTCCGGCCCGAGGTCCCCCTGCTCGGCCCACCGCTGGGAAAAGCGGGGGGTGTCGTGCCGGTTCCGGTGCGTGCTCAAAACTGCTCAGGCAGGCTGCTCAGGCAGTTGGGGAGGCTCCCGGAAGAAGGGTGGTCCCGAAGCGGGACACGAAGCACCGCGCCTCAAAGACGTCGGTTGCAGACTTGAGGTTAACACTACCGGCTCCAACAAACATTCCCCCTCTCACTCACCGGCAATCTCCTGTGGCTACGAACCGAGCGGCAGAACGCTCGTCCCCGCGTCGTCGAGGGAGAGCCGATTTGCCGCCCACCCCTCGCCCGCAAGCCGTGCGACCTTGTCGGCCGCACCGTCCTCGACCAGCGCGAGGACCGTGGGGCCCGCGCCGGAGATGACCGCGGGGACGCCGTCCGCGCGCAGTCGGTTGACCAGTGCGACGCTCTGCGGCATCGCCGGGGTGCGGTAATCCTGGTGGAGCCGGTCCTCGGTGGCCGGCAGCAGCAGCTCGGGGCGCCTGGTCAGGGCCTCGACGAGCAGGGCCGCGCGACCGGCGTTGACCGCCGCGTCCACATGGGGGACGGTACGCGGCAGCAGACCGCGGGCGGTCTCGGTGAGAACCGGGCTCCCGGGCACGAAAACCACCGGAACGATGGAATCGGCCGGCTTCATCCTGATGGCGCGCGCCGCCCCGCCGTCCATCCAGGCCACCGTGAATCCGCCGAGCAGACAGGCGGCGACATTGTCCGGGTGACCCTCGATCTCGGTGGCCAGTTCGAGCAGGGCCGCGTCGTCGAGCCGGACGTCGCCGCCTATGGTCACCGCGCGGGCGGCCACGATCCCGGCGCAGATCGCGGCGGACGAGGAGCCCAGACCGCGGCCGTGCGGGATGCGGTTGGCGCAGACGACCTCCAGGCCGCGCGGCTGCCCGCCGAGCAGTTCGAAGGCCGTGCGCAGGGACCGTACGAGCAGATGGCTCTCGTCGCGGGGAAGCGTTTCGGCGCCCTCACCCGCGATGTCGACATGCAGGCCGGAGTCGGCGACGCGGACGACCACGTCGTCGTAGAGCCCCAGCGACAGGCCGAAGGCATCGAAGCCCGGACCGAGATTGGCGCTGGTGGCGGGGGTGCGCACCCGTACGGCGGCGGCGCGGAACGCGGGACCGGCCATCGCTCTGACGACTCTCCTTGTGACTGCGGGACTACCGGAGTGGTGACTTCGGGGCTGCGGGATTCGGCTGCGAGTCAGGGGCGGCTGCGAGATGTTCGAGGACATACGGAACACCCGAGGGCCACAGGGGCAACAACACCGCGGCATATGCGGCGGGGCGGGTTGGGTTGGGTACAGCCTATCGAAGGAAGGTTCCATGGCGACATAGGGCGCACAGGAGGCGCACGATGCGTGTCGCATGGCTCCTGTGCGCCGACGGCCGGGGCCGGTGGTGCCGGACCGTTCCTGTGGCCGATTTCTATGCCAGGCCCAGGCGCTGGGCCGCCGCGACCGCGTCCACCGGTACGGTGACCGGCTGGGGCGCCCCCGCGACCGCCCAGTCCGGGTCCTTGAGACCGTTTCCGGTGACGGTGCAGACGATGCGCTGGCCGGGGTCGACCTTGCCCTCCTCCGCGGCCTTGAGCAGACCGGCGACGGACGCGGCCGAGGCGGGCTCGACGAAGACGCCCTCCTGGGAGGCCAACAGCCGGTAGGCGGCCAGGATCTGCCGGTCCGTCACCTCGTCGATGAAGCCGCCGGACTCGTCACGGGCCGCCAGCGCGTACTGCCAGGACGCCGGGTTGCCGATCCGGATCGCGGTGGCGACGGTGTGCGGGTCCTTGACGATCTCGCCGCGCACGATCGGCGCGGAGCCGGACGCCTGGTAGCCCCACATGCGCGGGGTGCTCGCGGCGGGGCCGTCGGCGGCGTACTGGGTGTAGCCCTTCCAGTACGCCGTGATGTTGCCGGCGTTTCCGACGGGCAGCACATGAATGTCGGGGGCGTCGCCCAGTGCGTCCACGATTTCGAAGGCGGCGGTCTTCTGGCCTTCGATACGGACCGGATTGACCGAATTGACCAGCGCGACCGGGTAGTTGTCGGACAGCGAGCGCGCCAGCGTCAGACAGTCGTCGAAGTTGCCCTCGACCTGGAGGATGCGCGCGCCGTGGACGAGCGCCTGGCCCATCTTGCCCAGCGCGATCTTCCCCTGGGGCACGAGCACGGCGCAGACCATTCCGGCGCGTACCGCGTAGGCGGCGGCCGAGGCCGAGGTGTTGCCGGTGGAGGCGCAGATGACCGCCTGGGCGCCCTCCTCCTTGGCCCGGGTGATGGCCATGGTCATGCCACGGTCCTTGAAGGATCCGGTGGGGTTGGCGCCCTCGACCTTGAGATGAACCTCACACCCCGTGCGCTCGGACAGCACCTGCGCGGGGACGAGCGGCGTACCACCCTCACGGAGGGTGACGATCGGCGTGCTGTCCGTCACCGGAAGGCGGTCCCGGTACTCCTCGATGATGCCGCGCCACTGGTGGGTGCCCTGGCGGGTGCCAATGCTGGTCATGGGTCCCTTACTCCCCTTCAACACGCATGATGCTGGCGACACCGCGCACGGTGTCGAGCTTCCGCAGCGCTTCGACGGTCCCGGAGAGGGCGGCGTCCGGCGCGCGGTGAGTGACGACGACGAGGGCGGCCTCGCCGCCGCCGTCCTGCCGGCCTTTCTGACGTACCGTATCGATCGATACACCATGCTCGGCGAAGACCGTTGCGACCTGGGCGAGTACGCCCGGTTTGTCAGCCACGTCGAGGCTGATGTGATAGCGCGTCACGACCTCGCCCATGGCGCTCACTGGCAGCTGGGTGTACGCCGACTCGCCCGGGCCCGTGGCCTCGTTGAGCTTGTTGCGGCAGACGGCGACGAGGTCGCCGAGCACGGCGGAGGCTGTCGGGGAGCCGCCCGCGCCGGGGCCGTAGAACATCAGCTGTCCGGCCGCCTCCGCCTCGACGAAGACGGCGTTGTACGCCTCGCGCACGGAGGCGAGCGGATGGCTGAGCGGGATCATCGCCGGGTGGACCCGGGCGGTGACGGACAGGCCGTCGGCGGCGCGCTCGCAGATGGCGAGGAGTTTGACGGTGCAGCCCATCCGTTTCGCCGAGGCGAGGTCGGCGGAGGTGACCTCCGTGATGCCCTCGCGGTGCACGTCGTCGAGGCGTACCCGGGTGTGGAAGGCGATTCCCGCGAGGATGGCGGCCTTGGCGGCGGCGTCGAAGCCCTCGACGTCGGCGGTCGGGTCGGCCTCCGCGTAGCCGAGGGCGGTGGCCTCGTCGAGCGCTTCGGAGTAGCCGGAGCCCGCGGTGTCCATCCGGTCGAGGATGAAGTTGGTGGTGCCGTTGACGATGCCGAGGACCCGGTTCACCTTGTCACCGGCGAGGGATTCACGCAGCGGCCTGATCAGCGGGATGGCGCCGGCGACGGCCGCCTCGAAGTACAGGTCCCGGCCGTGCCGCTCGGCCGCCGCGTAGAGCGTCGCGCCGTCCTCGGCGAGCAGGGCCTTGTTGGCGGACACCACGGAGGCGCCGTGCTCGAACGCGGTGGTGATCAGCGTACGGGCGGGCTCGATCCCGCCGATGACCTCGACGACCACATCGATGTCGCCGCGCTTGACCAGCGCGGTGGCGTCGGTGGTGATCAGCGCGGGGTCGATGCCCTCACGCACCTTGGAGGGGCGCCGGACGGCCACCCCGGCCAGCTCGACCGGGGCCCCGATCCGTGCTTCGAGGTCGTCGGCGTGCGTCGTCATGATGCGCGCCACCTCTGAGCCGACCACACCACAGCCCAGCAGCGCCACCTTCAGCGGACGCGTACGCATCATCCGACCTACGCCTTTCGTTCATCACAGCTGTTTGAAGCATGAATCCGAACCAGTCTCACTCACTGGACGGGAGTTTCTGCCCCTCGTCCAGATTGCGAGACATGTATTTCAGTGACCGACATCGAGACGCAGAAGATCTTCCTCCGTCTCACGCCGGACGATCACCCGTGCCTCACCGTCCCCGACGGCGACGACGGGCGGCCGGAGCGCGTGGTTGTAGTTGCTCGCCATCGAACGGCAGTACGCGCCGGTGGCGGGGACGGCGATCAGATCACCGGGCGCCAGATCGGCGGGCAGGAACGCGTCACGTACGACGATGTCGCCGCTCTCGCAGTGCTTGCCGACGACCCGCGTCAGCATCGGCTCGGCGTCGGAGCGGCGGGAGACGAGCGCCACGCTGTACTCGGCGTCGTACAGGGCCGTACGGATGTTGTCGGACATGCCACCGTCCACACTGACATACGTACGCAGCCCTTCGAGCGGCTTGATCGTGCCGACCTCGTACAGCGTGAAGGCCGTGGGACCCACGATCGCGCGCCCCGGCTCGACGGAGATCCGCGGGGTGCGCAGCCCGGCGGACTCACACTCACGGGTGACGATGTCGAACAGGGCCTTCGCGATGTCGTACGGCTCGCGCGGATCGTCCTCGGAGGTGTACGCGATCCCGAGGCCGCCGCCGAGGTCGATCTCGGGCAGTTCCACACCGTGCTCGTCGCGTACCTCGGCGAGCAGCTGGACGACGCGGCGGGCGGAGACCTCGAAGCCGGCCATGTCGAAGATCTGCGAGCCGATGTGGGAGTGGATGCCGATCAGTTCGAGTCCGTCGAGCTTGAGGGCCCGCCTGACGGCCTCCGCGGCCTGCCCGCCGGCGAGGGCGACCCCGAACTTCTGGTCCTCGTGCGCGGTGGCGATGAACTCGTGCGTATGCGCCTCGACGCCGACCGTGACCCGGATCTGGACCGGCTGGCGCCTGCCGAGGCGCTGTGCGATATGCGCGACCTGGACGATCTCCTGGAAGGAGTCGAGGACGATACGGCCGACGCCGGCGGAGACGGCCCGTTCGATCTCCTGGGCGGACTTGTTGTTGCCGTGGAAGGCGATCCGCCCGGCGGGCATGCCGGCCGCCAGCGCGGTGGCGAGTTCACCGCCGGAGCAGACGTCGAGGTTGAGGCCCTCTTCGTTCAGCCAGCGGACGACGGTCCGGGAGAGGAACGCCTTGCCCGCGTAGAACACGTCGGCGTCCTTGCCGAAGGCGTCGGCCCAGGCGCGGCAGCGGGCGCGGAAGTCCGCCTCGTCGAGGAAGTACGCGGGCGTGCCGAACTCCTCGGCGAGCCGGGTCACTTCGATCCCGGCGACGGTCGCCACCCCGTCCTCGTTCCGGCGGACCGTACGCGACCAGACCTTCTCGTCAAGGGCGTTGAGGTCGGCGGCGGGCGCGGTGTAGTGGCCCTCGGGGAGGACATCCGCGTGACGGGGTCCTGCGGGGTGTGCGGAACGGCTCATGTTCTTGGCTCTCTTGGCTCTCTTCAGAGGTATGCGGGGGCATCGATGCCGAGCAAGGACAGGCCGCCGGCCAGCACGGTCCCGGCGGCGTCGGCGAGCGCGAGCCGGGAGCGGTGGGCGGCCGAGGGTTTCTCGTCACCGAGCGGCAGCGGGCGGCAGGTCTCCTGGAAGCGCAGGAACGCGTCCGCGGTGTGTTCGAGATGGCGGGCGAGCCGGTCGGGCGCGCGCAGCCGGGCGGCGGCTTCGAGGACGGCGGGGTGGTCACCGAGGGCGGTGAGGAGAAGCGCGGTGGCGTTGTCGTGGCCGGGGGCCTCGGGGGCACCGTCGGGGGCCTGGTCGGGGGCCTGGTCGGGGGCCTGGTCGGGGGTGGGGGCGGGGGTGATGCCCAGTTGTGCCGCGTTGCGCGCGAGAGCGCGCGTACGGGCGTACGCGTACCGCACCCGGAACAGGGGGTTGCTCTCGCGCTGTACGAGCAGGTCGGCGCCGGTGTGCGGGCGGTCGTGGGCGGCGGGCCGCAGCAGCCCCCAGCGGGCCGCGTCGGGGCCGAGCCGGGCGAAGAGGTCATCGCCGGCGGGGGCGGGAAGCGGGCGCGCCCTCTCCGCGGCTCCGGGCACGATCTCCGCCCGCGCGCCCTGGGTACGGAGCAGTGCCACGACCGTGTGGGTCCAGAGGGCGGCCCGGGGCTCGTCGGAGGGGGCGAGGGTCACGCTCGTACCGGCGAGTGCGTCGCCGTGTCCGTAGCGCGCTCCGGCGCACAGGACCGTACGGACCAGTTCGGCGCGGCTGTCGCGGGCCAGGGTGAAGTTCAGGAAGCCGGGGCCGGTGATCTCGATGCGGTCGATACCGGGAGCCGCGCCGGGACCTGCGCCGGAGCCCGTCGCGGGAGCCGTACCGGAGCCCGTCGCGGGAGCCGCTTCGGCCGCGGAGCGGAGGATGCTCGCACGCACGATCTCGGCGACCTCGCGGGGCGGGCGTCCGGCCGGGCCCGCCAGCCGAAGGGCGATATTGCTGGCGTAGTCCCCCCGGCCGCCCGGGCGGGGCCGCTCGACCGCGACCCGTTCGGGCACGGGCCCGGGGAGGGCGTCGTCCTCGACCGCGCGGCACACGGCGCGCCGTACGGTTCGGGAGAGCTCGGCGGGGGTCACGGGACAAGCGTATGGGAGGAGGGGGGCCTCTTCGCGAACCGGTTTCGCGATGCGGTCAGCCGCGGGCGCTTCCGGCCCGCCCGGCGCCGTGTCTGCCGTCCAGGGAGGGCGGGCCCTCCCGGTGCGTCAGCCGCCGTACGAGCCGGATCAGCTCGGCCGGCTCGAAGGGTTTGGCGAGGAAGGCGTCCACCCCGGCGGCTGTGCCGGACTCCACCTCGTACTGCGTACAGGCGCTGATGATCGCGACCGGCAGGTCGCTGGTACGGGGGTCGGCGCGCAGCCGCTGGGCGGTGCGGACTCCGTCGAGGCGCGGCATCACCACATCGAGGGTGATGACATCGGGCATGACGTCGTGGACCACTTCCAGGCACTCGGCACCATCGGCCGCGGTCACGACCTCGAACCCCTCAAGTTCGAGATTGACCCTGATCAGCTGCCTGATGACCCTGTTGTCGTCGACAACAAGCACCCGGCCGGACTCGCCCGACACCACTTGAGAGTAGGTCCGAACCCGGCGCCGCGTCCGGGTTTTGCCCACTTCCACCTCGCGCGGGCGACGCGGGCACAGCGCCCGAGCGGGCACCCGCGTCTTGGCCACGTCTTGACCTCGCCATGAACAGCGACGGACCTCACACGGACCGTGGCGCACCGCCATAGGCTCTGGGTATGGAGCAGAGCGAAGTCGTTCTCAGGGCCATCGGCATTCTCACGCAGTCCGCTGAGTGGATCCGGACCGCCAACCGGGACACGGGCCGCGACATGGACCGGGACATGGACCGGGATACGGACGGGAACACCGGCGCGGAGGGCGGCGAGCGGGGTTCGGGCGAAGGGCAGATCGGATCGCTGCTCGCCGAGGTCTTCCCGTCGTTCACGGTCTCCCCGGAGTCCACGCCGCTCGAAGCGGCGCACGCGGTGACCGCCGCCGCGCTGCCGCCGATGATGCAGCTGATCGGGGCGTTCACGTACGTCTTCGCGCAGCTGGCCGAGGTCCATGACAGCGGCCGTACGGACATCACCTCGGAGGATCTGCTGCGGGAGCTGGCGCTGCGGATGTCCCGTCCCAACGACGCGGTGTAGCGGCGGACGTGAGATCCATCGGGCGGCGGCCATCCGGACTCTTCCTCGGTCTCGGTGGTCTCGGTGGTCTCGGTGATCTCAGTGCTGGAGCGCTCCGACGACGTCGTGGCCGATACGTTCGACCGCCGAGAGATCCAGACGGTAGTGCACGAACCGACCGCCGCGCTCCGCCCTGACCAGGCCGACATCGGGGCATGGCGGAACGCCGACGATTGGAGGGAGGATGAGGCATGCCGGAAAACGAGCCCGTGAGCGTGGCGTTGATCGACGACCATCCCGTGGTGCTCGCCGGAATCGAATCCTGGTACGCCGCGTCGGAACGGCCGATCACCGTCACGGCCAAGGGCCCCGGCCTCGCCGTCGCCATGAGCGGCCCCGGCAGGGCGGCGGATGTGGTGGTGCTCGACCTTCAGCTCTCCCACGGGGTGCCCGCGTACCCCGAGCTGAAGCAACTGGTCGCCCAGGAGCGCCAGGTGATCATCTACACCATGCAGGAAAGCCAGGAGACGGCCCTGAGCTGTCTGGATCTGGGCGCGTTCACGTATCTGACGAAGGCCGAGGGCGAGCGGCATCTCATGGCGGCCACCCTGGCCGCCGCCGACTGCCGGCCCTACACGCCGCCCGCTCTCGCCGGTGCTTTCGGCAGCGACGCCAGCAAGGGCCGCCCCGCGCTGACCCCGCGTGAGGTGGAGGTGCTGCTGGAGTGGTTCCAGTCGGAGTCGAAGGCCATGGTCGGGGAAAGCCTCAACATCTCCGTACGTACGGTGAACACCTATCTGGAACGGGTACGGATCAAGTACGCCAACGCGGGGCGGCCCGCGACGACCAAGGCGAATCTGGTCGCGAGGGCCATTCAGGACGGGCTGACCTCGCTGGACGAGCTCTGAGCGCTCCCGGCGTTCGGAGGGGCCTGCTTGGCCGACTTGACCGGCTTGGCCGGCTTACGGACGTCATCAGCGGGAGACGGCGCGAGCAGCGTGTACGACGCCTCGACGAGAAGCCGGCCCTCGCTGTGCACCGTACGTACGCGGATACCGCGCTCGGTCGGTTCCGGGATGTCCGTGTCGGGCGCGTCCGTCACCACGCTGACCCGTACCTGCCCGCCGCCGCGGACGACGGTGGCCCGCGCACTGTGCTCGGCGGTCGCGAGCGCGGCGAGTACGGGCTCGGTCAGGGCGCGGCGCAGACGCCGGGGCACCGGAGCGGACACGCCCCGTACGGCGAGCTGCACATCGACCCCATGGCGTTCCGCCACCCCGATACCGGCCCGTAGTTCGTGGAGCAGCGGGTCCGACGCGTGGTCCCGTTCGGCGAAGAGGCGTCGCAGCCGGGCGGCCTCGAAGGCGCATCGGCGGCGTACCCGCTCGTCCCCGGGGTCGAGCGTTCCGTCGGCCAGTCCGGTCAGCAACGGCAGTACCGAGCCGCCGAGTTCGCGGTAGCGCGACCGCTGGTCGGCGTGGACCTGGGCGGAGACCGCCGCCTCGGTACGTACCCGCTCCTGTTCCCGCGCCGTGGCACCGGCGGCCGTCGCGCACTCCCGCAGCAGCCTGGCCATCACCGCGGCGGCGATCTGGAACGCGCAGATGGCCAGGGCGCTGACGGCCATACCGGCCGCGGCCTGCCGGGACGGGATCCCGGCGAGGACCAACTGCCCGAGCGTCATGACGACATGGAGCCCGAGGAAGAGCAGCGTCGCGTTCAGACCGGCGTCGAACAGCAGCAGGACACCGAACCAGCCGATCTCCAGAAACGTCCAGTGCGGCGTGGCGAGGAAGCGGTCGCCCGGCAGTTGGCTGGTGGCGACGAGGGCCGCCGCGAGCGAGCACACCAGCCCCGTCGCGACCCAGGGGCGCGGTCTGCGCCGACGGGCCACGCCGAGGAGCGCGTCGACCACGATGATGAGCGTCAGCAGGCCGAACGCGGTGAGCTGCACCCAGGCGTGCCGGTAATCGTCGAGGTTGGCCAGCAGGGCGGGGAGCGCCAGCCCGAAGTGGACCGCGGAGAGAATGACGAGCCCTGCCAGCCGCAGCGCGCCGAGCATGCCGGCGGCGATACGGTCCGTCAGCGGATCGGACGCCGGTCGTTCACAGTCGAGGGGATCGGGCGACCATGAGTCGAGCGGTGGTGAACCGGGTGCCGACGGACCAGGCGCCGGCGGACCGGGTGTGGACGGACCGGGTGTGGACGGACCGGGTGCCAGTGGATCGGGTGCCGACGGATCGGGTGCCGGCGGGCCTGGAGGCTGACGATCGTCAGACATGGGGCCACTCCAGGCGTACGGCGGTGCCGTGGCCCGGCCGGGATTCGACCGTCGCCCGGCCCCCGACGGCGGCCATGCGCTCGACGACCGAGCGGGCCAGCCCCTGACAGTGCGGCGGCACCCGCGTCACATCGAATCCCGCGCCGTCGTCGCTGATGACGACCAAGACGGTGTCACCCTCCCGGCTCGCGGTCACCGTCGCGGAGTTGACCCCCGCATGGCGCGAGACGTTACGCAGTGCCTCGCCGAGGCTGCCGCGCAGCGCCGCGACGGCGGGCCGCCACATCAGGCCGAGGGAGCCGTCGAACTCGGCGCGTACGACGAGCCGGTGGTCGCCGGTCTCCGCGAACAGTTCCTGTGCCACATCCGTCTCCCCGGACGTCGCCCGCTCCGACGCGAGGCGCCGCAGGTCCTTGGCCGCCTGGGTGCGCAGTATGTCCGGCCGGAGGGACTGGCCGTGGGCCGAGACCATCAGCATGGTGGCACACGCGGTGTCGTGCAGGGTCGCCAGATGCTCGCGCTCCGCCGACCGCTGTGCCTGTGCCACTTCGTGCCGGCGCCGGGCGGCGGCGGCCTTCGTACCCACCGCGTCGGCGGCTCTGCTCGCGCGCAGTACCAGGCGGTAGAGCCCCTGGGCGAGCAGGCTCTGCACCAGCAGCCAGCTGACATTGGGAACCGCGTAGTCCCAGCCGTCGGGGCGGTCGAGCATGACACCGGCCAGATCCACGACGGACAGCAGCAGCGCTGTCGCCAGCGCGAGCCCCGCCGGGTACATCATCTGGTACCCGACCGCCACGACGCTGACCACCACCAGCAGCCACGTGCTGCCGTACTGGGGCTGGCTGTCCGGAATCGTCAGATCCTGGGTGAGGCAGAGGGCGGTCAGGACCACCACGTCGGCGGCGAGCAGCAGCCCGGGGCGTGCCCTCGCCATCCCCAGCCGGTAGTACAGAACACTCCAGCCGAGCACGACGCAGGAAATGGCCGAGGCGACGGCCATACGGTCAGCGGGCATCGCCGGTACGGCCAGCACCGCGCAGGAGCAGACCACCACCGCTCGGATACGGTGCGCGTAGTGGTACGCGAACCGTACGAACTCCCGCTCGGCAGGCCCCGTGTGCCGGGCGGGGCCCGTTCTCTCGCCGCGTTCGGGCGGGGCCTGAGAGTCGTCCGCCTCATGTGCCACTCGGTGCCCCACCTGTCGCTGTCCCTCATCGGGTTGTCGGTCGATTGACCGTCACACGTCGAGAGTGTCCCGCGATAGCGTTTCTTTGGTCACGGTGCCGAAGCTTCCGAACGGGGCGGAAGCGGTGCCACCGACCGCGCGCACACCTGCCTCACGGGGGGGGTGGGCAGGGGTGCGCGCGGGAGGCGTTCAAGGTCCTCGACGTACAAGGTCCTCGGCGCACAAGATCTCGGCCAAGGCCGCGGCGTCGGCCCTCCCCCGCGCCCGCGGCCGTGCGATGAGGTGGGCGACCGCCGCCGGCCGATTGGAGTCCGGGGATCTTGGCGGCGTAGGTTGACGGCATGGTGGGGGGACCGAAGACCGCAGCGGAGTTGGCGTCCGCGGGTGAGCGGGCAGAGGGGCGGCACGCCGCTCGTCGGCGTGGGGCGAACAAGGGCGGACTGGCGCGTTCGTCGTTACTGATGGCGCTCGGCACGGTGGTGTCGCGCGCGACCGGGCTGATCCGTCAGGTGCTGCAGGCAGCGGCTTTGGGCACGGGGCTGCTGGCCAGTACGTACAACACGGCGAACACCGTGCCGACGAGTCTGTACACCCTCCTGATCGGCGGAGCGCTCAACGCCGTGCTCGTACCTCAGCTCGTACGGGCACGGTCGACGCAACCCGACGGAGGACGGGCCTACGAGCAGCGGCTGGTGACGCTCGTGCTGTGCGTCCTGGGGGCGGGAACAGCACTGGCGGTGTGGGCCGCACCGCAGATCGTGGGCCTGTACATGCGCGACACCCCGGAAAGCCACGAGGCGTTCGAGCTGACCGTGGTGTTCGCCCGGTTCCTGCTGCCGCAGATCTTCTTCTACGGCCTGTTCGGCATCCTCGGTCAAGTACTGAACGCGCGGGAGAAGTTCGGCGCGATGATGTGGACGCCGGTGCTGAACAACGTGGTGCTGATCGGCATGTTCGGCGTGTACCTGGGGCTGATGACGATCCCGGACCGGGTGGAGGACATCACCGCCACGCAGGTCCGGCTGCTGGGGCTCGGCACGACGGCCGGCATCGTCGTACAGGCCCTGGCGCTGATTCCCTTCGTACGCGCCGCGGGCTTCCGGTTCCGGCCGCGCTTCGACTGGCGGGGCACTGGCCTGGGCAAGAGCGTCCACGCCGCGAAGTGGACCCTCCTGTTCGTCCTGGTCAACCAGGTCGCGCTGACCGTCGTGACCAACTTCGCCAACGCCGCCGACCAAGAGCTGCCGCACGCCGGCGCGGGCTATTCGGCCTATATGTACGCGCAGACCATCTGGATACTGCCGCAGTCGATCATCACCGTCTCTCTGGTGACCGCGATGCTGCCCCGCATGAGCAAGGCCGCTGCCGAAGGGCGTATCCCGGACCTGCGGGCGGACCTCTCGCAGGCGCTGCGCGTCACCGGCGTCGTCATCGTGCCCGCCGGGTTCCTCTTCCTCGCGCTGGGCCCGCAGATCTCCAACCTGCTGTTCGCCCACGGAGCGGCGGACACCGCGTCCGCCCAGCCGCTCGGGCACATGTTGCAGGCGTTCGGACTCGGACTGATTCCCTTCTCCGCTCAGTACCTGCTTCTGCGTGGCTTCTACGCCTTCGAAGACACCAGGACCCCGTTCCTCATGGCGGCCTGGATCGCCGCCGTGAACATCGCGCTCGCCACCGCCTGCCACGTGCTGCTGCCCGCGCGCTGGACGGTGACCGGCATGGCCGCCGCGTACACCTTGTCCTATCTGGCCGGACTCGTCCTGACCGCTGGGATGCTGCGCAGGAAGCTCGGCGGTCGGCTCGACGACGGGGACCTGCGCCGCACCTATGTGAAGCTGCTGTTCGCCGCCGGGCTCGCCGCGGGGTTGGGCTGGGCCGCTGCCCGGGCCTGTGCTGCCACGCTCGGCACCGGCACCTGGCCCACCGCGATCACTCTTGCCGCTGGAACGGTCGCCATGACGCTGGGATACCTGCTCTTCGCCCGGCTGATGAGGGTCAGCGAGCTGCGGAGCCTTCCCGGCCTGAGGTGAGAGCCCGCGCCGCCGAGCACGACCGCTCGGCGAAAGAGCTCCACGGCGGCCCCCCTCCCCCCTCGGCGGCTGTGGTGAGGTCAGACCTTGATAACGGTGATGCGTCGGCGAGGAGCGCGGCGGCGTGCTGGGCGATCGACTCGGTGACCGGTTCCACGACCAGGCGGGAGAGCGTCCACTCCAGGGCCGGACGATTGATCCGGTGTGGTCAGGGCCGCGGGGCGCGGGAAGAAGTGACACAACGTAGGCCGTTGCGGTGTTGGCCTGCACAACAAAGGCCCTGACCGGCGTTTCCGCTGGTCAGGGCCTTGATTTCCGGTGCCCCCGGCGAGGCACCCACAACAAGGGAACCGGTGAAACCGGTGGTTGGGGGTGGACAGCTGGTGATTGAGACGGTCGTCCGGATGAGGTAAAGGAGCCGGGTGCCGCCGCTTGGCCGTAGGTAAGAATACTGGGCGGCAGCCGAAAGACTTGGAAAGCGGGGTCGTCTTGGTCATTGACTGGTTGTTAGTGATCATGGTGGCCGTCTCGCTCTGAATCCGGTGCCCGCCCGGCGCCGCTCCTCCGCAGGGGTATCGACAGCACGACTAGGAGGAGGGGCCGGGTTCCAGCCACGCCTTTGGTGAATCAGGCGATGGGGTACAGAGCACGCAGCATCTTGAGGGCTCCTTGGATGGGGGAAAGATCGCGGTCCTGGGTGGGATTGGGGTCGAAGTGCATGAGCTCGTTGCGGAACTTGGCGCCCTCGGTGCGTGAATCACGGACGGTCTGCTGGTCGGCGTTGCAATTCAGCGCATTCCAATGGTCCTCGGGAGCCAGGACATACGGGTATTCACCGAGGGTGAGGTTGCTGAGCGCGGTGACGGCCGCTGCGGCGGCCTCTCCGCCCAGCACGGGGCGTGACGGGTTCAGGGATGGCACGACGGTGAACGGCACTCCCCCGATAGGTGCTAGTCCGGTGAGCCGGTAGTAGAGCTTCATCGAATTCAGGGGGCCGAGGAAGGGCGAGCGGGGAATGCCGTTGCGCATCCGGTCGTACAGCTTGGGGCGTATGCGCGCCACGATCTTGCGGAGCTGATCGTCCTTGGACTCCGTCGAGTTCTCGTTTCGCCGCCTTTGATCCCGCTGCCGCTGTCGCTGCTCCTGGCGGGTTCTCTGCTGCTGCCGGAGCAGATCCCGGCGGCGGGCGTAGGCGTTGCGCGTGCGTGCCTCGTTCCGATCCCCGCTTCCACTGCCCCCTCCGCCGGAGTCCCCACTACCGCCGGCGGCCTGGGGTGCGACGGAGCGTTCGAGGGTGTCGGGATTGAGCTGCGGCACGATGATGCGCTGGGGCGTGCCGCGCTCGGGTCAACGATGACGATCCCGGACCGAATGGGCCTGGGTATATCCGCTTAGCGGGTCACAGCCGGGCCTCCAGCCGGTTTGTCAAGGACGTGTAGTTGTATTGCGGAAACACGGCGGGGAACGTCTCAAGCATGTTCGTCAGGTTTTCCACGTGCGCGCGGAATCCGCCGTCGCGCAGAGAAGCGTCCACGAACAGCATCTGCCAGCCAAACGCCCCTTTGGTGAGGCGCAGGGTGTCCAGGTACTGGCAATAGTTGAGTTCCATCCTGAGGAAACCCTGGGTGTTGATCTGCTCGTCGAACAGATACCGGTCCTGGTACCAGATCTCCAGCGTTTCTTTGTGTGGCTCCAGTCGGATGAACGCGGCTTCACCCGTGGCCCGGCGCGGAGCTGAGTCGATCATCCGGAGGTCGGCGAGCAGTGCTCGCTCGCTCTCCGTGGCCAGGTCGTTGTGCCGTGGCGGGTCTCCGGTGATGGCCAGGTAAAGGTGGGGAAGGCTGAACTCGCCGGTGAAGTTCCGATCCTGTGACGCGAGGGACCACTCGCATGAGAGATGTACGAACCGTAGCGCGCGCTCTTTGAGCTCATCGCTGAGCATCACATCCGCCCACTCCGGGCTCTCATCCGACAGAGGATCGAAGGTCGCCAGTGGGAATGTGATGTCTTCCTGCTTATATGTCGCATTGAACAGAGGGCTTCGAGCGAGTTCCCTGATCGATTCGGTCTGCGAGGTCTCGCTCTGTGTCAGAGGATTCGTCATGGTTCACCTTCGGCGCGGAGCATGGGTGAGGACAGGGATGGGCGTGCAGTTCTAGAACTGTAGACGTCCTTCGCCGCTCAATTCGATGAGACGGCGCTGCATCTTGATCAGTTTGAATCGTGGTTAGTACTTCTGGCGACGGAGCGTTCCAGGGTGTCGGGATTGAACTGCAGCATGATGATGCGCTGGGGCGTGCCGCGCTCGGGATCGGCGATGACGATCCCGGACCGGATGGGTTTGGGAATATCTGCATATCGAGTCACCCAAGCCCTCTTTGGTGGTAAATTTCAAGCATCAGCTCCCGCCGTTTCCTTCAAATCCTCATCTGTTTCAGCGTGGACAATTTCCTGAATAAATGGAATGAATTTCCGCATTGCGTAGAACGAAGCACCCCACAGGCCCGCCTTTCTTAGATCTGACTCCTGGGACTTGAGAGCATCGATGATGCAATCGCAGAATTCGTCGTCTGCGGTTGGCGGGGCTCCGACTCCAAT
Organism: Streptomyces sp. NPDC056835; assembly: GCF_042789485.1. Taxonomy (NCBI): domain Bacteria; kingdom Bacillati; phylum Actinomycetota; class Actinomycetes; order Kitasatosporales; family Streptomycetaceae; genus Streptomyces; species Streptomyces sp. NPDC056835. The sequence continues at coordinate 92,025 of NZ_JBHUBB010000033.1, forward strand.
TCGAATTAGACTGAGAGATTTCTCTTCGATGGAGGAGGCGGCTCGGTAGGCGTGGAGGAGATCCTCGTAGCCGTATGTGCCGAGTTCGCCGAGTGTCTCGGCCACACCTGAGACGCTCTCCGATTCGTCACCGAATACCTGGACGTATTCAGATTTACTCAACTTGTCCGAGGTGAAAACAATCTTGAGTCCGTTATCGATTTCCCAGGTGGTGGTTACCCGGTCTCCAGTCGAAGCGGAAGTCCGGACATCCTCGATCTTCTTGAATCCCATTCGGGTTACTAGTAGCGAGAAAGTGGTACTGCCGCCCTCTTTTAAAATCATCCTGCTACTTCTGAGCATTCTTGGTTCCTTCTCTTGTTTCCTCGTAGCTCTAAAGATCGGTCTCGTTAAACCATCCCCACCTCACTAGTAGGGCTTGGTCAGGTTCACTCGTGGGTGGCGTGTCCGTTTGATCGGGTGTGTCGTTGAGCGGGCGTGCTGGGTGGGGAGTTGGCCGCGGTCCGGTGTGATCTGGAGGACTTCGCGGCGGAGGTGTTCGAGCCGTTCGCGCGGGCGGATCAGCGCCGGTGGGGTGAGGTGTATCTGCGGGGCCTGTTGCTGGACGGGCGGCGCAAGTCGGTGGAGCCGATGGCCGCACGGCTGGGTGAGGACGGCAACCGGCAGGCCCTGGCACACTTCGTCACCTCCAGCCCGTGGGACGCGGCGCATGTGCGGGCCCGCCTCGCGTGGCGGATGCAGCAGGTGATCAAACCGACCGCGCTGATCGTCGATGACACCGGGTTCCTCAAGGACGGGGACTCGTCGGCGTGCGTGGCCCGGCAGTACACCGGCACCGCGGGCAAGGTCACCAACTGCCGGGCCGGGGTCTCGCCGCACCTGGCTTCGGACGGCGCCTCGGCGGCCGTCGACTGGCGCCTGTTCCTGCCGGAGAGCTGGGATCCCGCCTCCCCTAAGGCCGATCCGGCCAAGGTCGCCCGCCGCACGCCATGCGGCATCCCGGCCGAGGTGGGCCATGTCGAGAAGTGGCAGCTGGCTCTGGACATGATCGACGAGACGCGCTCGTGCTGACCACCCTCGTGCGCACCGCGAGGCTGCGCTGGCGCATCGAGCACGACTACCGCGAGATGAAGCAGGCCCTGGGCCTGGCCCACTTCGAGGGCCGCACCTGGCGAGGCTGGCACCACCACGTCACCCTCGTCTCCGTCGCGCACGCCTTCTGCACCCTCCAGCGCATCACCCGGTCCCCAAAAGAGACGGCGCCGGCCTGAGCCTCTACCAGGTCACCCGCGAACTGCAGTTACTCCTCGCGGTCTGGACCGGCGCCTGCCCCACCTGTCACCGCACCACGCCAGAACCGATACCGATATGACCAAGCACTACTAGGAGTTCGTCAACTTTAGCGGAAACTTCTTTTGCTGTGAAATCTCGGGCCTTTCCAGTGGGAACCATGAGTTCTTCGAGAGATTGCTCGATGGAACGTGTCAGCTTGTCCAGGAGCCCACGGGGAGTCTCCAGTGCGACTCTCAACTCTTCGGGACTCAGGTCTTTCAGGTCGTCCCGGTTCCAGGGGTTCTTGGCGCCTTCGGCCGAACTGGCGTCCCTGGAATAGGGCGTCGGCGCCCAGCAGCAGGAGCCAGTCCTCGCACGCCAGGCAGGCGTACACAGGGAGCGTGAGGGCCTAGGGTCTGTTTCTCGGAGTTCCTGACAGTGTCGCGTGCGTTGGTCCAGGCTCTGTTGTGTGGCTGGACGAGGAGCTTTGACGAACGCGGAATGGGAGCGGCTTGAGCCGCTTCTTCCTCGTGGCGGGACTCGTGGAGGTCGCTGGAGTGATCACCGCAAGGTGATCGACGGTGTCCTGTTCCGGGTCCGGACGGGGGTTCAGTGGCGTGACCTGCCGGAACGGTTCGGGCCGTGGGAGACGGTGTACAAGCGGCATCGGCGCTGGTCGCCCGATGGGACCTGGGAGCGCCTGTTGGTGCGGGTTCAGGCGGAGCAGGACGTTGTCGGCGGGATCGACTGGGACGTGTCGGTGGACTCCACCACCGCGCGTGCCCATCAGCAGGCGGCCGGGGCGCCGAAGGCCGCGCCGCCGGAGTTTCCTGCGTCAAAGGGGGCCCACGGCGGGACGAAACGGGGCGATCCGGTGTGGCGGAGTCTGTCCGCCCGGCTGGCGGAGGTGGTCAGGCAGGCGAGTGCTCAGGCCGCTCTCGTGGCGGCTTCAGCACCAAGATCCACCTGTCGGCCGAGGGCCGCTGCCGCCCGCTGTCGATGCTGCTGACGCCTGGCCAGTACGGCGACAGTCCGCAGTTCGAAGCGGTACTGGAGAAGATACGCGTGCCTCGCGTCGGGCCGGGCCGGCCCCGCACCCGGCCCGACAGTCTCAGCGCCGACAAGGCTTACAGCTCCCGGAAGAACCGCCGCTACCTGCGGCGGCGCAGGATCCGGCACACCATCCCCGAACCCCGGGACCAGCGGGCCAACCGCCGCAGGCGCGGCCCGGCCGGCGGGCGGCCGGCCGGATTCGACAGACAGCGGTACGAGAAGCGCAACGTCGTTGAGCGGGCGATCAACCACCTCAAGAACCACCGGGCCGTGGCCACCCGTTACGACAAACGCGCCTACGTCTACCTCGGGACCGTCACCGTCGCGTCCCTCGTCATCTGGCTCCGCACATGATCCGAGAAACAGAACCTGGTGGCCGGGGCCGCCCGAGTTGGTCGTGAGTTCGCCGACGGTCACGACGGCGAGGACGGCGCGGCGGCACATGAAACAGAGGCCCATCATTGGGGATGGAGGGGCCGTCGTCGGCCCACAGCCGGAGTCTCACGGTCGGCCCCCGGAGACGATGGCGAACGCGAGCACGGCGAGCGCGGCGACGTACAGCAGCTGTTGGGTGCGCTGGCTCATCGTGGTTCCCCCTGTAGGGCGTGGGGGTGGTGGCCGGGGCAGGCGCCGCCGGTGTCGAACCAGCACTGGGCGCACGTGTACCAGGCCCGGTCGGCCCCCGACGCGAACTCCATCCGGCCGAGCCGGATTCCGCCCTGGAACAAGGTGCCGCAATACCGGCACGGCCGCACCGGCCCCAGCTCTCCGGCTGTTTTGAGCGGGCCGGCGATGCGTTCGATGGCGGTGCGCAGGACGTGGGCGGAGGTGAGCGGCGCCGTGCTGGGCGTGCGGTGCCAGCGCATGCTGGGGGCGTGCCCGTCGGGCCCGGCCAGCGTGATGTGGTTCCCGGTGGGCTGGACGCGCACGTCCGGGGAGCCGGTATCGGGCCAGTCTGCTGCTGTGCCCGGCGGGGCACCTGCAACATGGGAACCGGTGAAACCGGTGGACAGCTGGTGATCGAGACGGTCGTCCGGATGAGGTGAAGGAGCCGGGTGCCGCCGCTTGGCAGTAGGCACGGTCGCTGGGAGGCCGCCGGCTACGTCCTCGCCGCCAACGGCACCCGCAAACGCGTCCGCGTCTACGGCACCACCCGCAAAGAGGCCGCCGATAAACTCGCCGAGAAGATCGCCGACAGCAACCGCGGCCTCGCTGTTGCCACCGCCGACAGCCCGCTCGGCGACTACCCGACCTACTGGCTGGGCAGCGTCGCCATCCACCGGCTCCGCGAGAACACCTACATCCGCTACGCCGCCGTCACCCGGCTATACCTCATCCCCGGCCTCGGACGGAAGAAGCTCGCCAAGCTCACTGCCAAGGACGTCCGCACCTGGCTCAACCAGCTCCGCACCACCTGCCAATGTTGCGCGCACGGCCTCGACACCTCCCGCGATGAGCCCCTCTGCTGCGCTGCCGGAAAGTGCTGCGCAAGGCGGCTCTCAGCGCTGACCCTGGCCTACGTGCACTCCGTCCTCAAGTCCGCCCTGGAGCACGCCGTACGCGAGGAGGAGATCCCACGCAACGTCGCCCGCAACGTCCGCACCGGCACACCCCGCCCCCGCCGCTTCGAACCCCTCACCGCCGACGAAGCCCGCACGTTCTTGGCCGCGACAAGCGGTCACCGGTTGCAGCCGCTGTTCGAGCTCGCCCTGCATACCGGGCTCCGCAAGGGCGAACTCCTCGGCCTGCGCTGGGAAGACCTCGACCTGACTAGCGGAACCACCAGTATCAGACGCACCCTCCAGCGCACCGATTCCGGCGGCCTGATCCCTCTCCCGACCAAGACCAAGAGCTCCGAACGACGCATCGCCCTGCCCACGCCATGCCTGCACTCCCTCGAACAGCACCGCGACCGGCAACTCCAGGAACGCGAGGCAGCGAGGACGGGCTGGAAGGACAGCGGCTACGTCTTCACCCGTCCCGACGGCGCCCCGATCGAAGGATCCACCCTCACCCGGCACTTCAACACCCTGCTCCACCGGGCAAAGCTCCGCCGCATCCGCTTCCACGACCTCCGACACTCGGCGGCCACCCTCCTCCTGGAGCAGGGAGTGGAACTCGTCGTGATCAAAGAGCTGCTGGGACACGCCCACATCGGCGTCACCGCCACCGTCTACGCCCACGTGCGGCTCCGCCTCCAGCGCGACGCCATCGACCTCCTCGGCCACGCCCTCCGCACTCCCGCCGACACCGGAATCCGGCCCCACGGCGGCGACGAACCACCCCTCGCCGGAGCCGCCGTCCGCTGACGTTGCCGTCAACTACTGCCGTCACCGCACCCAGAAGCCCCGCCAGGACTCAGGCGAATTCGAGGGGTCGTTGCAACACCGTGGTCGGTTGATCAGGCCGCGAGCAGTTTAGACAGGCGCTCGGCTGGGGTTTCCCAGCCGAGCG
>NZ_JBHUBB010000034.1:0-94802 GCF_042789485.1 Streptomyces sp. NPDC056835
CCCAGTACTGGATGTACTGGGGTGATCCCGACAACGCGGCGAGCGTGCGTGCCGGACGCCTCCGAGCAGGCGGGACTTTGAAGACAGGACCTAGGCCCTGTCTGACCGCATAAGTTCGCCGGGTTTGTACTGGACCTCGCACGTGCTGGCGAGTCGGGGTGCCGCGCCGGGTCCGCGACCAGGGTCTTCGTTGGTGTTGGGTGTCAGAGCTGAGTGCCACCGCCGTCCACGGCGAGTTCGGTGCCGGTGGTGTAGGTGGCGTCAAACGCGAGAAAGAGCGCAGCCTTGGTCACTTCGGACGGGGTCCCCAGTCGCAGCATGGGGATCTGCGCGACAAGCGCCGTCGCGAATTCAGCGCCCGGAGGTCGGCAGTGATCGCCGCCAACCCGGAATTGCGTGAACGCGAGGCACTGAAGGAACTCGGCCTCATCGCATCGATGATCGACGCACTCCCTCGCGGAACAGGGGCGCCCACGGCCGACCGAGAGGGGCATCGGTACATCCGGAACCAGCTCGTCGGATTCATTCTCAATGCGCGGTCTCAGCAGCGTACCCACGCTGCGTAAACAGATCAACTCCCTTAGACTAACGGCGCTTTGCCGTGTGACATCACCGAAATGGAACAGCACGTGACGGACAGTACACACCGCGTCGGCCTTCTATCGCGATGGAGCTCTGATGAACCTGATCACCTGCGATCGTAAGCGGGCCCCGTCTCGCAGCACCGTTTCCGCGCCCTGCACGGAGCCTCCACGGACCCACGGCGATACTCCGCCGTGTCCACCTTCAGTCCACTAGCTCTCCGGTAGGCCGGCGCCCACCGCCGTACAGGCGGGGGACCCGCCAGGCAGTACCCGGAGTCTCGACCCAATCCCTAGGACCCCTCTCCCCGTGACCTCTCTCTCAGAAACCGCCCTTGCGCTCGGCGCTATGACTGTCGTCATAACCGTCGTCGCACTGCTGCTGGTGCGCTCGCGCCGCAAACATGTGCGACGCGGCAGAGAACTCGACACAGCCGTGAAGAGCGCCGAATCCCGCGCGCAATCCGCTGAGGAGCGCAGGCAGACCGCCGAATCCCGCATGAAGGAGATAGAAGCCCGCGAGTCACAGTTCCGTGACGAAGTGGGCCATCTCGCCTCCGTGCGCCTTCCCGCCCTCGCATTGAATCTGATCAGCTCTCACCACCCCGTCCCAGGACCACTGCACGCGAGCCAGGCGGGGTCTGAGGGCGCTGAGCTCCTGGAAGCCCTGCTTGCCCAGGTTTCCGGCATCGTCCTCAAGGAACGCCGTCGCGTGGACGCCGCCGCCCGGGCTGCCCTGCGCGGCACGAGCCAGGACTCGCAGGCCCTCTCGTACCGTATGCAGACGGAACTCGAAACCCTTCAGAACGAGTTCAGCGCGCCGCGGAGTCTGACGAGCCGCCTGCTCGGCGTGGACCACCTCAATGAGCAGATTCTGCGCCTCTCCCAGAGAGCTGCCATCGTGTCCGGGGCCTGGCCGGGACAGGTCCGTAAGGACACCTATGTGGCCGAACTCGTCAGCGGCGCCTCTTCCCGGCTGCACGGCTTCGAACGCATCAAGATCGTCTCGCGGCTCCGTGCCTCCGATATCGGCATTGTCGGACGCGCTGCCGAGCCAGTCGCCGTGGCCTGCGCCGAACTCATGGCCAACGCCCTGGAAGCGTCCCGTGACGACCTTGAGGTGGACGTCAGCCTGATCCAGACCGGTAGCGGCAGTGTGTGCATCACGATCGAGGACGCCGGCAAGGGCATGACCGCCGAAGCGCTCGCCCGGGGTATGCGCCTGATATCGGCTGAACAGCAGGAGGTGATGCTCACCGAGCTCGGCAACCCGCCCTCCCAGGGCTTCGCCGCCATCGGCCGCCTCGTGGCCGACCACGGCTTCCACGTCTCCATCGACAATCCCTCTCCCTACGGCGGGGTGCGTGCTGTGGTGTCCATTCCCCCGAACCTGCTGACCTCGATCGACGAGGAAGCCGTGCCCCCTTCGGCCATGGCTCCCCTGCCCGCCCTGGCGCCCACGGTCCGTCCGAGGCCCACCCCCGCCGCGTCGGGCGACTTGCCCACGCGCACCGCACCGCCGTCCGATGCTGCCGCCTCCCAGCTGCCCCAGCGCCGCCGCCGTGGCTCCGCGACAACCACCGGCCAGAGCACCACTCCCACGCGGCGTGCCCTGGACCCGGAACGCGTCCGTGACGTTTGGAGCGATTTCCAGGAAGGCCTCAGCAGCGGCCGTACCGGCACCGATTCGGAGGAAACACTGTGACCACGCCCGAGGGCTACAACGAGACCGGCCGGCCCGCCTGGTATCTGAACCCCATCACCGAGATCAAGGGCGTCCAGCATGCCCTGATCATGACCCTCGACGGGATGGTCCAGGCCAGGTCGAAGGACCTCACCGCGGACGAGGCGGACGGTATAGCCGCGATGACCTCCGCCATGCACGCGGCCTCTCGCGCGGCCGCCAACACGGCGCTGAGGGCCGGGGAGGACACACCCATTGAGACCGTCACCGTGAAGAACGCCCTGGGCACCTACATGGTCATGCCGGCCGGTCCGGGAACCAATACCCTGATCGCAGCCGCGGGCGACGACGCGATGCCTATGGGTGTGGTCGCCCACACGATGGCCCGCCAGGCGATGAAGCTCGGGGAACAGCTCATGTCTGTCTCCGTCCGTACCAATGACGGCGCTTCATGAGCCGGGACAAACACCAGCGACGGCTGCTTCCGGCCTATCTGGCGACCGGCAGCAGTGATGCTCCCCTGCCCACCACGCTCGACACGCTGACTGCCCTGCGTGCCAGTGGCCTTCCGCTCGCCGCCTACCACACATCGGTGCACCGGCGTGTCGTCGAGTTGGTGACCGACGGGTCCCTCACCGCCGTCGAGATAGCCGGCTATCTCCGCATCTCGGTCAGCGTCGGTCTGGTGCTCGCCGAGCAACTCGTCAGTGACGGCCTGTTAAAAGCCAGCGTGCCGACCCCAGACGCTCTCGCCCCCTCGCGCGCCGGCCGGCCGTCGAAGGAACTTATGGAAGAGGTTTTGAGTGGACTCCAATCCCTCCTCGTCGCCTAGCCCGGACCCGGTGTACCTGCCGGAGAAAGAGCACCAGAGGGTCAAGTTCCTTGTGGCCGGTCCTCTCGGCGTCGGCAAGACGACGCTGGTCGAGAGGCTGTCGCAGATCCCCACTCTGCACACCGACGAAGTCATGACGGACGCCGCGGCCAGCACCGACGACCTCAGCCTCGTCGGCCTGCGCAACAAGACCAAAACCACGGTCGCCATCGACTTCGGCCGTCTGACCCTGCCGGGCGACCGCATCGTCCTGTACCTGTACGGCACTCCGGGGCAGCGCCGGTTCCTCCCTCTGTGGGAGGGCATCGCCTTCGGAGCTCTCGGTGCGCTCGTCCTGGCCGACACCCGGCGCCTGGACGAGTCCTTCGAGGTGATGGATCTCATCGAGGAGCGCGGTTTGCCGTACGCCGTCGCTGTCAATATCTTCCCTGACTCGCCCAACTACCCCCTGGAACTCCTTCGTTCGAAGCTCGACCTCGCCCCAGAAACCCCATTGGTCACTTGCGACGCTCGCGACAAGCGCAGCTCCCTTGAGGCCCTCATCCAACTGACCACCCATTCCATATCTTCTGCCGGAGCCGAAACCTCGTGACAACCGCACCACACGCTCCTGTGCCCGTGCACGGGGCCGAACACGCCGCCAACCCCGAGCGCAGCTATGAACTGCTGCGCCTTCAGGGGCCTGTCGGTGTCGCTGAGGTCGCCCCTGGTGTCGTGGTCAATCTGGTCACCGACTACCGGGCCGCGCTCGACCTGCTGCAGGATCCCGAAACCTGGACCAAGGACACCCGGTCATGGCTGCCCCAGGTGCCGGAGAACAGCCCGATCAGGCTTCTGGTGCAGTGGCGGCCCAGCCTCCTCTTCGCCGACGGAGAAACACATGCGCACCTGCGCAGGGTGATCACTGACAGCTTCGGTCTACTCGATCCCCACGATGTCCGGGTCCTGACGTTCCGTTACGCCGATACGCTTCTGCAGGACTTCGCGGACACCGGAACGGTCGATCTGGTCAGCCAGTACGCGCAACAGCTGCCCTTGATGGTCTTCAACGCTCTGTTCGGGATGGCGGACGAGTACGGCCCCCAGCTGGTGCGGGCTCTCGCGGCGATGATGGACACTGATCCCGGGACACAGGCGGAGGGCGCAGCGTCGTTCAGCGCGTATCTGGAGACCCTCTACCGGACAAAGGCCACGCAGCGAGGCCATGACCTGACCTCCTGGTTCATCGACCACCCCAACGGGCTGAGCCAGGAAGAGGCCGTCAATCAGGTCCTCATCACCCTCGGTGCGGGGAACGAGCCGACGGCCAACCTCATCGCGAACACATGCGTCCGCATGCTCAGCGACGACCGGTACTTCGGCACCCTCACCACCGGCAGTCTGCCCGTCCAGCACGCCATCGACGACGCGCTGTGGAACGACTCGCCGCTGGCCAACTACAGCTTCCACTTCCCCAAGAAAGACATCACCTTCCACGGTACCCACTACCCCGCCGGCTCACCTTTCATGGTGTCGTACGCCGCCGCCAACACCTGTCCCCACGCGGGCGTGCCGTCCGACGGCTACCGTTCGGGCACCCGGGCGCATCTGGCCTTCGCCGCCGGTCCCCACGCCTGTCCCGGCCGTGACCTCGCGCTGCTGATCGCCACCGCCGCGATCGAACGGCTCCTCAGCTATCTGCCGGACATCCAACTCGATGTCCCCGTCGACCAGCTGACCTACCAGGACGGGGCTGTCCACCGCACGCTCACCGCGCTCCCCGCCCGGTTCACCGCGCTGACCCCCGACGCCAACGGAGCCACCCCCTGGAGCCGGGCACCGTCCGACCCCAGCGCGGACGCGTCATCCCCCTCGAAGGCAGGCAGCCCCCAGACGTAAAAGCAGTCTCTCCAGCCTGCCGTCGATCACCGTGTCGCGGTGGCGCCGCCACTGGAACGACTGGCGCCACCGCGGCCTTCAGGGGAAGTCCGTGTTCCTGGCCCTGTCCTCTGCCCGAACAGAGCCGCCACGACGGTTCTCGACCGAATGGGGATCAACCACCGATGAAAGACACACTTCCAGGCACCGGCATGCCTGACCTCTCCTCCCTGCGCCACAAAGTGGGCACCGCTCTGACCGGGTTCCTGGACGCCAAAGACCACGCTGCGCCGGGAACCGAGCTGCTGTACCTGACCACCACCCTCCGCGGGCTCCTCTCCGGCGGAAAACGGCTGCGGTCCTTGCTGTGCGTGTACGGATGGCAGGCCGCCGGCTCCACCGGCGACGTGACGGCCGCCATACGCGCGGCCGCCAGCCTTGAGCTCTTCCAGGTATTCGCCCTGGTCCACGACGACGTGATGGACGACAGCGATGTCCGCCGCGGGCAGCCGTCCGCCCACCGGGCGCTCGCCGCCGCCTACACCGACAGCGGCGGTCCCCGAGGCAGGGCCGAGGCACATGGCCTGGGCGCGGCCGTCCTCCTCGGAGATCTGGCGCTGGTGTGGTCCGACGAACTGCTCCACACGGTGGGCGTCACCCCGGACCGGCTCGCCCAGGTGCTGCCTCTGGTGGCCGAAATGCGCAGCGAGGTCATGTACGGCCAGCTCCTGGACCTTCAGACCACCGGCCGGCTGACCGGTGACGTCGACACAGCACTCCATGTCATCCGGTACAAAACGGCCAAATACACTGTCGAACGCCCCCTGCATATCGGGGCGGCACTGGCCGGCGCCGCCCCGCCCGTACTCGACGCGTGCACCGCCTTCGGCATACCGCTGGGAGAAGCGTTTCAGCTGCGTGACGACCTGCTCGGAGTTTTCGGTGATCCCGCCAAGACCGGTAAACCAGTCCTGGACGATCTACGCGAAGGCAAAGCCACCGTACTGATGGCGCTCGCGGTCCAGCGAGCCTCCCCCGCCGAACTGAGCACCCTGCGCGGCCTCGTCGGCCGAAGCGACCTGACCGAGGAACAAGCCGCCGACATCCGCGCGATCCTCGACTCCACCGGCGCCAGACAGACGGTGGAGAAAATGATCACCACGCGGCGCAACGCCGCCTTCGCCGCCCTGGACGAGGCCCCCTTTCCGGCAGCGGCAGCCGACGGCCTGCGTCAGATCGCCCGGGCCGCCACGGCGAGACACGCCTGACGGAACCACCCGTACACCAGTAGCCAGAACCGTGAGGTGGAAGAGGCCCGTGAACAACACGCCCCTGAGTACGACCTACTCCGAGCAGGCCACACATCTGGTGGCCAGGGCCGACGAGGACAAGTGGGGCAGCGTGCGCCCCTCGCTGTATGAGACGGCCCGGGTCATCTCGGCGGCACCCTGGCTGCCCGGAGAGCAACGCCGGATAGCGTATCTGCTGGAACACCAGGCAGCCGACGGCAGTTGGGGCGAAGGGCCGCGGCCGTACCGGCTCCTGCCGACACTCAGCGGGGTGGAAGCCGCGCTGGCAGTCCTCAGGCGAGGCACCACGTCCGCGGAGGTCACCCGCCGGCTCGCGGCGGCGGTGGACAACGCTCTCGCGGCACTGCGCGCGCTGCCGACCTCGGGCCCGTGGCCCGACACGGCCGCCGCGGAAATCCTCGTCCCCAGCCTGATAGCCAAGATCAACGAGCAGATCGACCTGGCCGCCACCGACGGAGAACCGGGCCTCGGGGAATGGCGCCCGGGACCCCGGCCGGTGATCCCGGGCGGCTACCACGAGGCGGCACCCGCCCACGTGGCAGGACGGTACAAGTCAGCCGGCAGCCTTCCTGTCAAATTCCACCACACGTTTGAAGGCATAGCCGGATACATACCGCAAGCCCTGATACCCAACGCCCCCGGACTGCTGGGAAGTTCACCAGCCGCGACCGCCGCCCGCGCGGCGATGGCGCGGACACCCGCCGCCACCGCGCGGGCCGCCGCGGACCTTGCCCCGGTGGCCCGGCGATACGACGGGCTCTTCCCCGAGGCAGCCCCGTTCTACGTCGTCGAACGCCTGTGGGCCGCCGCCGCACTCGCCCGCGCCCACCTGCCCGCCACCACCCTGCCCACCATCCGCGGGTGGGCCGACCACATCTACGATCCCAAAGGAGTACGAGGCGCGCCCGGCCTCATGACAGACGCCGACGACACCGCGATGGCCGTGCTGGTGGCCTCGCTCGTCGGCCGGCCCTACGACCCCGCGCCGCTCGACCCGTTCCACAACGGCAGCCACTACGACTGCTACATCGGTGAGGACACCGGGTCAGTCACCGCCAACGCCCACGCCCTCCAGGCCCTGGGCAGCTACCTGCGACACCACCCCGAGGCAGAGAACACCTACGGTCCCCGGGCGGACAAACTGTGCGACTGGCTCACCGGCCGGCAACAGCCCGAAGGGCCATGGCACGACAAATGGCACGCCTCGCCCTACTACGCCACCGAACGGTGCGTGACCGCGCTCGCGCGGTACGGCGGCAGCCACGCGTCCACCGCCGTCGAGACAGCCGCCGCGTGGACGGTGGACACACAGCGCGACGACGGCTCCTGGGGCGTATGGAACGGCACCGTCGAAGAGACCGCCTATGCCGTGAAAATCCTGCTGTGCGCAACCGCCTCCGCACGGCAGACGCACCACACCCGCGCCCTGGACCGAGCCGAAACGTATCTGAACGCCGCATGGGGCCCCGGCCACGAACACCCCGCCCTCTGGCACGACAAGACCCTGTACGCCCCCGGCACACTGATCGAAGCCGAGGTCCTCGCAGCCCGGGAGATGTTGCGGACCCGTCACAGCTGAGCGGAACAACCACTCCACGCCACAAGGCCAGAGAACCGACCAGATGTGAAAAGGAAAGACACATGACTGCCGACACACACATTCCGCCCATTGCCCCGGGGCGGCTGCCGCTCATCGGACACGCCATCCCCCTGCTCAGGGACCGTCTGGCATACGTCCAACGCCTGCGCACCTACGGGCCCGTCGCACGCATCACCGTCGGTCCGAAATCCATGACCGTGATCAACTCGCACGAGCTTCTCCAGGAGATACTCACCAGCAAATCCCAGCACTTCAACAAGGGACTGCTCTTCGACAAACTCAAGATCTTCGGTGGAGACCCCCTGCCGGTCGCAGAAGGGAAGCAACACCTGAACCGGCGCCGCATGATGCAGCCCGCCCTCCACCGCGAACAGGTCAAGGGCTATGTCACGACCATGCGGGACACCGCGGAACCCTCGATCGCGGCCTGGCACCATCAGGAAACCCTCGACGTCTGCAACGAAATGCAACTCATGGCCCAAGGCGTCGTCATGGCCGCACTGTTCTCCTCGAACCCGCAGCGCGGACCGGCCCAGACCATCCTCAACGGCGTCGACACCGTCTTCAAGGCCGCCCTCCAGCACGCCATGGTGCCCATCTCCACCCTGGAACGGCTGCCGACCCGCGGCAACCGCAAGGCCCAGGCCGCCAACACCGTGCTGCGCAACGCCATCGGAGACATCATCGCCGACCACCGGGCGAACCCCGACGCCTACGACGACCTCGTGTCGCTGCTCCTGACCGTCCAGGACGAAACCGGCGCGACACTGACCGACCAAGAAGTCATAGCGGAAGTCACCGCGCTGCTCGCCGCCGGCTCCGAAACCACCGCGGTCACCCTGGCATGGCTGTTCCACGAACTGGGCCACAACCCCGACCTGGAGCACAGACTGCACGAGGAAGTCGACTCCGTGCTCGCCGGAAGGCCACTCGCCGCCGAGCACATTCCCCAGCTCGTCTTCACCCGCCGGCTCATCGACGAGACCCTGCGCCTGCACAACCCCGCCTGGATCCTCACCCGGCGCACCATCTCCCCCGTGCGGCTCGGGCAGTTCAGCCTGCCGGCGGACACGGACGTGATGTGGAGCCCCTACGCGATGCACAGGGATCCGGACCTGTTTCCCGACCCGCTGCGCTTCGACCCGGACCGCTGGCTGCCCGAACGCCCCCAGCCACCGAGGGGAGCCTTCATCCCCTTCGGGATCGGCAAGCGGATGTGCATCGGCGATCAGTTCTCCATGACCGAGGCAATCGTCATCACAGCGCTCATCGCCTCACGCTGGCGCCTACGGCCGACACCCGGCGCCACCGTCCGGCCCATACCCGAAATCACCGTCCACCCCTCGTCCCTTGACATGATCGCCGAGACCAGGGAGCACACAGCCGCAGGAAACACGGCATGAACGATTCCGACCGCACGGGCACGCAGCTCTCTGCCACCCTGCCGATGCCGATGCCGATGCCGATGCCGAATCTACGCGGCTCTTTCCCCGGCCCTTTCCCGACCAGTCCTTACGCTGACGACATCGAGCGGCACACCGCCGACTGGCTCCAGGCATTCCCGCTGATCAGCTCACCCGGCAAGCTGAAAGCCCTCTGCAACATCACCGGCCAGGGCATGGCCCGCACCTTCCCGACATCAGACCGGGACAGTCTCTTCCTCTGCGCCGACCTCCTCCTGTGGCTCACCGCCTTCGACGACACGTACGGCGAATCCACAGGAGCCCGCGACCCCGCCCGCCTGATCCGCCGGATCAGCGAATGCGTCCACCTCCTCGCCGATCACGATGAACCTCCGGGCGAGACCAGCGTCTTCGGCACCGCGCTGCGCCACCTCCTCACCCGTTTCGGGGAACGGGCCACGCCCAACCAGTACCTGCGCCTCACCGCACACCTGCGGGACAGCCTCTTCGGCATCCTCTGGGAGGCACATCACCTCGACAAACCAGACCACGTCACGCTTGCCGACTACCTCGCGATGCGCCCACACACGGCCTTCGTACGAACCGTCATGGCAACCGCGGAAATCACCCTCGGATATGAACTGGCCGAGCCACAACGGTCCTCGGCGGCGGTCCGAGAGATGGAAGCCGCTGTCGCCGACCTCGCCGGCTGGATCAACGACCTCGCCTCATACGCCAAGGAAACATCCCACGACGGCCAGAGCCCCCTCAGCCTGCCCACACTCCTGATGCGACAACACGCATGTGACCTCGAAGAGGCATTCCGCCTGGCCTCCCGCATGTGCGAAGAACGGGCCGACGCGGCCGTCCTTCGCATCACCGCGCTGACCGCCAACGGCAACGGCCCGCTCGCCGATCACGCACGAGCGATCAAATCCATCGCGTCCTCCTATGTCTGGCACATCCAACACTCCCGCTACCGGGATCACGAATAACGAATCGCACACACTGGACGACGCAGAGTACAAAGACCAGCGGAAATCCTGTGGTTCTCCACAGGGTCTTCCTTCCCTGTATCCCTGTATCTGGAAAGTGTTTTCTGGACCAAGGTTTTCCGCCCTCGCACAGCAGGCCGTCCCACACTCCGGTCCGCTCCTGAATAGCCTCGTCAATACTCAGCCCCTGCCGGGACAACACACGGCCGCGTGACCGCCGGGATGGTGTGTCAGACCTTGGCGAGCCGGTCCACCAGCAGCTCCACCCTGCGCTCGGTGTCCTCCGGCGGGAGCCGTCGCGCCCGGGTCAGGGTGGCCAGTCCGTGCAGGGCCGCCCAGAACACCTCGGTGAACAGTCCCGGGTGGACGCCGTCCCCGGCGACCTCGCCGAGGCTTTCCAGCAGGGCGGCGAAGGCGTCCTGCAGAGGCTGTGGGGTGTCCTCGTTCGCGAAGGCCAGGCCGCCGTCGAGCTGGAACAGGGCGTCGTAGACCGCCGGGTTGCGTGCGGCGAAGTCGAGGTAGGTGCGGGCGAGGGCGGTGACCCGGGTACGGGGGCGGTCCGCGGCGGAGGCCGCGGCCCGCAGCGCCGCGGCCATCTCGGTGGCGCCTTCGAGGGCGACGGCGCCGATGATCTCGCGTTTGCCGCGGAAGTGACTGTAGAGGACGGGCTGACTGTATTCGATGCGCTCGGCGAGCCGACGGGTGGTGACCGCGTCCCAGCCCTGCTGCTCGGCGAGTTCGCGGGCTGTCGCCACGATGAGGCGTTCGCGCTCCGCCCGTTCGCGCTGCTTGCGTTCCTGTACCGACATGACTCGATCCTAGCATCGCTAGACAATCAAGCGGCAGCAGTACTAGCATCGCCTCGTAAGCTAGCAACACTAGATGCCAGGAGGGGTCATCATACTCAACGCACTTGAGGTGTTCACCACCGTGGTCGTCGGTGTGATGGTGGGGGTGGAGTTCTCCGTCGCCTTCGTCATCAACCCGATCCTCAACGCACTCCCTGGTGACAGTGGCCAACTCGGCCGCGCCCACGGGGGCCGGATGCTCGGCGCCGTGATGCCGGTCTGGTACATCACCTCGCTCGTCCTCGTCGCGGTCTGGGCCATCGCCGGATGGCACCACCACGGCAGCGGCCTCGTCGTCACCGCCGGCGCACTGCTGATCCTCAGCGTGATCATGTCGATTCTGCTGCTCGTCCCGATCAACAACCGGGGCAAGACGTGGACCCCCGAGAACCGGCCCGAGGACTGGAAGGAGCAGATGAACCGCTGGGACCGCTTCCACTACGTCCGCGTCGCCGTCATCATCGCCGCCTTCGCCCTGCTGGTCGCCGCCCTCACCTGAGCCCGCGGGCCGACATCGCGCTGGTGGCGCACGATCCCCACTCCCCGGGCGGCAGTGGGCCACCTCAGCACCACGTCAGCACGGTAGCGACGAGGGGACCGATCCTCGAACGGAACGATCCCCTCCGACCTGGCCATGTGCGATACCAGGGACGCCGTGGTGTCTCAACGGCCCTGGAGCGCCTTGGCGTTGTTACCGAAGGTCCAGCCCTTCGACCCGTCCCAGTTGAGCGACCAGGTCATCAGGCCCTTGAGCCCGCCCCCGTAGGTGTTCCAGGCCTGCGACACCAGGTTCGGCGCCATATAGCCGCCCCCGGCGCCCGGCTGCGCCGGGAGTCCCGGCACCTGTTTGTCGTAGGGGACCTTGATCGTGGTGCCCTGGACGACCAGTCCTCTGTTCAGGCAGTCCGTCTGCGCGGTGAATCCCTGGACCGTACCGGCGGAGTACGAGTCACCGGAGCATCCGTACATGCTGCCGTTGTAGTACTGCATGTTCAGCCACCAGAGCCGGCCGTTGTCGGCGTACTTCTTCACGATGGGCAGATAGGCGCCC
Organism: Streptomyces sp. NPDC056835; assembly: GCF_042789485.1. Taxonomy (NCBI): domain Bacteria; kingdom Bacillati; phylum Actinomycetota; class Actinomycetes; order Kitasatosporales; family Streptomycetaceae; genus Streptomyces; species Streptomyces sp. NPDC056835. The sequence goes on from NZ_JBHUBB010000034.1 coordinate 12,162, forward strand.
CAGATCGAGCCGTACGCCACACTGCCCCCGGTGACATAGGCCGTCTCGGGCGCCATCGTCAGGCCGAAGTTGGAGGGCATCTGGGCGAGTACGCCGTCGATGATGCGGATGAGATTGGCCTGCGAGGCCGACAGTGTGTTGATGTTGCCGCTGCCCACGAGCCCGGTCTCGATGTCGATGTCGATGCCGTCGAAGTTGTACTTCTTCAGGATCGGCACCACGGTCGCGATGAACCGGTCGGCGACGGCGCTGGAGCTGAGGTCGATCCCGGCCGCCGCGCCGCCGATGGACATCAGGGTCGTGAGACCGGAGGCCTTGGCCTGGCACATCTCGGCCGGGGTCGCGACCTTGACCGTCGCGTCCATCCCGTCCTCCCACAGGACGGTGCCGTCCGAGCGGATGACCGGGAACGCCGCGTTGATCACGTTGTAGCCGTGGTCGCGGATACGGGAGTCCGTGATCGGAATCCAACCGAGCGGAGGGTGTACGCCGTTCGCCGCGCCGTCCCAGTTCTCCCAGTACCCCTGGAGCACCTTGCCGGTGGGTTTCGACTTGACCGCGCAGGTGTCGGCGGCCGGCGCCGCGCCGGGCACCGCCGCGGCGACCAGCGTCTGCATGACGAAGGCCATGGCGAGGCCGACCCCCAGCACGCGCGATATTCGGCGGATCATGCTGTGCCCCTTCCGACCATGTCCGCCCGCGACCGCATCGGTGCGGCGAACTGGGAACGTACGCCGGGTAGTTGGGGGAACCGTAGGGTGGTCCAGACCTTCCGTCAATAGGTCTGGACCAACCGGCCCGGCGGTGACGAGGTACCGTCCCGGCCGCACCGGGCCGGCCCGTCCCGGCCGTCACAGGCCGGTACATCCCATCCGCCACACGCCTATCGGCCCCGGCGTTTCGGCCATCACCGTATCCATGCCCCGCCCGCACGCCCCAAGGGCGGACGCATCACGCACGCCGCGCACAGCGCGCTCCCCGCGAAATCCGCTCCGTCTCAAACACGTGCGTTCGATATCGCACTCCCGTCGTTGACCACGGCGAACCCGAGCAGACCCCAACGACCGTGCTCAAGGAGTGCAGTTGACCTCAGTCGACACCACGAACACACAAGCCACGCAAGCCGTCGCACCGCCGCCGCCCGGGCGATGCGTCCCATCCTGGCCGGCGGCGCCATCACGGACCGGCTGCACCAGGCCCTGCCGGCCCTGCTCCTCGTGGCAGGTGCGACCGCCCTCGCCCGCGGCGCGGGCGCCCTGGCCACATACGCGTCGCGGCGGATCACCCCCAAGCTCACGACCGCGACGGACACCGCCCTGGTAGGGGCGGTCTGCCGGGTCGAAGCGGCGGCCTACGCGGTGGACGGGTTCGCCGACCGGCAGGAGGCCGCGGAGATGGGCGTGCTCCGCACCCATGTGATGGTCACTGACGCACAGCGCTTCATGTCGGCCCTGATCAGGATGGTCACGGCCGGCGGCGTTCTGTCGGTCCTGAACGTACTGATGCTGCCGCTGCTTCTCCTCGCGGTGCTCCCGGCCGGCATCGGAGCGGTGCTCACCGCCCGCGTCGACTACGAGATCCACTACGCGAACATCGCCGACCGCAACGTGCGGGGCATGATGCGGTGGTGGTCGACCACGCCCGAATACGGCGACGAGGTCCGCGCCAACAGCACGACCGACTACCTGCTGTACTGGTACCGGTCCCTGTCGCAACGCGTCGACCGGCGCACACTGGCCGCGGCTCCCCGGACGCTGCGCATCGCGCTGGTGTCGTCGTTCACCGGCGGGGTGTTCCTCGTCGCCACCTGGGCGGCCCTCGCCGGGCTGGCCGTGTGGAGGAGATCCGGCTGACGGAGGTCGGCTACCGGTACCCGGGGAAGGACAGGCCGGCCGTCGACGGAGTCTCCCTCACCTGTAGGGACCGCGCCGTACTGAACTCCGTCGAGACGAGCACCAGCGTAACCCTCCATCAGTCTGTGCACTTGAACAACGCCCTCACTGGAGTTCAGTGAACAATCCCTAATCGACTCGCCCCGCTTCATGAGGAACTCTGTAGCCCTGGCTGCTCACCGAGGGGACGTTCCAGCGTGGTGGTACCTGGCCTGGCCCACCAACAGGGCCCAGGTGATGTTCATCGCCGGAGCGAGCGGGAGCATCGGACTCGTCACCCCGTACCTGGCCTCCCGCGACAACGCCATGGTTATCCAGGCCCAGGCCAACTTGGCGTTCGAGCAGACACTGTGCCGCCGGGCGAACATCCACCCGCCCTTGGATCTTTGGTGTAGCAGCGGACACTCACCGTGGGGGTTGTGACCAATCCTCCCATAGGAGCGAGAAGGGGAATATCTGCGTCGAGAAGTTGAGCAGGCTCTGCGGTGTCGTCGGCGCCTCCGTGCAGTACACAGGGTGTGGAGGACGCGGAGTCGTCGACTGGCGCCGATCGCAGATGGCCCGCATCACGGCTGACCTATCCCCCACGATCGCGTGGCTATGCAGTGGCTGCTCGCGCGGATCGTCCTGGTGCGCTATCGCACCAGGACGACGGTTCCACGGGGGACGAGCTGCCCCGGGCGTCGGCGCGGCACCGGCTACTGCTGTGACCGCATGAGTCCGCCGGGCCGGTGGTCGCTTCGCTCTCCCTGAGAACGATCCATGATGGACGGCGCTGCCCCCTACCGGCGTAGAGCGAGCGTCGATCGGGTTGCGGCGAGTGCGGAGGCCAGGGCGAGAGTGGCGAGGAGCAGGCTCATCTGTCCCCAGGGAATGCTGAGCTGGAAGTCGGGGATCTGGGTGGCCAGAGCCACGGTCGGGACGATGGCGATGAAGAGCCCGAGGAGAGTGGCGGTTCCCAGAAGCAGGGCGTACTGCCAGAGGATGATGTGGCGGCCCCAGGATGGCGGGATGCCGAGCGCGATGAGGCTGTCGATGTAGGTCTTCAGTGCTCGGGTCTGGCCCCGGAGCGCGGTGAGGACAGTGGTGAGCGCAAGCAGGGCCAAGGCCGCAGCGGAGACGTAGAGCGCTGTATCCGGGACCGGTGGTTCTGGCTCGACATGGATGTAGGCGGCGCGCGCGTCGATCGCGTGGTCCTGGAGAATCTGTTGCACGCGCGCGTCCTGGCCGTCGTCGGCGTCGGCGACCATGATCGGGCCCCGCACAGCGATGGGGAGGTCAAGGCGGCGGGCGGTGTCGACGAGAAGGATCCCGTCCGTGCCGGCGCGCCAACCCGTGCGTGCCAGTTCAAGTGGTTTGGAGGGCAGGGGAGGGGTTTCGCTGAGGATACGGTCGTCCTCAGCCACCACAAGTCGGGTCGGCTGTCCTTCGGGGGGCGGGGCGTTGTCGCGGTCCGCCCAGACTAGGAGGCCGCCGCGGTTGAGCAGCGCACGCTGGTCGTCGGTAAGGGGGCGGCCGGTCAGGACGGGGACGTCGTCGGGTGAGTCGACGGCTAGGATGCCGCCGTTGTTGCCTTGGCGGGTTGTGCTGGGGACGGGGCCGGTTTCGTCCACGGACTCCTTCGAGAGGCGGTGGAGTTCCACCTGGGGAAGGCCTTCGAGAACTTTGCTCTCCTTGAGCACGGTGAGCATCCGCTCGGGTGGTGCGAAGACGCTGCTGGCCCGGTGCGCCAGTAGTACCTGGCCGGGCAGGACCTCCGGTTGCACGGTGTTCTCGCTGCTGCGGATCAGGGTGTCGAGAAGGGCGAGCATGCCCAGGCTGGCGCCGATGATCACGGTAAGGACGGCGAGGGCGGCCTGTGCCCACCGTCGGTCGGCCTGCAGTTGACGGCGGGCCAGCCTGCGGCGGGCGTCACGCTCCGTGAGCAGGCGGGTCGCGAGTCCGAAGAACTCCGGCAACGTCAGCACCACCGCGGCCGTGATCAGGGCGGTCGGGAACATGCCCTCGGACGGGGTGTCGAGGCGTGTCGCCGTGTAGACCATGCAGACGCACCAGACGCCCAGCGCGGCCAGCTGGCGGACATCGCGGACAACCGTCGCAGCACTCTTCTTGCGGAGATTCTTCGCCCGCGGCTGGTGTGCCGGTGACGTGGTGGTGGGGTGAGGCTGTTCACTGCGGGTCCGGCGGGCCAGGAGCAGCCCCGCGCCGGTCAGCACTCCGGTTGCCGCGACCAGAGCGAGGAGCTGCGTAGCAGCGTCTGTCATTCCTTCGACATCTCCCACCGGCCGGTCTTGCAGGTACGCCAGGAGAGGTCGTAGGGCCCAGCCGGTGGCGACTCCGGCAGCGGCACCGGCGGTAGCTGCCGCCAGGCACCATGCCACGCAGGCGAAGCTCACGGCCGCTACCGTGGTGGCGGGTCGCAGCCCCAAGGAGACCATAGTCTCCGTGGTGCGCCGCAGGCGTCGGTCGACGAGCCCGAACATCAGCAGCACGGCGCCAATGGGGACCAAAACGGCGGGGATGGCATATCCGGCGGGGGACTTCTCGATCCAGTAATCGGCTGCTTTGGTCTCCAGCTGTGCCCGAAGGGTCGGCGGGCCGGGCAGAAATTCCGGTCCGCCCTTGGCCTCCTGTGAGCTGGAGCCATCGCTGTACGACGTGAGCGTCTTTGTCACCGCATCCATGACGGCTTGTTCTGGACCCCCGGTCCACAGCAGGTACGGCTGTGCGGCCAGGGAGGGGTAGCCCTCAGCGACTTTCGGGTCCAGACTGCTCCACGTGCCTGGCGCGGCGAGCAGGGCCGAGGTTTTCGCGTAGTGGTTGTCTGCGACGCCCACCACGCGCAGCCGAACGTCACCGAGCACGGTGAGCGTCTGACCGGCCGCGGCTTTGACGTCCCCTGGGTCGGTCACAACGATCTCGCCCGGCTGTTGCGGCCAGCGCCCGGCCGTCAACTCGTACACATCTGGGTACGGGTTGGGCTTCCACTGCCCCTCCAGCAGGGTCACGTTCCGTGCCGGAGTGACGGCGAGCTGCACGTCGAGCGCGGTGAGGAAGGCGGCGGACTCGTTCGCACCGGCCTGCTGCGCCGCCCCGGCCATGGCCGGGGCCGGCGTCTTACTGCCGGGGGGAAGCGTCATCTCAGCGCTCGCGAGAGCGTCGAAACGGCCCAAGTCGCGATCGGCCTCCTGAGCACCTGAGAGTGACAACGTCGACAACGCGATGAACATGGCCATCGTGAACAGACCCGCCACGAACACCGTTGAAGAGGCACCAATCCATTGGCCCTGGCGCCGGCCCAGCCGCCATGCCAGCCGTGCCGCGAGCCGTGGCTGCGGCAGGACCGAATTGCCCTTGTCGGCCTGCTTCGGCTGCCGCGCCATCAGCGGTGTTCCAGGCGGCCGTCGACGACCTCATAAACCGAGTCGGCGAACTCCCGGCAGCGGGGGTCATGGGAGCAGACCACTGCCAGCACCCCCTCATCGCACAACTTCCGCAGCAGTGTGAACATCTCCCTCGTAGCGGCCGAATCCAGCGCTCCTGTCGGCTCGTCCGCCAGTAGCACGGCGCGGTCACCGGCCAGCGCGCGGGCAATACCCACCCGCTGCCGCTGGCCGCCGGACAGCTGACCTGGAAGTCGGTCCTCCAGCCCGGCCAGGCCCACGCGGGCCAATTGGGCGACAGCCTCTGCACGGGCAGCAGAGGACGTATCCCCGCGCGCCTCAAGCGGCAACGCAACGTTCTCGGCGGCGGTGAACTCCTCCACCAACTGGTGGTGCTGGAAGACCACTCCGACGGCATCCAACCGCAGCCGCGCGCGCTGGGCCTCATCCGCCGCACTGACGTCGACACCGGCGACCTGGATGTCACCGGTATCGGCGACATCCAGGCCGGCCAGCAGGTTCAGCAGGGTCGACTTCCCGGAGCCGCTCGCCCCATATACGCAGACGAACTCGCCCGCGCTGGCGGCGAAGTTCACCTCCCGTGCGGCCCACACCGTTTCCACTGCCGATCGGTAGGCTCTACACAAGTCGCGCGTTTGGATCAGCGGTGCTCCGGTCATGTCGTCAGCCCTTCTGCTCTCTGAGCGGTTTAGCAGCCGTACCTGGTTCGCCACGAGCTGACCTCGTCGCTGTTCAGCGGCGAGACGTTGTTGTCATTGGCTTCCGGAGCCATGCCCTGTCTGTCGCCAGTGCCGTTAAAGGCGCCGTACATGCAGCCAGAGTGGGTGCCCGACTCGTTGGACCACGAGTCCATCGCGTTGTCGTTGTCGCCGCTCAGATTGACGAGCGTGGCGCTGCCATGGGCCCGCTCGCCGATCATCCACTGGTAGTCGTTGTTGCCCCACATGCACATGTTGTTGTTGCAGTCGCTTATCGCCGCGTTGGCCACGGGCGTGCCCATCAGGGCGGAGCCGACGAGCATGACGGAAGCGATAGCCTTCTTGATCCTCACGTGCTCTCCTTCTCGTGATTCCCGACATTGCACGTACACAGGCACCTCGGGATCACGCCGTCAGGCAAGCCGCGTTACGCAGCACGAACGCCTCGTCCGTAACGGCAGAAACTTCCCCCCCCAGATGCTTGCAAGATCGGATGGAGTCACGTTGCGGAGCATCTCGACAACGCTCAGTGCCAGATATGATGTACGGCACGACGTAAAGAGACAGTAGCAACTAACCCGCCCCTGCAAGGCTTCGCCCCGTGGCCGCTCTTCGCCTAGCTGTATTGCCCTGTGAGGTCCGCCGTCCGGGATGAGGGATGGTTCGAAAGCTCATGGGTCGACGTTAGGAAGCGCCGGGGGTCGCTGACATCCCTCAATGGTCTTGTCCACGGAGCTCCGTCTTACGACCTACAGCGGCGGTACTTGAGTACAGGACGGGCTGCTTACGCGCGACCGGCTCGACGGCCTGGGCGCACAGACGATCAGGGTTCGTCCCACGGGGCGGCCCTTCAACACCTCCTCGTGATGGCCTCGTTCACAAGGTCGACAGCGAGGTCGCGCGTGTGGTGCACCGGGAGGCGGACATCGGTGTACCAGTCCTCGGTGGCCTCGGGGTGCGGTCCCACGACCCCGACGCGCCCCGCGCCGAACGGTGCGACGAGCGCGGCGACGGCGCCATTGGGATACGTCGCCAGGACCGCGGCGTCCGCGCCGTTGTCGAGGAGGAAGAGGGGCCCGTCCTGGAAGAAGAGGGTGCGTGGCCGGCCGCGCCATCGCACCTCGACCAGTGTGTCGTCCTCGCCGTGCACCGTTGAGCCGGACGAGGAGATGTACTGGTCGGTGTCACCGGGCAGCAGATCGAACCCCGGGGTGGCCCCGGCCAGATAGCCGCCGAGGCAGAAGCCCAGATAGCACCCACCGCCCCGGACGAACGCACGGACGGTGTCGCGCTCCCGCTCCAGGTGCCGGTAGCCGTCCGACAACGTTCCGCCGCCGGGCTGCGCGTACACCTGGGCACGGGCCAACGACGCGCGCGACAAAGGCAGTTCCTCCTGAGGGCCGGTGTAGCGGACGTCCAGGCCCCAGGGTCCGTCGGCGAGCAGCCCGGCCACGGCTTCCGGGCAGCCGGGCCTGGTGGCGGGCCCCCGGTAGACGAGGGCCAGGTCCGGTCCGGTGGCCGTCATGAGCCTCGTGTCCAGACGTCGAAAGCGGGGATGTCGAAAACCCGGACCTCCGGAGCCGGTGCCTCGGCAGCCAGGACGGGGCGGCGCTCGACGACACCTTCGGCGGGGATGCCGCGCCAGCTCGTGCCCGCTGTGAGGTGCTCGCCCTTCATGAGCAACGACAGCGCGCCGAGCTGGACGTCCTCGCCGACGACGGAGTCGTACAGCACGACCGCGCGGGTGCCGACGCTCGCCCCGTCCTCGACCGTGACCAGCGACATCTTCATGACACGGTCTTCGAAGAGGTGTGTTTGCAGCGATACGCGCATACCGATCGCGGCGTTGTCCCCGATGTCCACGAGGTCGAACTCCGTGAGGAAGGTGGTGCCGATCCAGGTGCCTCTGCCGACGCGTGCCCCGAACCGGCGCAGGATCACCGGCAGATACGGCGTTCCGATCAGGAAGCCCACCCCCGCCGGTACCGCCGCCGCCTCGAAGAGGCCGGTGACGAACTCGGTGCGGCGTACGAACAGACTCCACAGCGGTTCGACGCGGGGCCGGTAGACCCCGATCACCACCCGCTTGACGGCCGCGCAGTACGAGATCACCACAAGGCTCGTGATCATCATGAGGACCGGCGCCAGGAGCACCGGCACCAGCAGGCCGGGACGGCGGGTCAGCCAGGACAGCGCGAGCAAGTACAGGTACGCGCTCATGCCCAGCACCGACGTGGGCATCGTGATGCGGAGGAACTCGATGCCCAGGCGTTGGCATACGGCCTTGCGGGTCGGCCGGAAGGTCAGTTCCTCGGGGAACGAACCGCTGCTCTGGCGCACCGGCAGACATATCGCGGGCGAGCCCAGCCAGGTGGTGCCGTCGGGTACGTCTCCCTGCGGCGGGACCGTACCCACTCCGACCAGGGACCCCGGTCCGGTACGCGTTCCGGCGAGCAGGAGCGCGGAGTTGCCGATGAACGCGCGCTCCCCGACCTCGGTGGGGCCGAACGCGACCTGGCCGGCCGCGAAGGTGGCACCACCGACGTTGGCCAGGTCCGCGACGAAGCTGCCGTCGCGGAGAGTGAGCAGGTCCGGGTCGATGTGCGAGACGGTCGAGACCTCGGCGCCCCGGCCGATCCGCGCGCCCAGCAGCCTGAGCCAGGGCACGGTGTAGAGGGTGGCGTACAGCGAGTTGGTGAAGGTGAGGCTGATCTCCAGCAGCTTGTCCGAGGCCCACTTGCGGACGCCGAGCGAGGAACGCACCGGGTGGACACCGACCGGCACTCTCGGCAGGATCAGCCGTTTGCCGACGGCGACCACACAGCAGACCGTGACCACGAACACCGGACCGGACAGCGCGGTGGCGACGATGCCGGCGACGATGCCCCAGGTCAGCGTCGCCCACCAGAACAGCGCGATCCCCGGCACGGTCATCACCACCGCGGCGGTCTCCAGCAGCACCAGCGCGAGGAGCGCGGCGACGAGATGGCGCGGCCGCCATCCGTCGGTACGGCGGTGAGCACGCATCATGGCCTCGACGCCGGGGGCGAGCGCGTCCACCGGGCGGGGTGGCGATCCGGCCATGCGCGCGCCGGCGGGAATCGCCTCGTCCTGGCCGATGACGGACTGTTCGCCGAGTCCGGCGCCGGCTCCCATGCGTGCGCCGGGTTCGAGGACCGCGTTGGCTCCCACGAAGGCGTGCGGCCCGATCTCGATCGGGGCGACCGTCACCCAGCCGTCCGCCACCCGCCACGGGTTGACGGAGACGCCGTAGCCGACCGAGGTGTCGCCACCGATCCGCAGCAGGGCGGGCAGTGTGATCGTGCTGGTGGCGATGGTGGTACGCGGTCCTATGCGCGCGCCGAGCAGCCGCAGGTAGGCGGCCATCGCGGGCGAACCGCTCAGCACCGGCAGCGGGCCGAGACTCAGCAGCAGATTCACCGTCCAGAGGCGTAGGTAGACCGCGCCCCACAGCGGGTAGCGGCCCGGCCTGATACCCGCGGACAGCGGGCGCACGAGAGCGACCGGTACGAGCCAGCGCACGACCAGATAGCTGAGGTAGACGCCTATCGTGGTCTGCGCCGACGTCCGGACCGAGATCTGACCGCCGTGCCGGCTGTACACGTACGCCACCGGCAGGCTGAGCACGAGCAGCAGCAGGTAGATCACACCCGCCTGGGCCGCCCCGGCGCCCGCGATACGGCCGTTGGTGTGACGGATGGGTGTGGGACGGGGCGGCGCGGACTGCCGCTCGGTGTTCTCCGTGGCGCTCAGCCGGGCCGCGAGGCCGCGCACGGTCGGATACGCGTAGAGGTCGCGCAGCGCGGTGTTCGCGCCGATGTCCCGGCCGCGCAGGACCGATACGACCCGGGCCGCCAGGAGTGAGTGGCCGCCGAGGTCGGTGAAGAAGTCCGCCTCGGCCGACAGCGCCTCGGGCTCGATCCCGAGCACTTCCGCCCAGGCGTCCCGTACCCGCGTCTCCGACTCGCCTTCGGCGGCCACCAGTCGGCCGCCGCCCACCAGCCGCCGGCCGGTCGGGGCGGGCAGCCGCTTACGGTCCACCTTGCCGCTGGCCATGGCGGGAAGACCGGGGAGGATGTCCAGGAAGGACGGCACCATGTACGCGGGGAGTCTGCGCCGCAGACTCTCGTGCACCCGGGTGATCAGGGCGTCCTCGTCCTCCGCGTGGCCGGGCGCACGAACTACGTAGGCGCAGAGTTCACCGCCTCCCCCGCCGTTGGCGCGGTCCGGAGGGGCCGTCAGGGCGGTGACCGCCTCGGCCACGCCGGGATCCTCCAGCAGGACGCTGTCGATCTCGCCGAGATCCACCCGGTATCCCCGGATCTTCACCTCGTCGTCGGCCCGGCCCAGGAACTCGACCTCCCCGTCCCGGGTCATCCGGCCGAGGTCCCCGGTGCGGTAGAGCCTGCCGCCCCGGGGGGCCAGTGGGTGCTCGATGAACCGGGCGGCGGTCAGCTCCGGCCGTCCGACATAGCCGTCGGCGACGCCGGGGCCCCCGATACAGATCTCACCGATCTCGCCGTCGGCCACGGGCCGAAGCCGCTCGTCGAGCAGCACCACCGAATAGGTCGGCAGCGGCTTTCCGATCGTCACCGCCCTGCCCGGCGTCAGTTCGGCCCAGGTCGCGGTGACGGTGGCCTCGGTCGGGCCGTAGGTGTTGAGCATGCGCCGCCCCGGCCTGCTCCAGCGTTCGACGAGCTGACCGGGACAGGCTTCACCGCCGACGATGACGCTACGGATGTACGGCAGTTCCGCCGGGATGGTCTCCAGCAGCGTCGGTACGCAGTACAGCATCGTGATCCGCCGGCCGTGAAGGAACTCGCCGAGTTCCGCGCCGAGATGACCGGCGCCGTCCGGACCGGCGACGAGCGTGGCGCCGACCGACCAGGTCGGCCAGATCTCCTCGATGGAGAAGTCGAAGGAGATCGTCATGCCCTGATACACCCGGTCGTCCGGCCGTACGTCATAGACCTTGGGTACGACATCGAGGAAGTTGCAGATGCTCGACTGGGCGACCTTCACCCCCTTGGGCCTGCCACTCGACCCGGAGGTGTACATGATGTAGGCGGCGGGGTAACCGTCCCCGGGGCCGGGCTCGTGCGGGAGCGGCCGGGTGGTGGGTACGCCGGCGAGTCCGCGGCCGCACGAGTCCAGCTCGACCACCCGGCACGCGAGGCCGGCCACGGCCGGCGCGAGAGCGGACGTCGTCAGGACCAGATCCACGGCGGCGTCCTCGGTGATGAAGGCGAGCCGGTCCGGAGGGGACGCCGGATCGACCGGCACGAACACCGCACCGGCCTTCCCCACCCCGAGCAGGGAGACGTACACCTCCACCGACCGCGGTATCAGGATCGCGACCCGGGCCCCGGGGCCTATCCCGAGACCGCGGAGGAAGTGCGCGAGCTGGTTGGCGCGCGCGTCGAGTTCGGCGTAGGTCAGCGCGTGGTGCGCACACTCAAGGGCCGTGGCCGACGGGGTGCGGTCGCAGGCGGCCTCGAACACGGAATGCAGGCGCCGGGCCGCCCCTCCCGACGGCGTTCCACGCGCGGAATCGAGCAATCTCATGACGTCTGTCCTTCATCGCGGCGCACGGCGGGACTGCGGGGGTGAGGTCCGAATCCCGGGATGTCATACGACGGGAGAGCCACCGGCCCGGACGGGGGGACACGGTCCATCGGTCCATCCCTGTCCGGCGAATCGTTCGATCCAGCGATCGATCAAGCTGCTTCACAGTGAAACGGCATCCGCTCGTTTCGGCATCCCGAGCCGATGGATCCCCCCGAGGCCGATGCGTTCAGGTCGGCCGGGGCGGGCCGAAGAGGAGGTCGTACCCGGGCGGGAGCTGGAGGAGGATCCGGCGCGTCAGTTCCTCGCCGGCGGCGTCGGCCACCAGGCTCAGGACGGCGCCGACGTCCCACTTCGCGGTCTCCTCGGTCGCTCCGTCGATCCAAGCCGCGGTGGCCCGGACGAACCGCTCGGGGGTGAGCGGTTCGGCCGCCGGGAGCGGATCGAGGAGCACCAGGGCGCAGGATTCCGGCAGCCGGGCGGCCAGCTCGGCCCTCTCGGCTCCCACCACATGGGCGCCCAGCAGGGCCAGCACGACACGGACCGCCTGTTCGGCTTCCTGCGGCGTGGAGTACTCACCACGCTCCTGGACCGCGGCCAGGAACGCGTCCCACCGCATCACCATGGCGGCCGCACCTCCTCCTCAGCACGTACCGCGACGGAAGGGCCGCGGCTGAAGACAGGCCCCCGTCCGGCCCTGGGCCGACCCTAGGCCGGGCGTGCCCGGACGGACGCCGTGAGGTCCTGGTGTCCGCCACTGGCGACCATCCGTACCTCGTCCTGGTCGCTGATCTCCGCCAGGACGATGCCGGTCTCGTCCGCGTACAGCGCGTGCCCGCCCGGCCCCAGCCGGTCCGTACGGTGCACCACCACGACATCCTCGTCGTCCGGATCACTCGTGGGCGCGTCCGGGTACGCGAAGACCAGCGTGTACGTGTCCGACATTCCCATGCGGCCTCCTGGAACAGCTCACCTGTCACGGAGAGCGGTGCCTCGTGGCATCGGGAGCCCGTGGTCACGGCGTACGGGCCCCACCACCGGCGGGTCCCACCACCGATGAAACCAAACGGACCCTGTGGCCGCATCCCGGCCGCGCTCGGCGTTGGACGCGCCGGCGGCCCGGCCACAGCGGCTCGTCATCCGCGCTCGCGGAGGTACGCCTCCAGCTCGGCGGCCCCGGTCAGCATCGCCCGCCCGCGGGCGGACAGCCGGCCGCGCCAGTCGCACAGCGCGGCCTCCAGCGGCTCCAGCCCGCCCGCCGTCCGCAGCTGGGTGATCAGCGGGGCGATCTGCTCCAGCAAGTAGCCTCCCCGCCTGAGCTGGTGGGCCAGCTTGGCGTCCCGTACGTCGGCCTCGTCGTAGACGCGGTACCCGGTCAGCGGGTCGCGGCGCGGGCGCACCAGCCCGGCGCGTTCCCAGGTGCGCAGCGTCGCGGGACGGATTCCGAGCTCCGCCGCCAGTGGCCCGATGAACGTGCCGCCGGACCCGGACAACGCCGCGTCGGGTTCGTACGGTTCGGACGCCGTGGTGGGCGTCAGGCCGCGCAGGGCAATCTCGACGGCCTGGAGTGTCCGCCGGTCGTCGAGCAGCTGGGCGTGGCTCTCGTCGATGACGCGGAACGCCTCGTCGGCCGCGCCCTCGTTGACGGCCCGCATGATCGCCGCTGCCGTCGGGTGGCCGTGGGCGGGCACCAGGGCGAGGAACGCGCCCAGGGCCCGCGCGTGCAGCGGCATATAGGCGCGGTAACCGGCGGGGGTGCGACCGGCGGCCGGAAGGATGCCGGCCTCCTCGTAGTTCCTGACGGCCTGCGTGGACAGACCGTGCCCGCGCGCCAGGTCAATCGGCCTGAGCTGCCGACCGCTTTGAAGGTTTCTTCCCACGGCCCCCACGATATCGCGGCCAAGTTTCCACCGTGAGTTCAACGATACCGTTGAAGGCATGGCACCTGACATCGAGCACACCGCCCATACCGTCGAGGCCGCCGCCGTCATGAGGCTGCTTCCTGCCCGGCCGCGGCTGCTCGCCCTGGGCGAGCCCACCCACGGCGAGGACACCCTGCTCCAGCTGCGCAACGAGCTCTTCCGGCAGCTCATCGAGGAGGAGGGCTACCGGACGATCACGATCGAGAGCGACTGCCTGAGGGGACTGGTCGTGGACGACCACGTCACCCGGGGCACACACAGCCTCGACGAGGTCATGGAGCACGGATTCAGCCACGGATTCGGCGCGTCCGCGGCCAACCGCGAGCTCGTGCGCTGGATGCGCGCCTACAACGACGGCCGGCCCGCGTCCGAGTGGCTGCGCTTCGCCGGTTTCGACGGCCCGCTGGAGATCACCGGCGCGGCGAGCCCCCGGCGGGCCCTCACCGCACTCCACGGCTATCTCGCGGCCGGGGTGGACAGGGACCTGCTCCCCTGCTCCGCGGACACGCTCGACCGCCTGCTCGGCGCCGATGACCGGTGGGCCGATCCCGCCGTGATGACGGACCCGTCCCAGTCCGTGGGGCAGTCCGCCGAGGCCGGGGAACTGCGGCTGCTCGCCGATGATCTGGTGGCGCTGCTCGACGCGCGGACGCCGCAGCTGATCGCGGCCACCTCGCGGGACGACTGGGACCGGGCACGCTTGTACGGGCGTACCGCCATCGGCCTGCTGCGCTACCACTTCTGGATGGCCGACACCTCACCGGCCCGCATGACCCGGATGGTGGGCGTGCGGGACCAGATGATGGCCGACAACCTCCTCGCCGTCGCCGCTCGGGGCCCGGCACTCGTCCACGCCCACAACTCCCATCTCCAGCGGGAGAAGAGCTCGATGCGGATGGGCGACCTACCGCTGGAGTGGTGGAGCGCCGGCTCGATCGTGAACGCCCACCTGGGCGACGACGGGTATGCCTTCCTGGCCACGGCCGTCGGCACGATCCGGCACCAGGGAGTGGGCACCCCGCCGCCGGACACCTTCGAAGGACTGCTGTACGCGCTCCCGCAGGACCGTCATGTCATCGACGCCCCCCTCCTGGCCGCCGCTCTCGGCGATACACAGCCCGCCCTCCGCGTGTCCCCCTACTACGGCTACGCCCCACTCGACCCGGCCCATCTGCCCGGATACGACGGGATCGTGTTCATCAAGGACGTCCCGCGGAGCTAGGCCCTGTCTTCAAAGTCCCGTCTGCCCGGGGGCGTGTTGCGAAAGTCCTGCCTGGCTCGCGACGCCGCCGTCTCTCCACCACTCTCCGGTGACTCCTCCACTGCCCGCGGACAGTTACAACCAGCAACACCTGCACATACACTTGCGTCCGCCGGAATCCCCCCGTTGACCTGGGACAACGCCGTCCTGTGGCCGGCCGGGCCAGTGAGGAGCGCACTCCGTGTTCTATTACGTGCTGAAATATGTGCTGCTGGGGCCCCTGCTGCGGCTGCTGTTCCGGCCCCGTATCGAGGGCCTTGAGCACATACCCGCCGATGGTGCCGCGATCATCGCGGGCAACCATCTGTCGTTCTCCGATCATTTTCTGATGCCGGCCATCCTCAAGCGGCGCATCACCTTTCTCGCCAAGGCCGAGTACTTCACCGGCCCCGGGCTGAAAGGGCGGCTGACGGCCTTCTTCTTCCGCGGCGCCGGGCAGATCCCGGTGGACCGGTCGGGGAAGGAGGCCGGGCAGGCGGCGATCCGGGAAGGGCTCGGGGTGCTGGCCAAGGACGAGTTGCTGGGGATCTACCCGGAGGGCACCCGCTCGCACGACGGCCGGCTCTACAAGGGCAAGGTCGGGGTCGCCGTGATGGCGATCAGGGCGCAGGTGCCTGTGGTGCCGTGCGCCATGGTCGGCACGTTCGAGATCCAGCCGCCCGGCCAGGTCGTCCCACGGATCAAGCGGGTGACGATCCGGTTCGGTGAGCCGTTGGAGTTCGCGCGCTACGCGGGCCTGGAGAACGAGAAGGCGGCGGTCCGGGCGGTCACCGACGAGATCATGTACGCGATCCTCGGGCTGTCCGGGCAGGAGTACGTCGACCGTTACGCGGCCGAGGTGAAGGCGGAACTGGCGAAGGCGGAACAGGCCAGGAAGTTCCCGCGGCTGCGTCGCTGAGAGCAGATTCGCCACCGGTGAACGCCCCTGGGCGCGAGGGTTCAACGCCGGTGATCCCGACAACGCCGCGAGCGTGCGTGCCGGACGTCGCGAGCCAGGCGGGATTTGTCAGACAGGGCCCAGGGGGGTGACCAGCGGACCGGTCACCCCCCTTCTCACCGTCCTCGGGCCCCTACGGCTTGGGCGTGGCGTGCGGCGCGCACGTCACATCGGCGCTGTCCAGCGCCCCCGTCAGCAGGTAGGACTTGACGCGGTCGTTGATGCACGGGTTCAGCACATTGGTGATGCCGTGCGAACCGGCGTCACGCTCGGTGATCAGACGCGATCCCTTGAAGCGCTTGTGCAGCTCGACGGCGCCCTCGTACGGCGTGGCGGCGTCCCGCGTGGACTGGGTGATCAGCACGGGCGGCAGCCCCTTGCCGGTCTTGACCTCCACCGGGGTCTGCTGCTTGGCGCCCCAGGTGGCGCACGGCAGGTTCATCCAGGCGTTGGACCAGGTGAGGAACGGGTGGTCGCGGTGGAGCCGGGTGTTGTCCCGGTCCCACTGCTTCCAGCTCGTCGGCCACTTGGCGTCGGCGCACTCGACGGCGGTGTAGACCGCGTTGCTGTTCTCCGACTTGGCGTTGCCCGCGGTGTCCGTCATGTCGGGCGCGGCCGCGTCGATCAGGGCCTGCGTGTCACCGGCGAGGTACTTGCTCCAGACCGAGGCGACGGGCACCCAGCTGGAGTCGTAGTACGGAGCGCTCTGGAACAGGCTGAGCAGTTCGGCAGGTCCCACGACGCCGCCGATGGGGCTCTTCTTGGCGGTGGCGCGGAGGGTGTTCCACTGCTTCTCGACCTGGGCGACGGTGGTCCCGATGTGGAAGGACGCGTCGTTCTTGGCGACCCACTGCATCCAGTCCTGGAAGCGGGTTTCGAAGGCGACGTCCTGGTCCAGGTTGGCCTGGTACCAGATCTTCTCCTTCGACGGGTTGACCACACTGTCGACGACCATGCGACGCACATGCGACGGGAAGAGCGTGCCGTAGACCGCGCCGAGGTACGTGCCGTAGGAGACGCCGACGTAGTTGAGCTTCTTGTCGCCGAGCGCGGCCCGGATGACATCCAGGTCGCGTGCGGTGTTGGGCGTCGTCATGTGCGGCAGCATCCAGCCGCTGCGCTCCTGGCAGCCATCCGCGTACTCAGCGGCCAGCTTGCGCTGCGCGCGCTTGTCGGCCTCGCTGTCGGGGACGGGGTCCAGCTTCGGCGCCTTGACGAACTCCTGCGGGTCGACGCAGGAGATGGGCGTCGAGTGGCCCACCCCGCGCGGGTCGAAGCCGACGAAGTCGTAGGCCTTCGCGGCGTCGGCCCAGATGGCGTTCTTGGTGACGACGCGGCGCGGGAACGCCATGCCGGAGCCGCCGGGACCGCCCGGGTTGTAGACCAGGGAGCCCTGGCGCTCCTGCTTGCCGCCGGTGTTGCCGATCCGGTCGACGGCGATCTTGATCTGCCGGCCGTTGGGCTTCGTGTAGTCGAGCGGGACGCTCACCCAGCCACACTGGATGGGCTTCTCCAGTGCCCAGTCGGCCGGGCAGTCCTGCCAGTCGATGCCCTTCTTCGCGGCTCGCTCGGCGGCGACCGTGGCACCGTACGCCGCCGGGTCCCCCTGGTGACGGCCGTCGGCGGTGGCCGCCGGGGCGGCCATCGCGCCCGCTATGAGCGTTCCCGTGAGCAGCGTGCCGGCCGAGCCGAGCACTGCGGTGCGTCTCAAGTGGAACCTCCCCCTCTGTGATGCGCCGCCTACGGCAACGCGTTCGATTGGACTTCCCGGGATCCTTTCGTCTGTGTGGCCGCTGAGAACAGGCCACCCGGCCATTTCTTTACCGAACCAATAACCGGTACGCGATGTCCCGCTCAGCGGTACGCGGCGGCGGATCCGTGGTTCAGGTGTTCGCGCAGCACCTCGTCCAGGACCCGACGCAGCCGCAGGGCGTCCGGCGCGAGCGCTGTGACGAGCGCCGCGGGTCCGGCCAGCGGGGTGAGTACGGCGGTGTCGCCCAGCAGTCGCGGCGCCACCGGCTTCTCCTCGAACTCCGGTCCCACGAGCAGGAGTTGGCCGACGGCCCGGTAGCCGCCGAGGACCGCTCCGCCGTCCCAGCCACCGGCCGCGCCGGGTCCGTGGGCGAGTTCCTGGTCGAGCAGCGGGCGTCCGGCGCGGTGGACGGTGAGCCGGGTCAGCAGCGTGCCCGGCCCTTCGCCGTGCCGGCCGAGGATCTGTTCGTCGCGCAGCACCAGCCGGGCGGTGGCGGCGAGTTCGACGCGGGTACGCATCCGCAGATCGCTGCCGTACGCCGAGATGAGCTGTTCCGGTAGCCAGTGCAGCTCCGCGCCCTCCCCCACGGTCAGCCGCACGTCGTAGTGGGCGGGTTCGGCCGTGCGTCCGGGCAGGGCGACGGTCGCCGCCGCCGCGTCCACGGTCAGCCGCGCGCCGTCCCGTACCTCGGCCTCGATGGCGAGCCGGTCACCGCCGAGCGGCGCGCTCATCGCGCCGACGACGGTGACCCGGAACCCCGCCCCGGTGGCACGGGTGCGGCGCGGCGCCAGCGGTCCCTCACCGGTCAGTACGGGCAGTCCGGCGCGGGTGGCGACGATACGGGCGGTGGCGTGGACGCTCATGCGGTCCAGGCGGCGAGCCGCGCCAGCACCCAGTCCGTGACGGGCCGCACTCCGTCCTCGCCCGTCAACGAGGTGAAGGCGACGGGCAGTTCGCCGCGCTGCTCCTTGGCGTCGCGGGCCATCCGGCCGAGGTCGGAGCCGACGTACGGTGCGAGGTCCGTCTTGTTGATCACGAGCAGATCGGCGGTGGTGACACCGGGCCCGCCCTTGCGGGGGATGTCGTCGCCGCCCGCCACGTCGATGACGAAGATCTGGGCGTCCACGAGGCCCTTGGAGAAGGTCGCGGTCAGATTGTCGCCGCCGGACTCGACGAGGATCAGATCGAGCGGGCCGACGGCGTCCTCCAGATCCTCGACGGCTTCCAGGTTGGCGGAGATGTCGTCGCGGATCGCGGTGTGCGGGCAGGCGCCGGTCTCGACCGCCTGGATGCGCTCGGGGGGCAGCACCGCGTGGCGGAGCAGGAACTCCGCGTCCTCGCGGGTGTAGATGTCGTTGGTGACCACGGCGAGCGACAGCCGGTCACGCAGCGTGCGGCAGAGCGCGGCGACCGTCGCGGTCTTGCCCGAGCCGACGGGCCCACCGAGGCCGATACGCAGAGCGCGCCGCCTGCCGTCGGGGCGCAGGGCGTCGGCGCTGACGGCGGCCGGGCCCGAGTGGCTGTGGTCGAGATGCATGGTGGTCGGCTCCTGTCGGGGGCGGTACCGGAAGGGGAGTGGGGGCCGGGAAGAGGATGCGGGCGTCGGGGCGGGTCACGAGGCGAACAGCCGCACCGGCCACTCCGCGTGCGCCTCCGCGGTGATGTCGAGCAGCGGGGCCGAGGCGGCGGGCAGCGCGTCGAACCCGTCCCGCGCCGCCCGCCCCGCCAGCTCCGCGGCCCGCCCGGCGACCCGGTCGAGTTCGGGCGCGAGGCGGGCGAGGACGGCGGTGGCCTCGAAGGGGTCGAGGCCGAGCAGCCGTACGACCGCGGTCGCGGGGCCACTGACCGTTTCGTACGCCGCGCAGTACGCGGCGTCCTCGGGGGTGAGCCCGGCGGAGCGGGCGGTGAGTCCGAGGACGACCGGCTGGTGCGCGCCACGTGGCCGGGCGGCGGCGAGCGCGTCCAGTTCACCGCTGGGCCAGGTGGCGCGGGCGGCGCGCATCAGCTGCCGGCCGAGTTTGCGCGCGGTCGCCCGGAGCGCGGGTGAGGGGGTACGGGCGTCGGCGGCCTCGTCGAGTTCCAGCGGGTCGAGGCCCCCGGCCGCCGCGGCGGCGAGGGCCGCCGCGGTCAGTCCGGTGGTGTGCAGCCGGCCCCGGCAGAAGGCGGCCAGGCCCTGGGCGTCGTGGATCCGCCCCGCCCTGACGGCCGGCTCGGCCCCGCCCGAGTGGGCGTGACCACCGGCGGGGAACCGGCCGTCGGCGAGTACGAGCAGTGCGGCGCGGTTCATCAGAACAGGAAGTAACGCTGGGCAAGCGGGAGTTCGGCGGCGGGCGCGGGCTCCACCGGCTCGCCGTCGATGGTCACCGTGAAGGTGTCGGCGTCGACCTCGACGCGCGGCAGTGCGATGTTCTCCCGCATGTCCGCCTTGGTGACCCCCCGGGTGTTGCCGATCGGTGCGAACCTCTTCGCCAGGCCGAGGCGTTCTGGCAGCCCGTCCTCGATCGCCGCCTCCGCGACGAAGTTGACCGAGCCCGTCGCCGCCGCACGGCCCAGTGCGCCGAACATCGGCCGCGGCAGCACCGGTTGCGGGGTCGGGATGGAGGCGTTGGCGTCGCCCATCTGCGCGTACGCGATCTGTCCGCCCTTGAGGACGAGTCGCGGCTTGACACCGAAGAAGGCCGGGTCCCAGAGCACCAGATCGGCGAGTTTGCCGGTCTCGACGGAGCCGATCTCCCGGTCGAGCCCCTGGGCGACCGCGGGGTTGATGGTGTATTTGGCGACATAGCGACGGGCGCGGTGGTTGTCGGCGCGGCCGTCGCCGGACAGTGCGCCGCGGCGCTTCTTCATCACGTGCGCGGTCTGCCAGGTGCGCATGATCACCTCACCGACGCGTCCCATGGCCTGGGCGTCGGAGGAGATGATCGAGATGGCTCCGAGGTCGTGCAGGATGTCCTCGGCCGCGATGGTGGAGGGCCGGATACGGGACTCCGCGAAGGCGAGATCCTCGGGCACGGCCGGATTGAGGTGGTGGCAGACCATCAGCATGTCGAGGTGTTCCTCGATGGTGTTGACGGTGTGCGGCCGGGTCGGGTTGGTGGAGCTGGGCAGTACGTACGGCTCGCTGACCACGGTGATGATGTCGGGGGCGTGCCCGCCGCCCGCGCCCTCGGTGTGGTACGCGTGGATGGTGCGGCCCGCGATGGCGGCGAGGGTGTCGCCGACGAAGCCCGCCTCGTTCAACGTATCGGTATGGATGGCGAGTTGAGCACCGGACTCCTCGCACACCCGCAGACAGGCGTCGATGACGGCGGGGGTGGCGCCCCAGTCCTCATGGATCTTGAACCCCAGTGCTCCGCCGCGCAGTTGGGCGCGCATCGAGTCCTGGGACATCGTGTTGCCCTTGCCGAGCAGCCCGATATTGACGGGGAAGGTCTCCAGCGCCTCGAACATTCGCGCGAGATGCCAGGATCCGGGGGTGATGGTGGTGGCTTTGGTGCCCTCGGCCGGTCCGGTGCCGCCGCCCACAAGGGTGGTGACTCCGCTCGCCAGCGCCTGGTCGACGATGGTCGGCGAGATGAAGTGGACATGCGCGTCGATCGCGCCGGCGGTGACGATCTTCCCGTTGCCCGCGATGACTTCGGTCTCGGGCCCGATGACCAGCTCGGGGTGGACGCCGTCCATGGTGTCGGGGTTGCCGGCCTTGCCGATTCCGGTGATCCGGCCGTCCCGTACCCCGATGTCGGCCTTGACGATGCCCCAGTGGTCGATGATCAGAGCGCCGGTGATCACGGTGTCGGGCGCGCCCTCGGCCCGGGTCGTACGGGACTGGCCCATCGACTCACGGATCACCTTGCCGCCGCCGAACACCGCCTCGTCGCCGGCCAGTCCCGGCCCGCCGGAGCGGTCCTCCTCGATCTCGACGAGCAGATCGGTGTCGGCGAGACGGATCCGGTCACCGGTGGTGGGGCCGAACAGATCGGCGTACTCGGCGCGGGACAGCTCAGTCATCGAGGGGACCTCCGGTCTCTCCCCGCAGGCCAGGCACGACGCGCAGACCGGCGAGGGGTACGAGTGCGACATCGACGGGGACGCCGGGTTCGAAGCGCACGGCGGTGCCCGCGGCGATATGCAGCCGCTTGCCGCGCGCGGCGGCCCGGTCGAACTCCAGACCCGGGTTGGCCTCGGCGAAGTGGTAGTGGGAGCCGACCTGGACCGGCCGGTCGGCGGTGTTGAGTACGGTCAGGGCGGTGACCTCGCGGCCCTCGTTGAGGGCGATAGGACCGTCGGCGTACAGGATCTCTCCGGGAATCATCGCCGCGCTCCCCCGTCAGACGATCGGGTCATGGACGGTGACGAGCTTCGTACCGTCGGGGAAGGTGGCCTCCACCTGGACGTCGTGGATCATCTCGGGGATGCCTTCCATGACCTCGTCCCGGCACAGCACCTCGCGCCCCGAGGCCATGAGCTCGGCGACGGTACGGCCGTCCCTGGCACCTTCGAGGATGTGCGAGGTGATCAGGGCGACCGCCTCGGGATGGTTGAGCCGCAGCCCGCGTTCCCTGCGCCTGGCCGCCACATCCGCGGCCACATGGATGAGCAGACGTTCCTGTTCGTGCGGGGTCAGTTGCACGCTTCCACCTCATCGTCTCCGGCCCGGTGACGGCCGGGCGCAGCGAAACCCTAGCCAACTTCAACACTCTGTTGAACTGTGATCGGGGTGGTCACAGCCAGGCATTGCACGTTAGGGCGGAAGTTTTTCCAACGCGTTAACTGATCTTTTGCCGACCCGTGGACATCAGGCCCAACCCGTTCCGCGGCACCTCGACGGACGTCCGGCGATCGAGGACCGGGTCGTATACGGAGCGGTGGAACGCCCTCCTCACCTGCCAGGGCCCTGAGAGCGGTCACCGCCCTCCGGGCGCTCGTGGTCCCGCGGGTGCTCCGCCGCGATCCCGAACCGCCGCCGCTCCCCGGGGGCGGACTCCACGGGCCCCAGGGCCGAGACGGAGCTGATCACCTTCTCCTCGGTCGCCTCCGGCTCGCCCTCAAGCCGTTCCAGGTCGGCGGCCGAGACCAGCGCGACCAGCGGTTTCCCGTGCCGGGTCACCACCACGCGCTCACCGCCGTAGACAACGCGGTTGATCAGATCGGCGAGCTCTGCCCGGGCTTGCGTCACCGGAATCTCGTAGGCCATGCCCCCCAGCTTAAGAGGACGACACGCCCTGGACCTTCGAGCGCCGACTCCCCCGCGGAATCGCTTCTCGTCTGCTCCATTCGCCCCAACGCGCCCACGGCGAAGGCCTCGCACCCCCGGGCATCCCCGGAATTTCCGCCCCTCCACTTCTGTACGTCCTGTACATTTTTCACGGAGACCCGCGGGGCCCATGAGACCCGCGCACGAGGAGAGGCACGCCATGAACCGTCCTTCGGCCCGCTACGTCCTGCCCGAGTTCACCGAGCGCACGACCAACGGAACCCGCACCCTCGACCCGTACTCCAAGCTCCTCGAAGAGCGGATCATCTTCCTCGGCACCCCGGTCGACGACACCGCGGCCAACGATGTGATCGCGCAGTTCATCCACCTCGAATACGCCGCGCCCGACCGGGACATCTCCCTCTACATCAACTCCCCCGGCGGTTCGATCAGCGCCATGTCCGCGATCTACGACACGATGCAGATCGTCACCTGCGACGTGGAGACCATCTGCCTCGGGCAGGCCGCCTCGACCGCCGCCGTACTGCTGGCCGCCGGGGCGCCGGGCAAGCGGTTGGCACTGCCCGGCGCGCGACTCGTCCTCCAGCAGCCGGCCATCGAGGAGCCGGTCCAGGGACAGCCGTCCGACCTGGCGATCCACGCGAAGGAGATGCTCCGGCTGCGGTCCCTGCTCACGTCGATGCTGGCGCGTCACACCGGGCGGAGCACGGAGCGGATCACCGAGGACATCGAGCGGGACACGATCTTCGACGCGCCGGCCGCACAGGCGTACGGACTGCTCGATCACGTCGTACAGAACCGCAAGACATCCCTCAACACGCCGCGCGCCCCCTTCGGCGGGCGATGAACGCCGGTGCCGGGACGGCGAGTCGTTCCCGTATGGACGCCACCCATACGGGAACGACTCGCACGTTCGGCGGATGAACTGACTGGACGTCCACGGGGACCCAAGTTGCACGGAGCGGCCGGATCGGCGAAGCGCCCCGAAACCCCTTGCGGGTACGGCCTCATCGGGGCTCATGCCCCGGCCCGACACACCCCTTCGCCACCCTTTCGGAACAACCGTGACGTACTTCACATATCGTCGTTTCGTCTCGGATATCCACCTGTTCCTGCGTCAAGATCCGTGGGACGACAAGCCCCCGCCACCGCGGCGGGGCGGTCCGGGCGGACGCCGAGTCCTGCCGCCGCATCGGATGACTGGTCGACAGGAGTGGATCGGCAGGAGTGGAGGACCCAGGCAGTACGGGACGACGCCCTGTGTGGTCGTCCCTCGGGGTGAAGCCGTGAGAGCGGCCGGGCAACTTCGCCAGCCCGAACCCGACAGGTCATCCTTCATAGGCGGCTGACGAAGGGTTGCGCATGAATGCGCAGACGAATGTCCCGTCTCTGATGTCCAGGACCGGTGCGGTTTCGGTCCTCACACTCGCCGCGCTCGGCGGCACGATGCTCGTGCCCGGCGCCACGCCCGAGGCCGAGGCCGCCACGCGCGCGGTCAAGGCCCTCAAGATCGCCGCCTCGAAGGAGGGCTCGCCGTACCGCTGGGGAGCCACGGGGCCCCATCGCTTCGACTGCTCCGGGCTGACGCTCTACTCGTACAAGAAGGTCGGCAAGAAGCTGCCCCGCACGGCCCAGCAGCAGTACAACAACTCCCTCCATGTCTCGCGGTCCGAACGGCGCAAGGGGGATCTGGTGTTCTTCCACTGGGGCGGCAGCGTCTACCACGTCGGGATCTATGCCGGCAGGGGCAAGATCTGGCACTCGCCGAAGACCGGGGCGCTGGTGAGGCTGGAGCGGATCTGGACCCGGAGCGTCTTGTACGGCCGGGTGAACTGACCCCGGCCGCCCGCACCGGCCCTTTCGCCCCCACAGCCCCCAACACCCCCACCGCCCCCGGACGCACCGGCGCTGACGGCGCGTCGGAGGGGCCGCCCCCGCCCCGGCGGGGACGGCCCCGGTCCGGCCCCCGCCCCGCGGGGGTCAGCGCGCGTCAGCGGCGACCGGGACCGTCCACGGCAGGACGATCCAGACCGTCTTGCCGCCCTCCGCGGTCGGGGTGACCGAGAGCTGTCCCCCCTGCTCGGCGGTGAGCGAACGGACGATCACCATGCCGCGGCCGTTGTCCTGCTGCACGGCCGCGGGCAGCCGCTGCGGCCAGCGCGGATGGCTGTCGGTGACTCCGACGCGCAGCCGCTCGTCGCGTTCGAGCCTGATCTCCACGGTGAACGTGGGTGACTGGCCGAGGGTGTGCTGCACCGCGTTGGTGGCCAGTTCCGAGACGATCAGCCGGACCGTCTCGGCCATGTCCTCCCGCGCCGGCAGCCCCCACTCGGCCAGCAGGTCCACGACGTATCTTCGCGCCGCGGTGACCGAGGCGGGATCGCTCGGCAGGGTGATGGATGCTTCCTGGTGGTCTGCCATGGCGACGCCGTCCCTTTCCCGCCGGGCCTGGCTCCGGCACAGAGCGGATGACTGCGCGGACGGCCTCGGACCGTGCTTCGCGCCAGCCTGCCACTGATCGTGCCGTTCCCAGGGCCGATCCACCGAGATCTGCATATATCTGTCGCTCAAAGCGGTGAACTCTGCAACGCGAGACCGTATTTGGGCGGCGAAAAGATATCTTCTCCGCCGCGGCGCCCAAGGGGGCGACGAACACAGGGCGGGGAGGCAATCATTCATGCGGCATATTCCAGAGGTGCGCCGGCGCAGGCTCGGTGAGGAATTGCGCAAGCTGCGGCAGAGCGCGGGATTGACGAGCGGCCAGACCGCGCGGCTGCTCGGCTGGCACCAGTCGAAGGTCAGCCGGATCGAGACGGGCGTCAGCGGGGTGAAGGACGAGGATCTGGCGGGGCTGCTCGACGCGCTCGGCGTCACCGATCCGCAACTGCGGCTGCTGCTCGGCGCCTTGGCCGGCACCACCAACAACGGTCAGGGGTGGTGGATGGCTTACGGCGGCGTGATCCCGCCACAGTACCGGGACTTCATCAGCCTGGAGTCCCAGGCCCGCACCGCGCGCACGCTGGAGACTTCCGTGGTTCCGGGGCTGCTCCAGACCCCCGCGTACGCCCGCGCCGTGACGCGTGCCGCGCTCGGCGGAACGCCCGCCGCGACGGTCGACTCCCTGGTCGAGGTGCGGCTCGCCCGCCAGGAGGTGCTGCGCACCGGCATACCCCTGGAGCTGCACGCCGTACTGGACGAGGCGGTGCTGCGCCGTCAGGTGGGCGGACCGGGCGTGATGCGGGAGCAGTTGCTACGGCTGTCGGAGCTGGCGCGTCTTCCGCACGTCTGTCTTCAGGTGCTGCCGTTCACGGCCGGTGGCTATGTAGGACTCACCGGCCCTTTCGTTATCTTCTCGTTTCCGCACATTACTGATCTGGATTTGGTCGTTCTCGACCATTTGACGAATAGCCTCTATCTGGAGCGGAAAGAAGACCTTGAGGCGTACTGCGCGGCGTTCGGCACCATGCAGGCGCATGCCCTCTCGACCGAGGATTCATTGGATCTCATCGCCGGGATCGGTGACGGCGCCTAGGGAGCATCATGACCCCCCACCTGACCATCTCCCCCCACCCGACATGGCCATCGACATGGCATCGCAGCAGCTACAGCACCGGCGCGAACAATTGCGTGGAGTGCGCCCCCATCGACGCGGGCGGACTGGCCGTACGTGACTCCAAGGAAGTGACCCGACCCCATCTGCTCTTCTCGGCGGACGCCTGGACCTCCTTCGTCTCCGCGCTGCGCGACGGGGCGCCGGCGCACTGACCGCTCGGTCCGCCGGGCCCGGTCGGCTCAGCTCGTACCCTCGGGTGCGAGCGCCACGATCGTGTCCACCGCCGTGCCGATCTGCTGATCCGTCAGATCGGCACGGGCGGTGAGCCGGATCCTGGAGATGCCGTCCGGCACCGACGGCGGCCGGAAGCAGCCCACGACCAGCCCCGCCGCCCGGCACTCCGCGGCCCAGCGCACCGCTGCCTCGGGTGACGGCGCCCGTACGGAGACCACGGCGGCGTCCGGTCGTACGGCCGTCAGGCCCGCTCGGGTCAGCAGCCGGTGCAGCGTACGGGCCACCTCCCGCGCCCGGTCCGCTCTGGCGGGCTCCCGGCGCAGCAGTCGCAGACTCTCCAGCGCGCCGCCGACGGCCGCGGGCGCCAGTCCGGTGTCGAAGATGAACGTACGGGCGGCGTTGACCAGATGGCCGATGACCCGCGCCGGGCCGAGTATCGCGCCGCCCTGGCTGCCCAGGGACTTGGAGAGCGTGACGGTGGCCACCACACCGTCCGCCCCGGCGATACCCACCGCGTCCGGCGTGCCCCGGCCCCCCGCCCCGAGCACCCCCAGGCCGTGCGCGTCGTCCACCAGCAGGGCCGCGCCGCGGGTACGGCAGACCTCGGCCAGCTCCCCGAGCGGCGCCGCGTCGCCGTCCACCGAGAACACCGCGTCGCTCACCATGAGCGCCCGCCGCCCGGCGTGCGCGTCGAGTGTCTTGCGTACGGCCTCGGGCTCGGCGTGCGGTACGACCACGGTCTCGGCGCGCGAGAGCCGGCAGCCGTCCACGATCGAGGCGTGATTGCCCGCGTCGGACAGCAGCAGCGAGTCGCGGGCCGTGAGCGCGGTGAGGGCGGCCAGATTGGCCGCGTACCCGGAGGAGAGGACGAGCGCTGCCTCGAAGCCGCAGAACGCGGCCAGTTCACGTTCCAGTTCGGCGTGCAATTCGGTGCTGCCCGTGACCAGCCGGGAGCCGGTGGCGCCCGCGCCCCAGCGGTGCGCGGCCTCCGCGGCCGCACCGGTCACGGCGGGGTGCCGGGTGAGCCCCAGGTAGTCGTTGCTCGCCAGGTCAAGCAGCTCGGAGTCGGCGGGGCGCGGCCGGAGCGTACGGACCAGACCCGACCGTTCACGGCGGCGTGCCTCGTCATCGGTCCAGTCGAAGGGGTCGCGCTCCATGGTCCGGGTCCTTTTGTAGGCAGCGCACAGACCTTAGCCCGGGGGCGACCGGGTCAGGGTGTGGTCATACACACACCTCGATCCGAGGGTGTTGTGGGGTTCCTCCTTTCCCGGACGCCCTCGGTGGGCAATCATCAGCACCATGGACCTGCTGAACACACTGGTGGAGAAGGGCCTGCGGCGCGAGCTGCCGACCCGCGAAGAAGCGCTCGCCGTACTGGCGACCTCCGACGACGATCTGCTCGAAGTGGTGGCCGCGGCCGGGAAGGTGCGCCGTCAGTGGTTCGGGCGGCGGGTGAAGCTCAACTATCTGGTCAATCTCAAGTCCGGGCTGTGCCCCGAGGACTGCTCATACTGTTCGCAGCGGCTCGGCTCCAAGGCCGAGATCCTCAAGTACACCTGGCTGAAGCCCGACGAGGCGTCGAAGGCGGCGGCCGCGGGAGTGGCGGGCGGGGCGAAGCGGGTCTGTCTGGTCGCGAGCGGCCGGGGTCCGACGGACCGGGATGTCGACCGGGTCTCGCAGACCATCGAGGCCATCAAGGAGCAGAACGAGGACGTCGAGATCTGTGCCTGTCTCGGGCTGCTCTCGGACGGCCAGGCGGAGCGGCTGCGGGCCGCGGGCGCCGACGCGTACAACCACAACCTCAATACGTCCGAGGGCACCTACGGCGACATCACCACCACCCACACCTACGCGGACCGGGTGGACACGGTGCAGCGGGCGCAGACCGCCGGGCTGTCCGCGTGTTCGGGACTGATCGCCGGTATGGGCGAGAGTGACGCGGATCTGGTCGATGTCGTCTTCTCGCTGCGCGAGCTGGACCCGGACTCGGTCCCGGTCAACTTCCTGATCCCGTTCGAGGGGACACCGCTCGCCAAGGAGTGGAACCTCACCCCGCAGCGCTGTCTGCGCATTCTGGCCATGACGCGGTTCGTCTGCCCCGATGTGGAGGTCAGGCTCGCGGGCGGGCGCGAGGTGCATCTGCGCACGATGCAGCCCCTCGCGCTCCATCTGGTCAACTCGATCTTCCTCGGGGACTATCTCACCAGCGAGGGCCAGGAGGGCCGGTCGGACCTGGAGATGATCGCGGACGCGGGTTTCGAGGTGGAGGGCGCGGACACGACCACGCTGCCCGAGCACCGTCGCGGGGAATGCGGTCCGTGTGGCGGAGACGAAACCGGGCAGTCCGCTCCGAGTGATCCGCGCGATCAGCCCACGGACACCGGGGCGCCCCGTACGGACCTGGTGACGGTGCGCCGCCGCGGCGCCGGGACCGACCTGGCGCCCAATGCCTGACCTGGCCCCCGGTGAACTGCTGGCCCTGGACCGGGCCCATGTCTGGCATCCGTACGGCCCCATGCCCGGCCGTGCCGAACCGCTGGTCGTGGAGTCCGCGTCCGGGGTACGGCTGCGGCTCGCCGAACCCGCCCACGGACAGCGCGAGTTGATCGACGGCATGTCGTCCTGGTGGTCGGCGATCCATGGCTACAACCACCCGGTGCTGAACGCGGCGGCGCACGGCCAGCTGGACCGTATGAGCCATGTGATGTTCGGCGGGCTCACCCATGAGCCCGCCGTACGGCTCGCGGCACTGCTCGTCGACATCACGCCGGAGCCGCTGCGCCATGTGTTCCTCGCCGACTCGGGCTCGGTGTCGGTCGAGGTCGCGGTGAAGATGTGTCTCCAGTACTGGCGGTCGGTCGGCCGTCCGGCGAAGCGGCGGCTGCTGACCTGGCGGGGCGGCTACCACGGCGACACCTGGCAGCCGATGTCGGTGTGCGACCCCGACGGGGGGATGCATGAGCTCTGGTCGGGGGTGCTGCCCCGGCAGATCTTCGCGGACGCGCCGCCCGTCGGATACGAGGAGCCGTACGCCGACGGTCTGCGCGCTCTCATCGCCCGTCACGCGGACGAACTGGCCGCGGTCATCGTCGAGCCGGTGGTACAGGGCGCGGGTGGGATGCGCTTTCACTCCCCCGCGTATCTGCGGGTGCTGCGGGAGGCGTGCGATGAGCACGATGTGCTGCTGATCCTCGATGAGATCGCGACGGGGTTCGGACGTACGGGGACGCTCTTCGCCGCCGAGCAGGGGGGCGTGTCGCCCGATGTGATGTGTATCGGCAAGGCGTTGACCGGCGGGTATCTCACGATGGCGGCGACGCTGTGCACCTCACGGGTGGCCGAGGGCATCTCGCGCGGCGAGGTCCCGGTGCTGGCGCACGGACCGACGTTCATGGGCAATCCCCTGGCCGCGTCAGTCGCCCGCGCCTCGATCGAGCTGCTGCTCGACCAGGACTGGGCGCGGGAGGTCAAGCGGATCGAGGCGGGCCTGCGCGACGGGCTGGCGCGGGCCGCGTCTCTTCCCGGCGTACGGGACGTACGGGTGCTCGGCGCCATCGGCGTGGTCCAGCTGGACCACGCGGTGGACATGGAGGCCGCGACGCGGGCGGCGGTACGGGAGGGCGTATGGCTGCGGCCGTTCCGCGATCTGGTGTACACGATGCCGCCGTATGTCACGGATGACCGGGATGTCGAACAAATCTGCCGCGCGGTGACGGCGGCGGCGAGAGAGGGCTGAAGCATGCCGGTGGTGGTCGTGACGGGAACCGGGACGGAGATCGGCAAGACCGTCGTCACGGCGGCGGTGGCCGCGGTCGCGCTGGCGCGTGGGCGTACGGTCGCGGTGCTCAAGCCCGCACAGACCGGGCTCGAACCGGGTACGGCGGGTGACGCGGCGGAGGTCGCGCGGCTGGCGGGGTCCGTCACCGCCGTCGAACTGGCGCGGTTCCCCGACCCGCTGGCCCCGGCGACCGCGGCGCGGCGGGCCGGCGCGGCGCCGGTGCGGCCGGAGGAGATCGCCGAAGCGGCCGAGAAGCTGGCGGCCGAGCACGATCTGGTGCTGGTCGAGGGCGCGGGCGGACTGCTCGTACGGTTCGACGGGACGGGCGCGACGCTCGCGGACGCGGCCCGGCTGCTGGGGGCCCCGGTGCTGGTGGTGGCCCCCGCCGGGCTCGGCACGCTCAATATGACCGCGCTGACCGCGGAGGCGCTGCGGGCGAGGTCGCTGACGCTTGAGGGCGTCGTGATCGGCAGCTGGCCGGCCGTGCCCGACCTCGCGGCGCGCTGCAATCTGGCGGATCTGCCGGAGTCCGCGGGTGCGCCGCTGCTGGGCGCGGTGCCTGAGGGCGCGGGCGCGCTGGCTCCCGGGGAGTTCCGGGAGCGCGCGGTGTCCTGGCTGGCGCCCCGGCTGGACGGACGGTGGGACGCGCGGACGTTCGCGCGGGATGCGGAAGCGGCGGGCGTATCGGGCACGACGACAGGCGTATCGGGGGCGGCGGGGGCGTCCGGGGCGGCGGGAACTCCGTAGGGGTTGCCCGGCCGGCCCCGGACGCTCCAGCCGCGCGGTCCGGCGGCGATGTCATGGACGTCGGCCGTGCCGTCCTTGACCAGTTTCGCCAGGTCCCGGACGCGTTCGGGCGAGGTCGCGCCCCGCGGTCCGCTCGCCAAACCGTTCGCCCCGGCCGTACGGCCGATGGTGGGATTGCCCGTATGAACGATTTTCGGATACGGGCCGCGACGCCGGCCGACCTGGACGCGGTGCCGGCCTTCTGGAAGGACGCCGCGGAGGGCACCAGCATCACGGACGACCGCGACGGCATCGAACGGCTCGTGGCCCGCGACCCCGAGTCCCTGATCCTCCTGGAGCGCGACGGCGCGATCGCGGGCACGGTGATCGCGGGCTTCGACGGCTGGCGCTGTCATCTGTACCGGCTCGCGGTCCATCCGGACCAGCGGCGCCTGGGGATCGGCACGGCGCTGCTGACGGCGGCGGAGGAGCGCTTCGTACGGCTGGGCGGGAGGCGTGGTGACGCAATGGTGCTGGACGGCAATGAACTGGCGCACCACGCCTGGCGCGCGTCCGGCTACGCACCTCAGCCGCAGTGGACCCGCTGGGTGAAACCGCTGGGTGACGGCTGATCCGTCGGCACTGCCCGCCATCGATGCCGGACGGCCGATGTCGCGCGGTCCTCCCCTCGCTGACCGATCCTGGGACGGAGGTGAATCGATGACCGAGGTGCTTCTGCTCGTCGTGGCGGTGCTGCTGTCGCTCGCCTGCGGGGCCTTCGTAGCGGCGGAATTCTCCCTCACCACCGTCGAGCGCGGGGAGCTGGAACGGGCCGCCGAGCGCGGGGAGCGGGGAGCCGCCGGCGCGCTGAAAGCCGTACGGAGCCTCACCTTCCAGCTGTCCGGCGCCCAGCTGGGGATCACCGTCACCAATCTGGTGGTGGGCATGCTCTCCGAGCGGTCCATCGCCACGCTGATCCGCGGACCGGTCGAGGCCGTGGGGCTGTCCCCCTCCGTCTCCTCCTCGGTGGCGCTGGTGATCGGTACGGCCCTGTCGACCCTCGTCCTGATGATCGTCGGCGAGCTGGTCCCGAAGAACTGGGCGATCTCGTCACCGCTGGCCGTCGCCAAGGTGGTGGCGACCCCCCAGCGGTATTTCAGCGCGGTCTTCCGCCCGTTCATCGGCCATCTCAACAACACCGCGAACCGGATCGTGCGCGGGTTCGGCCTTGAGCCCGCCGAGGAGCTGGCCTCCGCCCGCGGCCCGCAGGAGCTGGCCGCCCTGGCACGGCACTCCGCGAAGAAGGGCGCGCTGGAGGCGGACACCGCCGAGCTGTTCGTACGGACGCTCAGCCTGTCCGCGCTGACCGCCGAGAACGTGATGACCCCACGCGTGCAGGTGATGGCCCTCGATGTGCGCGCCACCGCGGAGGATGTCGCCAACGCCAGCCGTGCCACCGGCCTGTCGCGCTTTCCCGTCTACCGGGGCAGTCTCGACACCGTCGTCGGCACCGCGCACATCAAGGACGTACTGGCGCTCCCCGCCGAGCGGCGGACCCGGCAGCCGGTGGCCGGTCTGCTGCGCGAACCGCTGCTCGTGCCGGAGACCCTGACGGTGGACCACCTCCTCGACCGGCTGTCGGGCGGCGTCACGATGGCCGTCGTCATCGACGAGTACGGCGGGACGGCGGGCGTCGTGACGCTGGAGGACATCGTCGAGGAGGTCGTCGGCGAGGTGCGCGACGAGCACGATCCGCAGGAGACCCCCGGGCTGGCGCTGCTGGGCGAGGACGCGGAGGGCCACGGGCTCTGGTCGGCGGACGGCGCGGCGCGGGCCGACCAGCTGAGGGCCGTGGGGCTGCGGATGCCCGAGGGTCCTTACGAGACGCTGGCCGGTCTGGTCGCCACGGAGCTGGGCCGTATCCCCGCCGAGGGCGACCGTCTCGAACTGAACGGCTGGGAGCTGGAGGTCGTGGACGCCACGGGCCGGCGCGCGGCCCGGCTGCTGCTGCGCGCGCCCCTCGCCACGGCCGGGGACAACGGTGAGGGGGAGGGATGATCACCGCGCTCCAGTTGTTCATCGGTCTGCTGACGCTGGTCGTCAACGCCTTCTTCGTCGCGTCCGAGTTCGCCCTGATCTCCGTACGCCGCAGCCAGATCGAGCCGGAGGCGGAGGCCGGCAACCGGCGTGCGCGCAGCGTCATCCGGGGCCTGGAGCATGTGTCGGCGCTGCTGGCGGCGGCGCAGCTCGGTATCACGCTGTGCACGCTGGTGCTCGGTATCGTCGCCGAACCGGCCATCGCGCATCTGCTGGAGCCCGTCTTCGACGCGGTGGGAGTGCCGCACGGCCTGGTGCATCTGATCTCGTTCCTGATCGCGCTCACCCTGGCCACCTATCTGCACATGCTGCTCGGCGAGATGGTGCCGAAGAACGTCGCTCTGGCCGGTCCCGTGCGGGCGGCGCTGCTGCTCGGCCCGCCGCTGGTCGCGCTGGCGCGGGCGCTGCGCCCGGTGATCTTCACGGTCAACGCCATCGCCAACGCGCTGCTGAGGCTTCTGCGGGTGGAGACGAGGGACGAGGTGACCGCCACCTTCTCCGACGACGAGCTGGCCCGTCTGGTCACGGACGCGGGTCACGCGGGGCTCCTGGACGACCGGGCGGCCGAGCGGCTGCACGACGCGCTGGAGCTGGGGCGCAAGCCGGTGCGCGAGGTGGTGATGCCTCTGGAGCGGGTGGTCACCGCGCGGCTCGGGATCACCACGGAGGGGCTGGAGCGCCTGGCGGCGGAGACCGGGTTCTCGCGGTTCCCG
Source organism: Streptomyces sp. NPDC056835 (assembly GCF_042789485.1). NCBI lineage: Bacteria > Bacillati > Actinomycetota > Actinomycetes > Kitasatosporales > Streptomycetaceae > Streptomyces > Streptomyces sp. NPDC056835. The sequence goes on from NZ_JBHUBB010000034.1 coordinate 45,931, forward strand.
GTGGTGGACACCTCACTCCGGATCCTCGGCTATCTCCATGTGAAGGACGCGCTGGACGCCGTACCGCGCGACGAACCGATCCCCGTCCAGGGGATGCGGACGATCGCGCGGGTACGGGCCACGACGCCGATGGACGACGTGCTGACGGCGATGCGCCGCAGCCGGACCCATCTGGCCGCGGTCGAGGACGAGGAGGGCAGGCTCGAAGGGCTGGTGACGATGGAGGACGTACTGCGCGAGCTGGTCGGCAAGCACGCGTAGTCCCGCCGGATCTCCTCGCGGTCCCGGCAGGGCCCTCGCGGTCCCGGCAGGGCCCTCGTAGTCCCGGCAGGGCCCCCTGGGGCGCGGTCCATACCGAGCGGTACGATCGCTCCGCCATGGAGATGAATGCCAACTACACCAGTTTCGTCGCGGTCGGTGACTCCTTCACCGAGGGCATGTCCGACCTCCTCCCCGACGGCTCGTACCGCGGCTGGGCGGATCTGCTCGCCGGCCGGCTCGCGGCCCGTACCCCCGGGTTCCGGTACGCGAATCTCGCCGTACGCGGAAAGCTCATCGGCCAGATCGTCGCGGAACAGGTGGACGCCGCCGCCGCGATGAAACCGGACCTGGTGACGCTGGTCGGCGGGCTCAATGACACCCTGCGGCCGAAGGTCGACATGGGGCGGGTGCGCGGGCTGCTCACCGAGGCGGTGGAACGGCTCGCCCCGGCCTGCGGACAGCTGGTGCTGATGCGCAGCCCCGGCCGGAACGGCCCGGTGATGGAGCGGTTCCGGCCGCGCATGGAGGAGCTGTTCTCCTTCGTGGACGAGCTGGCCGCGCGCCATGGCGCGCTGGTCGTCGATCTGTACGGGGTTCCGGCGCTCGGTGATCAGCGGCTGTGGGACGCGGACCGGCTGCATCTGACCGGCGAGGGCCATCGCCGGGTCGCCGAGGCCGTCTGGCAGACGCTGGGGCTGGCCCCGGAGGACGACTGGCGCGCGGAGCTGCCGCCTGCCGTGCCCGCGGCGTGGCCCGCGCGACGGACGAGCGACATCCGGTTCGCCCGGCGGCATCTCGGGCCATGGATCATGCGCCGGGTCACGGGGCGCTCCTCGGGGGACGGCCGGCCCGCGAAGCGGCCGGAGCTGCTGCCGTACGAGAACACTGGGGCCTGACACCACACTGGGGCCTGACAGCACACCGGCGCCTGTCCCCGGCCCGCGGGGGCTCTCGTAGCAAGCCACAACAGCGCCCACGGCGCCGGCCTGCACAAACCGCCTATAGAATCCCTTCACGTGACTGCCAAGCCTCGTATCCCCAATGTCCTTGCCGGCCGCTACGCCTCGACGGAGCTGGCCGTGCTGTGGTCGCCCGAGCAGAAGGTGAGGCTGGAGCGTCAGCTGTGGCTCGCCGTGCTGCGGGCCCAGCGGGACCTCGGGATCGAGGTGCCGGAGTCGGCGCTCACCGACTACGAGCGCGTCCTCGACCAGGTCGATCTGGCGTCGATCGCCGAGCGCGAGAAGGTCACCCGGCACGATGTGAAGGCGCGGATCGAGGAGTTCAACGCGCTCGCCGGCCATGAGCAGGTGCACAAGGGGATGACGTCCCGCGATCTGACGGAGAACGTCGAACAGCTCCAGATCCGGCTGTCCCTGGAGCTGATGCGGGACCGCACGGTCGCGGTGCTTGCCCGGCTCGGCAAGCTCGCGGGCGAGTACGGGGAGCTGGTCATGGCCGGCCGCTCGCACAACGTCGCCGCGCAGGCCACCACGCTCGGCAAGCGGTTCGCGACCGCGGCGGACGAACTGCTCGTCGCGTACGGACGCCTGGACGACCTCCTCGGCCGCTACCCGCTGCGCGGGATCAAGGGCCCGGTCGGCACCGCGCAGGACATGCTCGACCTGCTGGGCGGGGACACCGCGAAACTGGCCGAGCTGGAACGCCGCATCGCCGGTCATCTGGGCTTCGCCGAGGCCTTCACCTCCGTCGGCCAGGTGTATCCCCGCTCGCTCGACTACGACGTGGTGACCGCGCTGGTGCAGCTGGCGGCGGCGCCGTCATCGGTCGCCAAGACCATCCGGCTGATGGCCGGGCACGAACTGGTCACCGAGGGCTTCAAGCCCGGCCAGGTCGGCTCCTCCGCGATGCCCCACAAGATGAACACGCGTTCCTGCGAGCGGGTCAACGGCCTCATGGTGATCCTGCGCGGCTACGCGTCGATGACCGGCGAGCTGGCGGGCGACCAGTGGAACGAGGGCGATGTCTCCTGCTCGGTGGTCCGCCGGGTGGCGCTGCCGGACGCGTTCTTCGCCTTCGACGGGCTCCTGGAGACCTTCCTGACGGTCCTCGACGAGTTCGGCGCGTTCCCCGCGGTCGTGGCGCGCGAACTGGACCGCTATCTGCCGTTCCTGGCCACGACCAAGGTGCTGATGGGCGCCGTACGGGCCGGGGTCGGCCGTGAGGCGGCGCACGAGGTCATCAAGGAGCACGCCGTGGCCTCGGCCCTCGCCATGCGCGAACAGGGCGCCGAGCGCAACGAACTCCTCGACCGGCTGGCCGCGGACGACCGCATGCCGCTCGACCGGGCCGCGCTGGACGCGCTGATGGCGGACAAGCTCTCCTTCACGGGCGCGGCGGAGGACCAGATCGCGACGGTCGTCTCCCGCGTCGAGGAGATCGTGAAGCGCCACCCGGAGGCCGCGGGCTATACGCCGGGCTCGATCCTGTGACCTCCTGATGAAGCCCGAGGAGCTGGAAGCCGCCCGCGACCGTGTCATCCCCGATGTGGTCGCGGAGGGCCTGCGTGTGCTGTTCTGCGGCATCAACCCGGGCCTGATGTCCGCGGCCACGGGCCACCACTTCGCCCGCCCCGGCAACCGGTTCTGGCCGGTGCTGCATCTGTCCGGCTTCACCCCGCGACAGCTGATGCCCGCCGAGCAGAACGAGCTGCTGACGTACGGCCTGGGCATCACCAATGTGGCGGCACGGGCCACGGCACGGGCCGATGAACTGACCGACGAGGAGTTCCGTGAGGGCGGCCGGCTCCTCACTGCGAAAGTGGCGCGGCTGCGGCCGAACTGGCTGGCGGTGGTGGGCATCACGGCGTACCGGACAGCCTTCGACGACAAGAAGGCGCGCGTCGGACCGCAGGAGCGGACGATAGGTGACACCCGGATCTGGGCCTTGCCCAACCCGAGCGGCCTGAACGCGCACTGGACGGCGGGGACGATGGCGGAGGAATTCGCGCGCCTGCGGGTGGCCGCGGTGGCGGCGTAGCGGTGGGGGACCGGGCGATCGGGACTCTTCGCCGAACACGCCCCAGAGCCTTTCGGGCGCGATGCGGTGCGCCGCGTGATGTGACCGAGCGGCCGGAGAACAATGGGACTCATGTCCCATATCGCGCCGGGTGGCGATCTGTCTCCGTTGAGCCGGGAGACGCCCGCTGAGCGGGCCGACCGCAACCTGCTCGAACTTCTCCAGGAACTGAGGGTCGTGCAGACCGGCGTGCAGATCGTCTTCGCCTTCCTCCTCGGCGTGGCCTTCACCAACCGGTTTCTGCACCTCGATCACTTCGAACGCGGCACGTATGTGGTCACGTTGCTGCTCACGGTGGTCTCCTCTGCGGTGCTCGCGACTCCGGTCGCACTGCACCGCGGCCTGTTCCACCGGGGCGCCAAGATCCGGATCGTCGCCCTGTCCGCGCGGCTCGCCGAGATCGGGCTGGTCTTCCTCGCCCTCTCGCTCAACGGCGTTGTTCTCCTGCTCATGGATGTTGTCCTCGGCCTGACCGCCGCCGTCACGATCACGGCCCTCACGCTCACCATGTTCACCGGCCTGTGGTTCGTACTCCCGAGAGCGCTGCGCCGCCCAGTCCCCTGACACGTATCAACGGCTCGATGACGGCGACGAGTCGCTGTGCGGAGGTCCGCGGCACTCGCAGCACCGGCGGGCACCGAGTAGCATCCGCCTACACGCGCACGAGCTGGGAGGACACACCGTGGGGCGGCTGACCGGTGGAGACCCTTCGCTCCTGCGGCGGATCAACTCCGCGGTGGTACTGCACTCCTTGCGGGACGCCGGTGATCTCACGCTGACGGATCTGACCCGGATCACGGGGCTCTCCCGGCCGACGGTCGAGGGCGTGGTGGAAGGGCTGATAGAAACGGGCCTGGTCGTGGAGTCCGCGCCGGCGGAGGGCGGGACCCGTAAGCAGGGCCGCCCGGCGCGCCGGTTCCGGTTCCGGGCCGAGGCCGGTTATCTGCTGGGCATCGAGATCGGGCCGCACCGCGTGGCCGCGCTGATCTCCGGGCTGGACGGCCGGATCGTCGGCGCCGGATCACGGGTGGTCTCGGAGACGGCCGACGCGGACGAGCGCCTGGAACGCGTACGGCTCGTCGTCGCCGATGTGCTGCGTCGCACGGGGGTGTCACGCGGCGCGCTGCGCGCGGTCGGGGTCGGCAGCCCCGGCATCGTGGAGGCCGACGGGACCGTACGGCTGGGCACCGCGCTGCCGCAGTGGACGGGGCTGCCGCTCGGCGAGCGGCTGCGGCGCTCGTTCCGCTGTCCGGTGCTGGTGGAGAACGACGCCAACGCGGCGGCCGTGGCCGAGCAGTGGAAGGGCGCGGCCATCGACTCCGACGACATCGTCTTCGTACTGGCCGGGCTCAGCCCCGGGGCGGGCTCCCTGATCGGCGGGCGGCTGCACCGCGGCTTCGGCGGGGCAGCCGGCGAGATCGGCGCGCTGCATCTGCTGGGGCACGGCGCGGCGCCGGAGACGCTGCTGTCGACGACGGACGAGCCGCTGAGCCCGCTCGACGAGCAGGCGGTGGCGAAGGTCTTCGCCGATGCCAAGGGCGGGGACGTCCGGGCTCAGGAGGCGGTCGAGCGGTTCACCGAGCGGCTGGTGCAGGATGTGGCGGCGCTGGTGCTGGCGCTGGATCCGGAGCTGGTGGTGATCGGTGGCTGGGCCGCCGGGCTCGACGGCGTACTGGACCCGCTGCGTGACGCGCTCGCCAGCTTCTGCCTGCGCCCGCCGCGCGTCGCGCTCTCGCTGCTCGGCGAGGCGGCGGTGGCCACGGGTGCGCTGCGGCTGGCGCTCGACCATGTCGAGGAGCAGCTGTTCGCGGTGGAGGGTACGGTGACGGCCCGCCGCTGAGCGACGGGCCGTACGGACCGGGCAGGGTGAACGGGTTCAGGACGCGCGGCGTTCCTGCGGCTCCTCGCTGATCTCCAGGTCGCCGGAGTCCCCGAACGTGAGCCGGCAGGTGTCGGCGCGGTACGTGGCCACCGATACCGCGGCGGTACGGCCCGCCACGACATAGCGCGTCGTGACGACGAGGACGGGTGCGCCGGGCAGCCGGTCCAGCTCCCTGGCGTCGTCCGCGCGCGCGGAGCCCAGTTCCACGGCGCGGTCCTGGCCGTCGAGGCCGAGGCGCTGAAGCTCACGCAGGACGGCGCGGGCACGCGCCGGGCCCTCGGACGCGTCGATGGCCGACAGCTCGGGCACCGACGAGGCGGGTACGTAGAGCAGTTCCGCCGCGACGGCCTGGCCGTGGGTGGAGCGGACCCTGCGGACGGTGTGGACCTCTTCATCGGCGGCCGTCTCCAGCAGCCGGGCCACCGCGGCGGGCGCGGGCGCCTTGGCGCACTCAACGGGCTGCCAGGCGTCCTGTACGGTGCCCGGCCATTCGTGCTGGGTGGTGGAGACGTCGACGCCCACGCGCGGCGGCGCGACGGTCGTACCGACCCCGCGGCGGCGCTGGAGCCGGCCCTCCAGCTCCAGCTGTTCGAGCGCCTGCCTGAGCGTGGCGCGGGCGACTCCGAAACGGGCGGCCAGATCACGCTCGTTGGGCAGGACCTCCCCCACCGCGAAGTCGGAGTCGAGCGCTTCGCCGAGCACGGTCTTGAGGTGCCAGTACTTAGGCTCCGGCACTGCTTCCAGCTGCGTGGTCCCCACCCTGATCCTCCGCAATCGCCGTCTCTCCGGCGGGTTTTCCGTGCCCTTGTTTATTAAAGGTTCCTGCACTAAATAGTGACGATAGGACGGGCCATCCGGTTGGTCAAGACCAATCCTCCGCCGGTCACGCAGAGAAGTCACTCTCGGACGCAGGGTGTTCACAGTACGTTCGTACGCTGGTGAGGCGCGCGTGACACAGGCCCGGCCGTCCGGATCGGATCCGGAGTCAGGTGTCCCGGGTAGCGACGAGCAGGGCTTACGCGGAGGGGCGCTCCAGGACGGCTCCACTGAGCTTGTCCGGATTCCGCACGATGTAGACGCACTCCACTTTGCCGTCCCTGATCTCCAGCTGGAGGACGAGATCGGGTACTCCGCCGGCGAGGACGAGCACCGCGGGGGCGCCGTTGAACTCCATGGCCCGCAACTCGAACAGCGCCGCTGCCTCCGCGACGGCGAACATGAACCGGCCCACCTTGTCGGCACCCTCGATGACCCGCAGCGGCGCCTTGGCCTTGCCTCCGCTGTCGCCGACCAGCCGTACGTCGGGGGCCAGCAGGGCGAGCAGCGCGTCGAGATCGCCGCCACCCGCGGCGGCGAGGAACCGCTCGGTGAGAGCGCGGCGTTCGGCCGGGTCGACGTCGTATCGCGGCCTGCGTTCCTCGACATGGCGGCGGGCCCGGCCGGCCAGTTGTCTGACGGCGGCCTCGCTGCGCTCCAGGGTGACGGCGATCTCGCCGAACGGGAAGCCGAACGCCTCGCGCAGCACGAACACCGCGCGCTCCAGCGGCGAGAGGGATTCGAGGACGACCAGCACGGCGACGGACACCGAGTCGGCGAGCACGGCGCGCTCGGCCGTGTCGGGGAGGGCGGGTCCGAAGTCGGTGACGATCGGTTCGGGCAGCCAGGGGCCGACGTAGGACTCGCGCCGCGCCTTCGCCTGCCGGAGCCGGTCGATGGCGAGGCGCGTGGTGATCCGTACGAGATACGCGCGCGGCTCGCGGATGTCCGTGCGCTCGGCGGCGCTCCAGCGCAGCCATGCCTCCTGCACCACGTCCTCGGCGTCGGCGACCCCGCCGAGCATGCGGTAGGCGACCCCGGTCAATACGGGCCGGTGCGCTTCGAATTCGTCGGTGCTCGCGGTGTCGGTCGCCACGTTCCCATCCCAGCCGATGGGCGCACCGGTTGTCCAGGCGATTGGGTCCTGGCCGCCGTACCCGGAGGGAAGATCCCGGGAACGGCGGGTTCCGCGGTGCGACTGGTCATCGGGTACGCGCAGTTGACGCCGGGCGGGATCCAGCGCGGGGTACGGCTGCCGGCCGGGGCCGCCGAGGGGTGGGGCGCGCGGCCGGTTGTTCACCCGGGGTTCGTGCTCCGGCCGCCGCCGGGCGTTAGGCATGGCGTGACACCCCGGCGCACCATCTGCACAGGAGACGCATCGATGTCGCACGACTCCGGCAACACCTCCCCGGTTTCCTCTTCCTCTCCCTCCCCCGACGCTCCGAGCGGCCCCGGCCGCCGCGGTGTGCTGCGCGGCTCGCTCGCCGCCTCGGCCGTGCTGGCGCTGCCCGGTGCCGCGCTCGCGGGCGCCGCCCCCGCCCAGGCGCTGTCCGGCCGGCCGCGCGCCGCCTGGGGTGTGCAGGCCGGCGATGTCACCTCCTCGTCCGGGCTGGTGTGGGTACGGTCCGACCGGCCGGCCCGCATGATCGTGGAGACCTCGGCCACCGAATCGTTCCGGCGCGCCCGCTCCTGGCACGGTCCGCTGCTCGGCCCCGGCACCGACTTCACCGGTACGGTCCCGCTGCGCGGACTGCCGGCCGGCGAGCAGGTGCACTACCGGGTGACCCTGGCCGATCCCCACGACCCGCGCCGTACCGGCGAGCCGGTGTACGGCACGTTCCGTACGGCGCCCGCGAGGCGCCGTCAGGGCGTGCGGTTCGTGTGGTCCGGCGATATCGCGGGGCAGGGCTGGGGCATCAACCCGGACATCGGCGGCTTCACCGTGTACGACGAGATGCGCCGGCTCAACCCCGACTTCTTCCTGTGCAGCGGCGACACGATCTACGCGGACGGTGTGATCGAGCCGAGCGTGACGCTGCCCGACGGCCGTGTCTGGCGCAATGTCACCACTCCGGAGAAGGCGAAGGTCGCGGAGACGCTGGCCGAGTACCGGGGGAACTTCCGCTACAACCTGCTCGACGAGAACGTACGGCGCTTCAACTCCGAGGTCCCGTCGATCACTCAGTGGGACGACCACGAGGTGCGCAACAACTGGTACCCGGGCCAGATCCTGGACGACGTGCGCTACACCGAGAAGAACGTGGATGTGCTGGCCGCCCGCTCCACGCAGGCGTTCCACGAGTACTTCCCGATCTCGACGCCCGCGCGCGGGGCGGACCGGCGCGTCCACCGTGTGGTGAACCACGGTCCGCTGCTCGATGTGTTCGTCCTGGACATGCGGACGTACCGCAACGCCAACTCGCCCGGCCGGCAGACCGACGACACCAACGGCATCCTCGGCGCGGAGCAGCTCGCGTGGCTCAAGCGCGAGCTGTCGCGGTCGCGCGCGGTGTGGAAGGTGATCGCCGCCGATATGCCGATCGGACTGGTCGTGCCGGACGGTACGGCGAACATCGAGGCGATCGCCCAGGGCGACCCGGGCGCTCCGCTCGGCCGGGAACTCCAGATCGCCGAGCTGCTGCGGTACATCAAGCACCAGCGGATCACCGGCACGCTGTGGCTGACGGCGGACGTCCACCACACCTCGGCGCAGCACTACACGCCGGAGCGGGCCGCCTTCAAGGACTTCGCGCCCTTCTGGGAGTTCGTCTCGGGCCCGATCGCCGCGGGCCAGTTCCCGGCCAGCAAGCTGGACGACACGTTCGGTCCCGACCGGGCCTTCGTCAAGGCGCCGCAGGGCTCGAACCTCTCCCCGATGGAGGTCCCGCCGCTCTTCGGCGAGGTCGACATCGACGGCGCCGGCGGTGAACTGACGGTCCGGCTGCGGGAAGAGGGCGGAACGGTGCTGTTCACGAAGGTGCTCCAGCCGGGGAAGGTCGGCCAGTAGGAGCCGCGGCTCCGCCTGCCGGGGTTCGCCCGAAGTCGATTGTCAGTGCCGGGATCTAACGTCTTTTCCATGACGCGATCCGTACAGGCGCTCGCCTATTCCCGTCCGTCCGCCCTGGAGAGTGCGCGGGGCGGACGGCTGCTCGGCCTGGAGACCTCGGGCGGGCTCACACCCACCGGTGCCGAGGCGCATCCGCGCTTCTTCTCCGGGTTCCTGTCCTCGCCGCGGGCCGCCGCCCGGGGGCTGCTCGCGGTCGCGGATGTGGCGGGCGCCCGGTACTACCAGCAGGTGTCGCGCGCGTCGCTGGATCCGGTGGTGACGGGCAACGGCGACCGGCTGCGCTTCGAGTCGTTCTCCGGCTGCTGCGGGGTGTACGCACGGCTCGATGTGGGGCGGGACGGGCTCGACGGCGCGGAGACCGGGCATGGCACGACCAATGTGGACGTGAACAATCCGCTGCGTGCGGCCCTGTCCCGGATGATGGGTGACGATCCGCTGCATCTGCGGGTGGGGCCCGACGAGTTGGCGGTCACCACGCTGGACGGCGCGGTGGTGGAGAAGAAGGTCCCGCTGCCCGACCGGTGGCTGCGCGGCTTCGCCGAGGCGCAGGTGGTCTCGGCCGGTTTCGATCTGCGGGCCGAGCTGACCGCCGCCGAGGCCGTCCGTTTTCTGCGTTCGCTGCCACGTGGCTCGGGCAGTTCCTCGCGCGGGGCGATGTGGGTCGTACCGGCGGGCAGGACGCTACGGCCGACCACCAGGCCGGCGCCGGGGGCGGTATGTCTGCCGGGTCCGCACCGGCTGGTGGCGTTGCAGCGGGTGCTGCGGGACGCGACGGCGCTGCGGGTGTACGGGCCGGTGGCCGACGGAGCCGCGACGGCGAGCGCCTGGGAGGTGGTGCTGCCGGGGATGCGGCTCACGCTCACCCTGTCGCCCGACCCGGCGCGCGGATTCTCCGGTGAGGGCGGGGTGCTGGAGGCGCTGGCGACGGAAGAGGCCGCCGAGGACGCCGAGTTGGTGTCCGTACTGCTGGCGTGGGAGCCGCGGATCGACCCGGTGGAGCTGGCCGCGCGGGCGGGGCTGACGGTGGAGCGGGTACGGGCCGCGCTGATCCGGCTCGGAACGGCGGGCCGGGTCGGCTACGACATCGCGGACGCCGCGTACTTCCACCGGGAGCTGCCGTATGACGCGGACCGCGCAGAGCGGCACAATCCACGGCTGGTCGCGGCGCGCGCCCTGGTCTCCTCGGGGGCCGTCGTCCTCGATGGCGATCCGGCGTCGGTGGCGTCGGGAGAGCGGCGCTACCAGGTGCGGGAAGCCGACGGCGTGCTCAGCTGCACCTGCCGGTGGTGGGCCGACTACCGGGGGAAACGCGGGCCGTGCAAGCACGCGCTGGCCGTCCGGATGGCGCGCCGCGAGGCCGTCGTGACCGTGAGCGGTGTGCGATGAGCGAACTGCTCGATGTCGTACGGGCCGGCCGGGCCGATGCCGTTCCCGGGCTGGTCGGGCCTATGACGGCGGCGGACCGCAAGGAGGCGCTGGCCGCGTTGAAGGCGCTCCGCGAGGAGCTGCGCGACTGGCCGTGGGACCGGTGGCGGGAGCGCAGACGGATTCAGCGGGCGCTGGTGGTCGCCGGGGCGGGCTGTCATACGGGGGCCGCGGCGACGGCGGCGTGGATCGGCGCCCGCGATCTGCGCGAGGGTTTCTCGCTGCCGCATGAGCTGATGCTCGGCCTTCTCTCGGACCGCGAGCCGGGCTGGCTCGGCGATGTCGCGCACCGGCTCGCGGGCCGGGCGTCGACCGCGCGGCTCGATTACCCGTTCATCGCGGGCCTGGTCCGGCTGGCGGGATGTCCCGTACCGGACACGGACGAGTATGTGCATGGCTGGGCCGAGGCGGCTCCGTCCCATGGCCGGCTCCTGCCGGCGCTGCGGAAGGATCCACAGCTGCGGGTCATGGTTCCACGCCTGTTCGAGACGGCCGAACTGCCCAGCCCGCTCGTCCTGTACGGCGACATCACCGACCCGCGCCACTGGCCGTCGGTGCTCGCCGTCCTCGCCGAGGAAGAGGTGGTGGAGCGACGACTGCTGGTGGACGCCTCCGTGGCGCGGCTGCTGCGCGGCGGGAAGCCCGGCGATCTGGACTTCTTCCTGAAGCTGCTCGACCGGCTGGCACTGACCCCGGACGAGGAGCGCGCCCGCGCGTCCGACTGGATCGGTATGGCGTCGGACGGCACATCGACGGTGGCCGGGCACGCGCAGCGGGTGCTCGCCCGGCTGGCGCTCCGTGGCGCTCTGCCCATGCGGAGCCTGGCCGATATGTCGGCGTCGGTGCTGTTCCGGCCGGAGAAGAAGCTCGTCCGGGCTCAACTGGTGCTGATGGGCAAGGTCCTGCGCGCGGACGGCGGCGGCGCGGAAGCGCTGTTGCCCGTGGCGGCCGAGGCGTTCGGACATGAGGACGTGGGCATCCAGGAGCGGGCGCTGAAGCTGGTGGTCCGGCAGCTGTCCGCCGTCACGGCGGATCAGCGCTCGGAGCTGGCCATGGCCGCGGCCCGGCTGAGTCCGGTCCACCGAGCGCGGGCCGCCGAGGTCTTCGACGAGCTGCCGGTGGAGCTGGATTCCGGTCCGTACGAGGAGATCCTGCCGCCCGCACCGGAGCCGGCGCCGCTGGTTCCGTCCCCGTCGGATCTCGCGGAGCTGGTGGAGCAGACGTCGGCGCTGATCACCTCGGCCGGTGCGATGGCCGACTTCGAACGGGTACTGGACGGCCTGGTCCGGCACGCCTACCGGGACCGGGCGGCGCTGGCCGGCTCGCTGCGCGACGCGCTGGCCGCCTGCTGGTGGATGAAGGACGGGACGCCGCGCGATCGCGACGAGTGGTTGTCCCGGAACTCCGACGGGGTGGAGGTGGTGGCCGCTTCGGTGCTGGAGCGGGTGTCCACGAAGGCGCTGTGGAACGCGAACACCCGAGGGGTGAGCCGGGGATCCTGCGCCCACGCCACGCTGAACGGGGTGATCGACGCGCGGCTGTGGGAGGCCGCGTATCTGCTGCGTACCCGACCGCTGCCGTTCCTCCTCGCCACGCCGACCTGGGAGACGGGCGCGCTGGACCCCGATGTGCTGATGGAGCGGCTGGGTGAGTACCAGCGTCTGTGTGCCACGCCGGCTCCGGTCGACTTCGCCCAGGCGCTGCTACGGGTACGGCGCGGCCGGGACCCGGAGACAGCGCGCGCGGCGGCCGCGCTGGGCACCCCCGAGGGCGGCCGGCTCGCCGCCTGGCTGACCGGGGGCGGGACGTCGCTGCCCGCGCTCGATGGCGGTGCGGAGCGGGCGAAGACCACGATGGCCTCGCGACTGGGCCAGGGTCTGGCCATCCGGCGGCAATTCCCGCGAGCGTTCCGTTGGCTGGGCCTTCCGGACCTGCCCGCCGATTCGCGGTGCCATCACTGGAGCGGGGACCGACAAGGCGACTGGCCGGCCGTCCTGCCCGAGGACCGCGAGACGCTCGCCGCGTGGCTGCTGCCCGAGGTGACCGCCTGCGCGCGGGACGACCAGCGGGGCGGGTCCTGGTGGCTGCCGCCGCTCGCCGAGAGCGGTGGCCCGGCGGGCCGCTCGCTGCACCGGGGCGTGGCATACGGCCTCGGGGCGCGTCACCCGCAGGACCGGCTGTCTGCGGTGGACGCGCTGCTGGTGCTGGCCGCCCGCGGTGACCTGGACGGCGAGCTGCTTGGCCGGGAGTTGGCCTCCCTGGTGAAATCGGACCAGGTCAAGGTGAACCGGTGGGCCGACGCCGTCCGTACGGCCGCGGCGACCGGCGCCCACGCCACGGTCTGGTCCGTACTGGGCGCGGCGCTGCCCGGTCTGCTGGCTCCGGGGACCGCGCGTCCCGGGCTGGGGGAGATTCTTTCCGTGGCCGCCGAGTGCGCGGAGCGGTGCGGTGCCACCGGGGACATACCTGGGCTGGCGGAGTTGGCCGGGCGCGGGGGCAGCTCGCGGCTGGTCGGGGAATCGGCCCGGCTGCTGGCCACATTGCGCTGCTGAAGCGAACACTCCGCGCCAAATTTGACCAAAGACAGGCCAAAATGGAACAGATCCATCCTTAACCCATCAGTCACAAACCGTTCGTGATCACGCAACACCATTCCGTCAGAGTGAGGCCATGACCAATGTGACTTCCGCGAAGAGTGTCCGCCGTCCGCACCACTGGCGGCGGGACCTTGTTGAGCTGGCCGCCCTGTTCACCGCCGTGGCCGTCGCCGACGCCCTCGCGAACATGATCGCCCATGGACCCGACGGCGCGTTCCTGCTGGTCGCCTCCGCCGTGGCGCTGATCGCCACGGCCATGTTCCACACATGGTGGGCACGAAGGCACGGTCATGCCCCACCGCCGTCCGGCAGCCAGGCCCCGCCGGTGCCGGACGCGCGGAAGGGTGCGGGCCCGGCCGAATCGGTGGAGACGACGCTCTGGCGGATGCGGACCACCGTGCGGGACGAGCCGGGGAGTCTCGCCGCGCTGTGCACCGCCTTCGCCACGCACCATGTCGACATCCTCACCCTCCAGACCCATCCGCTGGCCGAGGGCACCGTGGACGAGTTCCTGCTGCGCGCGCCGTCCGTGCTCCAGGCGAAGGACCTCACCCGCGAGATCTCGGCCGCGGGCGGCAGCAGTACATGGATCGAGCGCGCCGACGCGCACGATCTGGTGGACACCCCGACCCGGGTGCTCGGCCTCGCCACCCGTACCGCGCTGGACGCCGCCGAACTGCCGCTCTCGCTGCGCCAGTTGCTCGGCCGCTGCACGATCCGCTCCCGGCCCGCCGGTTCCCTCGCCGACCGCGCCTCCGGCGGGAGCGCGCCCGTCGAAGGAGTGCTGGACGGAACGGAGATGCGGCTGCACGACCCGCACGGCGGCAGCGTCATCGTCGAGCGCCCCTATCTGCCCTTCACCCCGACCGAGTTCGCTCGGGCCCGGGCACTGGTCGAGCTGGACGCCCGGCTCGGCCCGCGTATCCCCCGCGGCCAGGACGTACTCACGCTGCCCGAGGGCGAGGAGATCACCGTCCGCCGCGCCGACCGCGGCGATCTCGACGCCGCGCTCGCCATGCACGCCCGCTGCTCCGAACGGACCCTGGGCCTGCGCTACCACGGCCCGGTCGGGGACGCCGACCGCTATCTGAACCATCTGCTCAGCCCGCGCTTCGGACGTACGCTCGCGGTCGAGACGGAATCCGGCCGCCTCGTCGCCCTCGGCCATCTGCTCTGGGACGGCGACGAGACCGAGGTGGCGCTGATCGTGGAGGACACCTGGCAGCGGCGCGGAATCGGTTCCGAACTGCTTGGCAGGCTCGTGGCGCTCGCCGTCGAGGCCCGGTGCGGCAGCGTGTACGCCGTCACGCAGGCGTCCAACACGGGCATGGTCGCGACCATGCGGGACCTCGGTCTGCCGCTGGACTACCAGATCGACGAGGGAACGCTGGTCATCACGGCCCGGCTGGAGCCGACGGCCGCGCCGGGGCTTCCTCCGTACGGCGATTCGGAGATGTTCGACCACGAGCAGGCCGATCGCTGAGTGCCCGGCCCGGACTGGACCCGGACTGGACCCGGACTCGGCCCGGACCCGGCCCGGATCGGGTGCCCCGGCGGTCCGGGTCCGAGGTGGTTACGGGCATCGGCTACGTCGTGATCCGGCCAAAATCGGCTGTGGTCCCGGTGCCCTGCTCTCCCTTCGGGCCGGGACCGCACCGCCCGCAGGGAGCCGATCGGCCCGGTCGTGGAGCGGATCCGGGCCTTTCCCGTGGCACGGGCGCTGTTCCGCGTCCTGGGAACTGCTCGGTGTCCCGGGCGCTGTTCCGTGTCCCCGGCACTGTTCCGTGTCCCGGGCGCTGTTCCGTGTCCCCGGCACTGTTCCGTGTCCCGGGCGCTGTTCCGTGTCCCCGGCACTGTTCGGTGTCCCGGGCGCTTTTCCGTCCCACCGGCCCGGACGACTGTCCGGTCCATGTCACGATGCCGGACAGGTCCACAGTCGCCCGCGCCGGCGCCGGGTCGATCTTCCGGAAGGGGCGGTCCCCCGATGTCGCCGTCATCGGCCATTCCGACCGATCCGCCGGGGACGAGGATGTGACGCGGAAGTTCTCCCTCGGAGAGGATGTCCGCATGTCAGCCACATCCGGCAGCGCGCTGCCCCGCCAGGTCGCCGACGCCTACGTCGACGCACTCATCGAACTCGACCCGATCACCGGAACCTATCTGGGCGTCGCGGAGAGCTCCCGTCGCCTGCCCGACTTCTCCCCGGCCGGACAGCAGGCTGTCGCCGATCTCGGCCGGGCGACCCTCGCCCGGCTCGATATGGCCGAAACGCTGCCGGGCGCGGACAGCGATGCCGAGCGGCGCTGCGGCCGGCTGCTGCGTGAGCGTCTGACGGCCGAACTCGCCGTCCATGACGCCGAGGAGGGGCTGAGGCTGGTCAGCAATATCCACTCGCCCGTGCACCATCTCCGCGACGCGTTCCCGCTGACCCCGGCCGAGACGGACGAGGACTGGTCGGCGATCGCCGAGCGGCTGCGGGCCGTGCCCGCCGCGCTCGCCGGATACCGCGAATCGCTCACCCTCGGCCTGGAACGCGAGCTGCTGGGCGGCCCCCGGGCCACCGCGACCTTCATCGGCCAGCTGACGGAGTGGGTGGGCGAGGAGAGCGGCTGGTTCGAGGAGTTCGTCTCCGCCGGGCCCGACTCCGTCCGTACGGAACTGGACGCCGCCGCACGCTCCGCCACCGCCTCCCTCGCCGAGCTGCGGGACTGGATGCGCGAGGTGTACGCGCCGGCCGTCGAGGGCGCCCCGGACACCGTGGGCCGCGAGCGCTACGCCCGCTGGTCGCGGTATTTCAACGGCACCGATCTGGATCTGGACGAGGCGTACGCGTACGGCTGGTCCGAATACCACCGGCTGCGCGCCGAGATGACGACCGAGGCCGGGAAGATCCTGCCGGGCGCGGGCCCCTGGGAGGCGCTTGCCCATCTCGATGAGCACGGGAAGCACATCGAGGGGGTCGAGGAGGTCAGGGTCTGGCTCCAGGAACTGATGGACGAGGCCATCGACGCGCTCGACGGCACCCACTTCGAACTCGCCGAGCGCGTACGGCGCGTGGAGTCCCGGATCGCCCCGCCGGGCGGCGCGGCGGCCCCGTACTACACCGGTCCCACCGAGGATTTCTCCCGCCCCGGCCGCACCTGGCTGCCGACCATGGGCGAGACCCGCTTCCCGGTGTACGACCTGGTGTCGACCTGGTACCACGAGGGCGTTCCCGGCCACCATCTGCAGATCGCGCAGTGGACCCATGTCGCCGATCAGCTCTCCCGCTACCAGGCCTCGGTCGGCCAGGTCAGCGCCAACGCGGAGGGCTGGGCGCTCTACGCGGAGCGGCTGATGGACGAGCTGGGCTTCCTGCCGGACGCGGAGCGCAGGCTCGGTTACCTGGACGCGCAGATGATGCGCGCCTGCCGGGTGATCGTGGACATCGGTATGCATCTGGAGCTGGAGATCCCGGCGGACTCGCCGTTCCACCCGGGCGAGCGCTGGACGCCCGAGCTGGCGCAGGAGTTCTTCGGGAACCACAGCGGCCGTCCCGCGGACTTCGTGGAGAGCGAGCTGATCCGCTATCTGTCGATGCCTGCCCAGGCCATCGGCTACAAGCTGGGCGAGCGTGCCTGGCTGCTCGGCCGGGAGAACGCCCGCAAGGCGCACGGCGACGCGTTCGACGCGAAGGCGTGGCACATGGCGGCGCTGTCGCAGGGCTCGCTGGGTCTCGACGATCTGGTGGACGAGTTGTCGAAGCTCTGACCCCGCGCCGGTACGCAGTGGCTACGGGGCCGCCACGGGGTGGCGGCGGGGTGGCCGGGCTCAGCCGAGAGGCATGAGTCCGGCCGCCGTCGGCCGGAAGCCGCAGCTCGCGTAGAAGGGCGTCAGATCGGCCTCGTAGTCGACATGGAGCCATCGCGCGCCGCGCACGCGTGCCTCGTCGGCCGCCGCGCGCACGAGCTGCCTGCCCAGACCCTGGCCGCGCTCATCGGGGTGGACGGTGGTGTCGAGGACGAAGGCGTGCAGACCGCCGTCGCCCGCGACATTCACATAGCCGACGAGCCGCCCCGCCTTCCGCGCGGCCACCCAGAGCAGGCTGCGGGCCAGGAGCGGCGCGAAGGACGTCGTACGGTGGCCGGGCCAGGACGCGGCGAACAGCGCGTTCAGTTCGTCGTCCGGGAGCGCCGGACTGATGGCGAGGGTGACGGTCGTGGACACGCTCTTACTCCCGCTCTCCGGTCAGCGGCGGAAGCCGCCCTCCGAGTCGATGACCTGACCGGTGATCCACTCCGCCTCGTCGGTGGCCAGCCAGGCGATCAGCCGGGCCGGGTCGTCGGGCATCCCCCAGCGCCCGGCCGGAAACAACGCCTCGATCTCCTCGTACGCCTCCCCCGTCAGGTAACCCGTGTCGACGGGCCCGGGGTTGACGGTGTTGATCGTCACCGCCTGCTCCGCGAGCGAGGTGGCCAGCGACCGGGTCGCGGAGGCGAGGGCGCCCTTGGCCAGACCGTACGCGATCTCTCCCGGCATCCCGCCCGCGATGTCCTGACCGGACGTCATCATCATGACCCGGCCGCCGGGCGTACGGGCGGGCAGCGTCGCGCGCAGCCGGGCATAGGCCTGGATGAGCAGGATCACCGACCGGGCGTCGATCGCCCAGTGGGCGTCGAGCATCGTCGCGTCGATGGTGTCGAGTGTGCCGTCGTGGCCGCTGAGCGCGTGGTTGGCGACCAGGATGTCGAGCCGCCCGCCGAGCGCTTCGGCGGCGGTGGCGATCAGCGCGGCGGGCGCCTCGGCCCCGGACAGATCGGCTGCTCCGTGCACCACCCGCGCCTCCGGATCCGCGCGCGCCTCCCGTACGGCGGCGGCGACGCCCTCCGGACCGTCCGGATCGGCGCCCCAGGGCTGACCGGCGTCGTGCGGCACATGGTGGTGGAGATACACGCTCGCGCCGTACGCGACGAGGCGCCGCGCGACCGCGAATCCGATGCCCCCGCGCCGGCTGGCACCGGTGACCAGCGCGGTACGGCCGCGCAGCGGGAGCGGGTCGCGGCGGAGCGCGTGAGGGGTGGGGGATTCAAGTGAGGGCATGAGAAACGATGATCGCGTGCGGGGTGTGAATTGTCATATCGTTTTCGTCCCCGGCACGCCCCAGGGCGTGTCTTCGGGGATCCTCAGTCTTCGGGGCCCTTAGAGGCCGCGCGGCCTCTGAGCCTGCTGACGGATCGCCGAGCCGTCGCGGCCCTTGACGATCTCCAGCTGGGTGGGGATACGGCGGCGCAGATCGGCGACGTGGCTGACGATGCCGACGCTCCGGTCGCGCTCCCGGAGCGAGTCCAGGACGTCCAGGACCTCGTCCAGTGTCTGGTCGTCCAGGCTGCCGAAGCCCTCGTCGATGAAGAGGGTGTCCAGCCGTACGCCGCCCGCCTCGTCGGTGACGACGTCCGCGAGGCCCAGCGCGAGGGCGAGGGACGCGAAGAAGGTCTCGCCGCCGGAGAGTGTCGAGGTGTCGCGCGCGCTGCCGGTCCAGGCGTCGATGACCTGGAGCCCGAGCCCGGAGCGCCGCTGGCCGCCCGTTCTGGCGTCGGAGTGGACCAGGGCGTAGCGGCCGGAGGACATGCGCTGGAGCCGTACGGTGGCCGCCGCCGCGACCTGTTCGAGGCGGGCGGCCAGGACGTAGGACTCCAGGCGCATCCTGCGTTCGTTGTCGGTGGAGGTGCCCGCGGTGAGACCGGCGAGGCGGGCCACCCTGTCGTACTCCTCGCGCACCGGGCCGAGTGCGCGTACCTCGGCCTCGGCCAGCCGGGAGAGTCTGCCCAGCTCGGCGCGGCGGCCCCGGGCGGTGGTGGCGGCGGACGACGCGTCGCGCAGGGCGTGTTCGGCGGCGTTGTGGGCGGCTTCCGCGGCCTCGGTCCTGGCGGGCGGGTGATCCGCGGCGGCGCGGGTCTCCGGTTCCGCGAGGCGGTCGGCGACCGCGGCGGCCTCGGCCCGCCAGTCGTCCAGCCGGTGCTGGAGCGTCCGCCGGTCGGTGTCGGTGAGCAGGGCGTCCGCGGCGGCCTCCGGGGTGTCGAAACCGGCCCGGAAGGCGGCGCCGGCGAGCCGGCCGTCGGCCTCCTTGAGCCGGAGCGCGGTGGTCTCGACGGCGCGTACCGCCTCGGCGGCCCCGGCGAGCCGGCCGGCCCGGTCCGCCAGCCGCTCGGCGCGCTCGGCGACACTGTCCGCGTCACCCCGGGCGCGGGTCAGCTCGTCCCGCAGCGCGCCCTGTTCGCGTTCGAGGGCGTCGCGTCGCGAGGTACGGGCGGCGACGCGGCGTTCGGCTTCGCGCTGCGCGGTGAGCCTGCCCTCGTACTCACGCTCGGCGCGGCCCAGGGCCTCGCGGGCGGCGTGTGTACCGGCGGCGACGCGGCGGGCCTCGGCGTGTTCCCGGTCCAACCGCTCGGTGAGCGCGGCGAGTTCGGCGACGCTCGACTCACCGGCCGCCGCGCGGGCCGCCGCGTGTCGCTCCCGTATCTCCGCGTGCTCGCGCTCGGCGCGCCCGCGGGCCTCGTCGGCGCGCCGGTACGCAGCCAGCGCCGCGTCCTCCGCGGCGGGGTCGACCTGGCCGTCGGTGGGCAGCGCGGGGCTGGGATGCGCGGCGGAGCCGCAGACCGCGCAGGGTTCGCCGTCGGCGAGTGCGGCGGCCAGCTCGGCGGCCATGCCGGCCAGCCGTCGGCCGCGCAGGTCGAGCCAGTGTTCATGCGCCGTATTGGTGTGTTCCCGGGCCGAGTTGAGCAGTCGCCCGGCTTCCGAGCCCGCCGCTTCGAGGGTGTCGCGCCGTCGGGCCGCTTCGAGCCGGTGGCGTGCCGGATCGAGCTGTCCGGCGAGTTGTTCGGCGCGGGTCGCCGCCTCCTGCGCGGCCTCGATACGGTCCTGGAGGGCGCCGCGTCTCGACTCCCATCCGGCCAGCCAGTCGGCCGCTTCCTGAAGGACCTCCTCGTCGGCCCGCGCCTGCCGGTCGAGGTCGGCGCGCTCGGCCGTGATCTCGGCGTCGCGGTGTTCGGCGCGCCGGGCGGCGTCGAGCGCGCCGAGCTCCTGGCGCACGTTCCCTTCCAGCGCGGCGAGTTGTTCCGCTCCGGCGTCCGTGAGACCGGCGGGCAGCAGCGTGCGGGCGCGTTCGTACTCGGCGTTGGCGAAGCGGTGCGCCTGTTCCGCGTCGGCGCGCAGCGACAGCGCCGGTGCGACCAGCTCCGCCTTGTGGGAACGCTCCAGCCTGGCCCGCGTCCGCTCGTGCTCGTCGCGCTGTTCCTCCAGCGCCTCGGCGCGGCGCCGCGTCTGGGCGAACCGCTCTTGCAGCGCCGCCCGTTCATGCTCGGCGTCCAGCGCGCGCCGGGCGCCTGCGGCGCGGCTCCCGGCGGCGGACAGGGCGGATTCCGCGATGTCGGACCACTCATGGGCGCCGGTGCGGACGACCGCCGCCCACTCCAGGATTGCCGGGGCGAACCCCGCGTCGCCCGGTCGCGGTTCGGGCAGCGGCGGCGCCGTACCGTTGCCCAGGGGGGACGCCGTACGGTCACTCCGTGAGGACGCCGTACGGTCGCTCAGCGGGGACGCCGTACGGTCGCCCGCCTCCTGGGCGAGGCGCTGCGCGACGGCGAGAAGCCGGTCGTCACCCGCGCGTACCCGGTGCTCCGCGGCGCGCCGCAGCTCGGCGAGGCGCTCCTCGACCGCGGCGAACCTGCGGGTGTCGAAGAGCTTGCCGAGGAGTTTGCCGCGCGCCTCCGCGTCCGCGCGCAGGAAGCGGGCGAAGTCGCCCTGCGGCAGCAGCACCACCTGGCAGAACTGATCCCTGCTCATCCCGAGCAGCTGGCCGATCTCCTCGCCGATCTCCTGGTGGGAGCCGCTCAGCGCCTGCCAGGTACCGCTCTCCGCGTCGTACTCGCGCAGCCGGCTCTGCGCCTTCTCGGTGGTGAATCCCTTCGTCCGCTTCTTCGGCCGGAGCTGCGCGGGCCGCCGGACGATCTCCAGCCGCCGGCCGCCCACGGTCAGATCGAGTCCGATCTCGGTGGGGGTCCCGACGGGCGCGTGATCGCTGCGGAGAGTGGCCCCGGGGCTCTGACGGGCACCCGGCACGGCGCCGTACAGCGCGTAGCAGACCGCGTCGAGTACGGAGGTCTTCCCGGCGCCGGTCGGGCCGTGCAGCAGAAAGAGCCCGGCGGCGCAGAGCGCGTCGAAGTCCACTTCCTCGGTGGTGGCGAACGGCCCGAAGGCGGTGAGGGTCAGCCGATGCAGCCTCACGGAGTCACCTCGCGTACCGTCGCGTCGACCCGTACGTCCTCGAACGCGGCGCGCAGCACGTCGCGTTCGGGCTCGTCGGGCCCCGGTCCGCCCCGTACATGCGCCACGAAGTCCTCCGCGATCTGCTGGTCGGTACGGCCCGCGAGGCGCTGGGCATAGGAGGAGAGCGGGTCGTCGTCCTCCCGCTCCGGGTCGAAGACAAGACTGAGGGTGTACGGGAAGCGCTCGGCGAGCCGGGCCATGGGCTCGGCGGGGCGTACCGGATCGGTCAGGGTCGCCTCGACCCAGGACTCCTCGTGGTGGGCGAGTCCGGGGTCGTCGAGCAGTTCGCCGAGCGTGCCCCGGATCCTGGCCAGGGCGCGCGGCACCGGACAGTCGATCCGCTCCGCTTCGATCTCGCCCCGCGGCCCCAGCTCCACCAGCCACATCGTCTTGCGGTGCGTGGTCTCCGAGAAGGAGTACGCGAGTGGCGAGCCCGCGTAACGGACGCGTTCGGTAAGGGTCTGGGCGCCGTGCAGATGCCCCAGGGCGACATAGTCGACACCGTCGAAGACTCCCGTGGGCACGGCCGCCACACCGCCCACGGTGATGTCCCGCTCGCTGTCGCTGGGCGCGCCGCCCGCGACGAACGCGTGCGCGAGGACGACGGAGCGCGTGCCCGCGTCGCGTCCCGCGAGATCGGCCCGTACCCGCTCCATCGCCGCGCCGAGCACCGTCTCGTGGTGGACCTTGGTGACCTTGAACTCGTCCCGTACCAGAGCCGGTTCGAGATACGGCAGTCCGTAGAAGGCCACCTCGCCGTGCGCGTCCTCCAGCAGGACGGGGGTGGCGCAGCCGGCCGGGTCGGTCCGCAGATGGATCCCCGCGCGCTCGACCAGACCGGCGAGCACGCCGAGCCTGCGTGCCGAGTCATGGTTGCCGGAGATCATCACGGTCGGTACGCCGGCATCGGCGAGACGGTGCAGGGCCCGGTCGAACAACTCCACGGCGCTGAGCGGGGGTACGGCCCGGTCGTAGACATCGCCCGCGACGACGACCGCGTCCACTTCGCGGTCACGGGCCGTGGCCACGAGGTGGTCGAGGAACGCGGCCTGGGCGTCGAGCATGCTCACGCGGTGGAACGACCGCCCGAGATGCCAGTCCGACGTGTGCAGAATCCTCAAGACTGGCCCTCCAGGGGGCGGCAGACGCGGGTCATATCGGGCACCCGGCGTACGTGGCACACGTCGCGTACGCAGCACAGGTCGCGTACGTCGCGTGCGGAGCACAGGTCGCGTACGTCGCGTGCGCAGCACCCGTCGCGTACGTCGCACACGTCAGGCAAAGGCTTCTCCGCCCAGCTCCAGCACGGCGGTCCCCGCCGTCGTATCGGCCAGCCACGCGCGGAACGCCGGTACCTCCGAGTCCGGCAGGCCGATCTCGATCGTCACCGCCTCGGCGTACCGTACGTCCCGCACCGCACGCCCGGTCGCCCGCAGATCGTTCTCCAGCCGGCCCGCGCGCTGGTGGTCGACGGTGACGGTCGCGAGCCGGAAGCGCTGCCGGGTGAGGGTCCCGAGGGCGTCCAGGGCCTCGCCGACCACTCCCCCGTAGGCCCTGATCAGACCCCCCGCGCCGAGCTTGACCCCGCCGTAGTAGCGGGTCACGACCGCGGCGGTGTAGCGCACCTCACGTCGCATCAGCATCTGGAGCATCGGCGTCCCCGCCGTACCGCCCGGCTCGCCGTCGTCACTGGCCCTCTGTACCGAGGCGTCGGCGCCGATCACATACGCGAAGCAGTTGTGCGTGGCCGTCGGGTGCTCCTTGCGGATCCGCGCGACGAACTCCCGCGCCTCCTCCTCCGTCGCCACGGGCGCCAGCGCGCAGATGAAGCGCGACCGGTTGATCTCGGTCTCGTGCACGCCCACGCCGGCGACGGTTCGGTACTGCTCCTGCATCCCCCCACCCTATGCGGGCCCCGATCGGCGCTTCGACAGCCCTTGGGTCCTGTCCGGTCGGACAGGACCTAGCCCGACCCCACGGTGACGGACACGACCGTCGCTCCCGCGGCGATCGCGAGCACCACCGCGCAGATGATCAGGAACCGGGGATTGCCCACGTTCACGGTCCAGCCCATGCCCACGCGCCGGGGCACGAGCACGGCGGGATCGTCGGCGTTGACGTAGACGGTGCCGGCGCCGTACCAGTGGCGGTCGTCGTCACGCGGTACGAGCCCGGTCCCCTCATCCGAGCCCGAGCCGTCGAAGCCACCCGAGCCGTCCGTGTTTTCCGGCGTCAGCCGGCCGCCCCCGGCTCCGATCCGTACGAGCGGTACGAACACGGCGCCGGCCCCGAGCAGCGGCACGCCGATGACCAGCGACAGCACGGCGCCGGAGCGGCTGTCGCTCCACATCATCCCGGCCAGCCCGAGCAGCATGAGGTTCAGCAGTGCGGCGCTGCCCAGCAGACCGCGCGCCGTCAGACCGAGGTAGCGGCGGTGCCGGGCGGCGCTGCTCCGCGGCCGCGAGACATCCAGGTCCGCGCGGGCGCGCAGTACGGCGGCGACTGTCCCGATGACCACGGCGGTCAGCAGGATCTGGGCGAAGACCGGGCTGAACGCGCTCCAGAAGGTGGTCGTGATCTCGCGGTACACGGTCCCGCTCGACGTGCGTTCCGGCAGCGCCATCGTCTCGGGCAGCCGCGGGTAGACGATCGCACCGACGACGGCGGTCACGACGATCACCACGAGCGACGGAATCGTCCATGCCCAGGGGAGCCGTACGGGATCGGTACGCAGGGAGGTGTCCATGACCACGCCCTGCCGTACGTGCTCGTACCAGTTGCCCCGCTCCTTCGCGCGGGCGAGGGCGCGGTGCGCGCCGAGCCACAGCGCGCCGGCGATGACGCAGAGCACGAGCGCCGCCACGCCGCCGACCACGACGCTGTCCAGCACGGCCCCGACGACGAGGGCGGTCGCCGTGACAATGAGGGTGGCCGGCAGCAACAGAGCGCGGTAGCGCCGGCGTTGTTCGCTCACTTCGGGGGCGTCCGCCTTGTCGGGCGGTACCCGTACGCCGAAGGGAACCGCGTGGGGGTTGAGCCGCGGGCTCGGCGCCGCGTAGAGGGTGGCCCCCAGAGCCAGCAGGATCACCGAATTGACGAGCAGGCTGACAAGCACGGTGTTCACCCGATCCAATCTCTCGTGAGCGACGGGGCACGGCCGGGCGAAATACGGCCGGGCGGGATACGGCCTGACGAGGTACGGCCGCCAGGCACCTGGACACACCGGAACACGCCGGAGCACCGCCGCGACCGCCTGGGTTTCCTCATCGCTCCCCACCCCCCTCACTCCGCTCGGCGAACCCCTCCAGGGTCGTCCGTACGTACATCAGGACCTCCTCCTCGGTACTGCCCCGTACCACCGCTTCGGCCAGCAGCGTGCGCAGCCGCCGCTCCCAGTCGGCCCCCACCCGTAGTTCCGCCG
Organism: Streptomyces sp. NPDC056835; assembly: GCF_042789485.1. Lineage (NCBI taxonomy): Bacteria > Bacillati > Actinomycetota > Actinomycetes > Kitasatosporales > Streptomycetaceae > Streptomyces > Streptomyces sp. NPDC056835. Next base: position 70,740 of record NZ_JBHUBB010000034.1, read on the forward strand.
TCGCCTTCCGCACGTCCGGGTGGACCACCGCTCCGCTCTTGCGGTTGACGCGGATGATGCCCTCGCGCCGAAGCAGGTCGTACGCCTTGTTCACGGTGTGGAAGTTGATCGCCAGGTCGACGGCGAGCTGTCTGGTGGAGGGCAGGGACGCGCCGGGCGCCAGGACGCCGTCCGCGATGGCTTCCACCACCCGGTCCCGGATCTGCTGATAGATCGGGACCTCGCTGTCGAGATCGAGCACTAGTTGCACAACTTCACTGTATCTGATGTACAACTACTAGAACAGTTGGCCAGGGCGGGACCGGACACGGGTCCCGGAGGGAGGGATGGATGGATCCCATGAAGGAGACGAAGATTTCCGGCGCGGAGCTGATGAATCACCCGAACCACCGGATCGAAGTGACCGGCCTGACCAAGCGGTTCGGGCCGGTCGCCGCGGTGGACGATCTCAGCTTCTCCGTGGAGCCGGGCGTCATCACCGGCTTCCTCGGCCCCAACGGGGCCGGCAAGACCACGACCATGCGCATGATCCTGGGCCTGGTCACCCCGACCGCGGGCACCGCCACGATCGGCGGCAGGCGATACGGGGAGCTGCGCCGTCCCTCCGAGGTCGTCGGGGCGGTTCTCGACGCCTCGGCCTTCCACCCCCACCACTCGGCGCGGGACCATCTGCGGATCTACCGCACCATGGGCGGCCATCCGGCGGCCCGCGTCGAGGAGTTACTGGACCGGCTCGGCCTCGCGCACGCCGCCCACCGCAAGACCCGTACCTTCTCCACCGGAATGAAGCAGCGGCTCAGTCTCGCGACCGCGCTGCTGGGCGATCCTCAGGTGCTGCTGCTCGACGAGCCGAGCAATGGCCTCGACCCCGAGGGCATCGCGTGGCTGCGCCGCTTCCTGCGCGAACTCGCCGACGAGGGGCGCACCGTACTGGTGTCGAGCCATGTGCTCAGCGAGGTCGAACAGATCGTGGACGACATCGTGCTGATCCGGCGCGGCAAGCAGGTCGCGGTGGGCCCGCTGCGGGAGATGGAGCGGTTCAGGCGCTCCACCGTACGGGTCCGCTCCCCCGACGCCGAGGCGCTCAAGGAGGTGCTGCTGCGGGGCACACCGCATGGGTTGGTGGCCGCGCGGAGCGTCGAGCTGGGGCACGACGGCGTGCTGCGGGTGCACGGGCTCGCGACCGCGCAGATCGCCGATCTGGCGTCGGCCGCGGGGCTGCGGGTGCATGAACTGCTCACCGAGGGCGCGAGCCTGGAGCGGTTGTTCTTCGAACTGACCTCGGACGGCGAGGAGGACGCACGATGAACGCGTTGATCAAGGCGGAGTTCCGCCGGCTGCTCGCCACGCGCATGTGGCTGTGGGCGCTGCTGACCGCCGTCCTCCTGGGCGGTGGCACGGTCGGGCTGCTGACCGCCGTCGGACCGGAGAATTTCTCGCCGCCCATGCCGGGCCTGGAGACGAGGGAGGGTGTCCTGTCGGTCTTCGGGATGCTGGGCTTCACGGTCTTCGTCCCGGCGGCGCTGGGCACATTCGCCATGACGTCGGAGTACCGGCACCGTACGGTCACCTTCACCTTCCTCTTCGCGCCGCGGCGCCGGCAGGTGCTCACCGCCAAGCTGGTCACCTTCTCCGTGGCCGGTCTGGTGTACGGGCTGGTGCAGACCGGCAGCGCGGGCGCGGGGTTCTTCGGAGTGCTCGCCGCCCGCGGGGTCAGCCCCGGGCTGGCTACCGGCACGGTGATCGAGCTACTGCTCAGGCTGGCGCTGACGATGGCGGTCTACACCCTGCTCGGGGTGGCGATGGGCGCGCTGATCCGCGATCAGATCGCGGCTCTCGCGGTGGTGATCGGCTATCTCTATCTGGGCGAGGTGATCCTGATGATGATCCCCGGGGTCAATCTGCTCTACCCGCTGCTGCCGGGTGGTGCGACGGCCTCGCTCACCGGGTTCACCTATCTCGCTGATGTCCTGGCGGACGAACTGGCCACGAGTCCGGTGTCGTTGCTGTCACCGGTGGGCGGCGGACTGCTGCTGGCGGGTTACGCTCTCGTCGCGGCGGCCGTGGCCGTACTGGTGCCCATGCGCCGGGACGTCCTCTGACGGCCGGACCGCGAGTACGGAGCGATGCCGGACTCCCTTCCCCGGCGATCGCGCCCGTACACGCAAAGGGCGGGTGTCCCGGACCGCATTCCGGGGCACCCGCGCTGCTCCTGCTCATATCGCCCGCTTCACCTTGCCCCCCCCGCGTGGAATTCCGCGGGCGGCCGGCGCACCGGTCAGTCGGCGATCCAGCCGTGCGCACGGGCCAGTTCGACGATCCGGGTGCGGATCCGCTTGATCTGATCGGCCGTCAGAGTTCCGTCGGCGTCGAGGAGTACGTCGGTCAGCTCGCTCCGGAACCCGGCGGCGCCGGGCTCGTCCTCGGCAGCCCCGCCGTCCGCCCCGCCGTCCGCCCCCAGCCGTTCGAGCCGGCGTCGCGAGGGCTGGTGGATCAGACGGATCTCCGAGGCCTTCGGGCCCTTGTCGCCCATTTCGACGAAGAACTCGACGTCCCGGCCCGCCTGGTAGAGGTACTTCTCGTCCAGCAGATCGTTCGCATGCATGAACACGTCCTCACCGCCCTCGTCCGGGTTGATGAATCCGTACCCACGCGTCTCGTCGAACCGCTGGATCTTCCCCGTCTTCAGCACAACCGCACCTCCGCGACCACCACAACCAGCACTGATTCAGCCCGATCAGGATCGTACGCCGCACGCCGCGACGCCACCCCTGAAGAATTCATGATCCGGACAGTGAATCGGCCATGACGGTTCGAGGACGCCGACACTGTCTGCGCAGCTCGGCCCGTGGCACCGTCGGCAGCGAGTCCCAGTCCCTTCCCTAGGCCCTGTCCGGTCCCTAGGCCCTGTCCGGTCCCTAGGCCCTGTCCGGCCCGATCCGCGCACGTCGTGTGCCTACCACGCACCGGCGAGCGTATTGCCGGCCGCACGGGCGGCGCCACCGATTCACCACTCGCTCACGGGGGCGTTACATGCAGAGAATCCACTTCACCGCGGCGGATCTGGCCCGAACCCGGCTGCAGAGCACCCTCGGACCCGTCGCCGAGGGGGTCTTCGCGCTCGGTGTGCTCACCCAGTCCCGCAACCCCGACTACGCGCGATGGCGGGGCGACGTACTCGGCCGACTACGCGAGACCTCCTCCCTCAACAGGCCGCTCGTCCCTCTGCTCCGGGCCCTCAAGGCGCCGGACGATCTGCTGTTCCTGCTCGACTCCTCGCCGGACGGTGACGCCTCGGCGCTCGCCGCGCTCTCCCTGACCCGCACGGACGCGACCCGGCTGGCCGTGGACATGTGGCGGGCCGGTGTCGCCCCGTACTGGGACAGCGTTCTGGAACGGCTCGACAGCGAGTGCGACGCGCACGGACGCATCGCCATGACGGGCGGGGTCGAGCAGTTGCTCGCCACGCTGCACCCCCGGATCGTATGGAACCCGCCGGTGCTGGAGATTCACGACGGGCTGGAGCTGGACATCCACCTCAGGGGCCAGGGCCTGCTGCTCAACCCGTCGGCGTTCCTGCCGGGGCAGGTCGGCCGGGTCATCGCCGCCGAACGGGACAGCGGCCAGCCCGCGTTGGTCTTCTCCATACCGCCGGACGCCGCCGCTCTGTTCGCGGGCCCGGAAGCCCCGGAGGTCACCTGCGGGCAGGCGCTCAGCGCACTCGTCGGTCAGACCCGGGCCGCCGCCCTGCGCGCGCTGACCAACACCTGCACCACCAGCCAGCTCGCCGCGCGGCTCGGCGTCTCCCCCGGCAGCGCGAGCCAACACGCCTCCGTACTGCGGGAGTCCGGGCTGATCACCACCCGGCGGGTACGGAACAGCGCCCTCCATTCGGTCACACCGCTCGGCATGGCGCTGCTGGGCGGACGGCTGCGGAATCCCCCTTCCACGGCTCGTCCCGGTACGCGTCCGGCTTCCGTGACCTGAGCCGCCGCGTCGGCGGACAGCGGGATCGGCCCGGCCGGAACGTGAGAATTTCATACCCTGGCAGTGAATCCGGGACTGTTTACCCATCACACCGCTGTGTACAGAATCAATCCCGCGACAGTCGTCACCAGTTGAGCACGTCACAAGGCGTCAACTGACCGCACGACAACTGACAGCATGAAAGGGGAACGATCGTTATGAGCAACGCCATCACCTCCCTCCTCGGGTCGGACGGACCGGCGGCCGGCGGACGTCATCTCGTCATCGAGGACCTCGACTCGATACCCGAGGAGGGCGTCGCGCTGCTGAGCATCTGCATCAACGCCTCTCCCGTCGCCCCCGCCTTCAACGGGCACGAGCAGTACCAGGCATGACCGAGGCAGGGGGGAACGGCCGGTGGCCGTCCGCCGGCGACGGGGCGCGTCTTGGCTTCAAGAGCCATCTGCGCGCGACGGTCGTCCCGGGGGAGGCGGCCTATCTGGTGTCCCAGCGCGGAGTCACCGCGCTGTACGGGGACCACAGCGAGGTGCTGGTACCCCTGCTCGACGGCACCCGCAGTCCTGACGGGGTGCTGCGTGACGCGGCTCCCGCGCTGACCGCCGAGGAGGCCGCCGCCTCGCTGCGGGCCCTCGACGCGGCGGGACTGCTACGGCTGCGCCCGGCCGCGCCGGAGAGCCCGGCCGTCGCGGAGAGCCCGGCCGTCGCGGAGAGTTCCGCGGCGGAGGCGAGCCCGACCGCGCCCCCCTGCCCCGATCCCGCCGCCGAGGCCTACTGGGAGCTGGCCGGCCTGGACGGCGTACGTACGCTGGACACGCTCGCCCGGACGTCGGTACGCCCGGTGGCCCTGACCGATGCCGACCTGGACCAGGTCGGCGCCGCGTGCCGCGCCTCCGGACTGACGCTCGCGCCCCCGGACACCGAAGCGGATCTCTCGCTCGTCCTGTGCGACGACTATCTCTCCCCCCGGCTGCGCGAGATCGACGCCGGGCACCGCGCGGCGGGAACGCCCTGGCTGCTGGTGGGAGTGGGCTCCACGACCCCCTGGATCGGACCGGTCTTCCGCCCCGGCGAGGGCCCCTGCTGGCACTGTCTGGCGACCCGGCTGCGCGGTCACCGCCGCTCCGAGCGCCCCCTCCAGCGCGCGCTGGGTCTGGACGGACCGCCACAGCGACCGCACGCCACACTCGCGGCGGGCAGGGCCATCGCCGTACAGCTCGCCGTGCTGGAGGCCGCCAAGTGGCTGGCGGGGATACGGACCGCCTCCCACGGCTCCGTGAACACGCTGGACACGCTGGGGCTGCGCACCACGGCCCATCCCGTGGCGCGGCTGCCGCAGTGCGCGGTCTGCGGGGATCCCGGCCTGGTCGCCCGGCGGGTCGACGCCCCGTTCACGCCCGTGTCGCGGCCCAAGGCCGTACGTGATCTCAATGGCCACCGGGCACTGACGCCCACTCAGATATGGGAGCGCCACGGATCCCTGGTGGATCCCGTCACCGGAATCATCAAGGAGATCCGGCGCGCTCCGGGGAGCCCTGAGTTCGTCAACGCCTTTCTCTCCGGCCAGAATCTGGCCATGCGCGGCGGAACCCTGGCGGGGCTGCGGGCCGGGCTGCGCTCCCTCAGCGGCGGAAAGGGACTCACGGACGCGGAGGCCCGTACGAGCGCGCTGGGTGAGGCGGTGGAGCGCTACAGCGGGACCCGGCAGGGCGATGAACCGGTGATCCGTGACTCCCTCGACGCCCTGGGCGAGACGGCGATCCATCCCAACTCCTGCCAGCTGTTCGACGATCGGCAGCTGCGGGACAGGGAGCGGTGGAACGCGGGCGGCTCCCGGCTGCACCACGTACCACCGCCGTTCGACACGCGCCGCCCCACCGACTGGACCCCGGTGTGGTCGCTGACCGGGCAGACCCAACGGCTGCTGCCCACCTCCATGCTGTACTTCGGCGAGGAGGAGGCACCGGACGGCCTGTCGGCCGACTCCAATGGCAACGCCGCCGGCGGCAGCCCCGAAGACGCCCTGATCCAGGGGTTCCTGGAGCTGGTGGAGCGGGACGCCGTGGCGCTGTGGTGGTACAACCGGACCCGGCAGCCCGGTATCGATCTCGACGCCTTCGGGGAGCCGTACATCGAGCGGCTGCGCGAGGGCTACCGTACGGTGCGCCGCGAGGTATGGGCCCTGGACCTCACCTCGGACTTCGGCATCCCGGTGATCGCGGCCCTGTCCCGGCGTACGGACAAGCCCGCCGAGGACATCGTCTTCGGCTTCGGCGCGCACTTCGATCCGCGGCTCGCGCTGCGCAGGGCCCTGACGGAGATGGGCCAACTGCTGCCCCTCGTCAGCGAGGTGACGTCCGAGGGCGGTGGCTACCGCGTCACCGATCCCGAACCGCTGGACTGGTGGCGGCACTCCACGGCCGCCAACCGTCCCTATCTGCGGGCGGATCGGGGCGCGTCGGCCCGTGGACCGGGCGACTGGTCCTACACCCCGACCGATGATCTGGTGGAAGACATCACCGCCGTCACGGAGTTGACGCGCTCGCACGGGATGGAACTGCTCGTACTCGACCAGAGCCGACCCGATCTGGAGCTCCCCGTCGTGAAGGTGATCGTCCCGGGGCTGCGGCCCTTCTGGCCGCGCTTCGCGCCCGGCCGGCTGTTCAACACACCGGTGGAGCTGGGCAGACGCGCCGAGCCCACCCCTTACGCCCAACTGAACCCCATACCACTATTCGTATGACTCCCACGAGCGGACGCGTAAAGTCCGCGTAACGGAGCGGCGATTTCGTCCCAGCAGCGCCCCATCCCGGCACATCCTTCACGGGGATCACTTACGCTCTTCACGTAGCAAGGAGGTTCGAGGGGAAGGCTGCGAAGACACACGATCATGCGAAGTGGCGACGGGTGCACTGAGAATATCCGGCCGGGGGAGAAGGACGGGGCGACGCGCGGCCCCACGACCTCACCGGATCAGCCGGCTCCTCAACTGGCCCGCGTCATCCTGACGATCGCTCTTCTCGGCTATCTGAGCGTCACGGTCGTCAATCTCGTGGGAGTGGACCACAGCACCTTCGCCCTGACCGCCTCCCTCATCGGGATGGTGCTCATCTTCCTGCTGCAGCTGAGACATTCCAGCGCCACGGCCCGCCGGGCCCCCACCTGGCAGAAGTGGGTGACGCTCGGCACGCAGGCGCTGCTCACCTATCTGCCGATCGCGGCCTTCCACTCCCAGTGGGGGGCGATGGCCGGTTTTCTCGCGGGGTCCCTGCTGCTGCTCCTGCCCGGCCGGCGGGCCTGGTTCGCCTACGGAGCGGTGGGGATCAGCATGCTCATCCCCCCGGTCATGGAACGTCTCCCCCTGCGGGAGGCGTTCTATCTGTGCCAGTCGACGCTGCTGACCGGACTGGTCGTGTACGGGCTCTCCCGGATGGCCGAGCTGGTCCGGGCGCTGCACGACACCCGGGTCGAGCTGACCCGTATGGCGGTCACCCAGGAACGGCTGCGATTCGCACGGGACCTGCACGATCTGCTCGGCTACAGCCTCTCCGCGATCACGCTGAAGAGCGAGCTGATCCACCGGCTGGTGCCGACGCACCCGGGGCGCGCGATGGACGAGATCAGCGACGTACTGGCGATCTCGCGACAGTCGCTCGCCGATGTGCGTACGGTCGCCAGCGGGCTGCGCGGGCTCTCGCTGGAACAGGAGCTGGGCTCGGCGCAGTCCCTGCTCTCCGCCGCGGATGTGAAAGTACGGGCCACCATCCGGCTCGGGAAGATCGGTCAGCGGGTCGACACCGTACTCGCCGCGGTGCTGCGGGAGGCGATCACCAATCTGCTGCGGCACTCACGCGCCGGTGTCTGTGACATCGAGGCCATTCAGGAGGGCGGGCTGGTGCGGCTGTCCGTGTCCAACGACGGTGTCGATCCGGCGTACCGCGACTCCTCGCCGCACAGCGGCAGCGGTCTGGGGAACCTGGAGACGCGGCTACGGGCCGTGTCGGGCCGGCTCTCCATCGCACGCGGCGCCGACGGGACCTTCCGGCTGACGGCCGAGGCACCCGCCCATCTGATCGGAGGAGTGCCCGATGTGGACGACGACATCTACGCCCAGGACTCCGCGGCCTGAGCGGCACCACGTGCCCTGTTGGATCCGAGGAGGAGACCCCATTCATGGCCATCCGCATTCTGCTGGCCGAAGACATGAACATGGTCCGCGGGGCGCTGGTGGCTCTGCTGAACCTGGAGAGCGACCTCAAGGTCATCTGTGAACTGGAGCGCGGCGACCAGATCCTGCCGGCCGCGCTGAAGCACCGCCCCGATATCGCGATCATCGATATCGATCTGCCCGGGGTCGACGGGCTGACGGCGGCCGCCCGGCTGCGGGAGTCGCTGCCCGAGTGCCGGACGCTGATCCTCACCAGCCTGGGCAGGCCGGGAACGCTCCGGCGCGCGCTGTCGGCGCATGTCTCCGGCTATCTGCTCAAGGACGCTCCGCCCCAGGAACTGGCCACCGCGGTACGGCGGGTGGTCGCCGGCCACCGGGTGATCGACGCGCAGCTCGCGCTCTCGGCCTGGGACGGCGCCGAGTCGCCGCTGACCGAGCGGGAGACGGAGGTGCTGCGCAGGGCGGCGAAGGGGTCGCAGGCCCAGGAGATCGCCCGGGAGCTGCATCTGTCACCGGGCACCGTACGGAACTATCTGACGACGATCGTGGCGAAGCTCAACGCGCGCAATCGCGTGGACGCGATCAGGATCGCGCGGGAGGCGGACTGGCTGCTTTAGGTTCAGGGCCTGTCCGGCGGAATGGCCGGGCGCGGCGGTCTGTTATCCGAGACATGTACGCAGACACGCAGACGATCCGGAAGATCCTTACGCAGAGCGGCGACACCTGGGCCGTGGTCGGGCTGTCCAACAACCGGTCCCGCGCGGCCTACGGCGTCGCGGCGGTGCTCCAGCGCTTCGGCAAGCGCGTCGTGCCGGTCCATCCGAAGGCCGAGCCGGTCCACGGCGAGCAGGGCTACGCCTCGCTGGCCGCCATCCCGTTCCCGGTCGATGTCGTGGACGTCTTCGTCAACAGCGACCTGGCGGGCGCGGTCGCGGACGAGGCGAAGGAGATCGGGGCGAAGGCCGTCTGGTTCCAGCTCGGGGTGATCGACGAACAGGCGTACGACCGTACCCGAGCGGCCGGTCTCGACATGGTCATGGACCGGTGCCCGGCGATCGAGATCCCACTGCTGGACTGACCCGGCCTGCCCCTCTCGACACTCCCACGGGGGAACGGGGAGTGCGGAGCCCTGGGTGTCAGTCCCGGACCAGCCCGCGTCGAGCACGTCTTCGCCCGCATGAAGACCTGGAGGATTCTCTGTGACTGCTGCCTTAGGGCGACGGCGTTCACACCGCCATGCCCGGCATCGCCCGGCTGCACGATCTCGCCCTCGCGGGGTAACTCCCGCCCCATACGAGCCCAGAGAGACCCAAGGGACGTGGGTCCCCCCTCCCCGGCTCGGAGAATGTTCAGTCGATACAGAACTCGTTGCCCTCGATGTCCAGCATCGGGATGCACGACTCGTTTTCCTCATCGGCATACAGCGTTTGCACGTGGGTCGCACCGAGCGCGACCAGTCGTGCGCACTCGGCTTCGAGGGTGGCCAGGCGCTCGTCCCCCACGAGCCCGGTGCCGACCCGTACGTCGAGATGCACCCGATTCTTAACGATCTTGCCTTCGGGGACACGCTGGAAGTACAGGCGCGGGCCCACGCCTGAGGGATCACTGCAGGCGAACCATGCACCCTGCTTCTCAGGAGGCAGGGTGCGGTTGAAATCGTCCCAGGTGGTGAACCCCTCCGGCGGCGGCGGTGTGACGTACCCCAACACCTCACACCAGAAGCGAGCGAGACGCTCAGGGTCTGCGCAGTCAAAGGTGACTTGGAACTTCTTGATCGCTGACATCGGCGCACCGTACCTCGTACCAGGGGGACCTTGCCTCTCATTTCCCCAGGCAGATCCGCCCCGTCACCCGTCGCATCCTGGGCCGCCTTGGACATCAAGTGATCAAACCGGACCCCCTACGAGATCGACGCGACCGTGGCGGCGGAGCGCCCCAATGGTCCCCAGCAAGACGGATGGATGCGACGAGCATTGCCCTACCTACGGCTGCGACACAGGGACGCAACAGCCTGCGGATCACCTTCTCCGTTGGACGGAACGCCCGGCGGATCCCCCAGCAGCGACGTCAGCTCCACACCGAGCCCCTTTGACAGGGCGTGCAGGGTGGGAAGCCTCGCGGAGCCCTTCCGCCTCTGTTCCAGCTGACGGATGACGTCGACCGACACATCCGCACGCTCGGACAGACCTTCCTGCGTCAACCCAGCCAGTTTCCGCGCCCGCCGAAGCTTGACCCCAAGGTGCTCATTCACCCCTCGACGGTACGCCGACGAAAGGCCCCGTACCAGCAACACAAAAGGCCCCGATATCTCACGAATGAGATACCGGGGCCTCGCCATGCCCGCCGTGAAGGCCCGTACGGTCGGCCCGTACGGTCGGCCCGTACAGTCCCCCTGACGCGGTCAGACGCCCAGGCCCGCCAGCACCACCGCGCCCGGCAAGCCGCCGAAGATCTTGCCCGGGACGATCAGCTTGCCGCGGCGCCGGCCCCTCTCGCACGCCCGTGCTCGATCTAGGTGTCCTCCCCTGATTCTGAGTGTCACTGTTATGCGTCGGGGCGTGTCGGACGTGCGACGCAGATGAACCCCGGTCGCCGTCCGCTTGAGGCAGATGACAACCGGAGCCGTCAGAGAGTTGCTACCACTCAGCTCCACAGTCAAGACAGCGCTGTTTGCCGTTGGCGAGAGTGATCGTGCTCTTATGTCCGCTCGGGCAATCCGCCCTCAACGGTCTGGCGATCTCGGGCTCTTGCATGGTCCACTCCAATCACATGTACTCGTCGGGTGATCCACCGTGCTGATCCTGCGGCCACGCAACCCGGCAATCGAGGCACGTAAGACGCCACTGCATTTCCCGTTCCACCGGGTGCATCGCGTGCGAGAGGATCACGGCCGTGCCCTCGCATTTGATGCACCGGACTGGGTCGTTCTGTGGCGGCGATGGCCGGTACACGTCCCCAGAGAAATTGCTCATGCGCCAATCCTGGCAGGGATACGAGGATCTTTCAGGCGGGGCCGCATGCGTCGACCGTACCGACGCACGCGTCCCCCTCCCCCGCGAGCCGTGACGCCCAATTGCGGCGGGGGCTTGTGCGGGGCAGAACCGACGGCCCTGACACGCGCCGGCCCTGCCCCTGTCCGCACTCCCACGGGGGAACGGGGAGTGCGGAGTCCTGTGTGTCAGTCCCGGACCAGCCATGCGGCGGTCGCCAGGACCATTGCGACGAGTGCCACGATGAGCGGCCACACGCCCGCGCAACATCCGGCGACCGTGGTGTACGGATTCCTGCGCTGCCCCACTTCACGTCACCTCCGGCGGTAGGTCGTCGGGGTGGACGGATAGGTAGTGGGACACGATCAGATGCGGGAGACTCCCGCCGGCGCTGACGAAGAATCCATTCAGGTTTGCCCAGTCCCGCACTCGATGGTTCCAGTCGGCGCGCTTCTGACGCAGAGATTTCGGTCCCGCACCGTCACGCGTCCGCTCGATCAGAACCTCCACCGATGCGTCGCGCCGCGCTCTGGGTCCGAGCTCAGCAGCCACCGGACGGACCGGAGGATGACTGTTTTATTCGTCATCGCTGGACCCTCCGTCCTTCCGGTGGAGGGGGCAGCCGCACTTGGGGAATCGTGAGGACTTGTCAGGCTTCTCCGCCGGCTTCACCGTGCGGCGGGACTTGACGACGGGTCGTTCCCCGGTGGTGCTGTTGGTCCGGTAGACCCGCATCCACATCATTGGGCCGCCCGTTCCTTGGCCTGTCGCCAGGACTGCCGGAGCGTCGCAGCCTCGTCGCAGTCCACGCCGGCCCGGCACGGGATGCAACTCTGCGCGTGGGCAATGAAGGCGCTGTAGGAGCGCTGGACACTGTCCTCTATGCGCCGTGCGTGGGTCAGAACGGGACCCGTCAACTCCAGTTTCGTGTCCGCCCTTTTGTGGCTAATGTTCTCCATGTCGTCGCTCCTCCGTAGCGTCGTCCACGTCCCGGGCCGTTCGCGCGGCGCCGGGACACATGCACCCACCCATCGTCAAGAGGGGTGGGTGCGACGAGCATTGCCCTATCTACGGCTGCGACACAGGGACGCAACAGCCTAGTTTTGCCACGCTAAGCGGCGACGCCCAGGAACTCAGCGATCGGGCGGAGACCTGTCGGGCGGTTCGGCAGTTCCCACAGCTCTTCGACGATCGATACAGCCAGGGTGTGATGCCGCATCCATGTAGGTGCGAAGCGACGCAGCGACTCCAGCGCCTTCACCGCGCCTTCCGCGTTACCGACATCGGTATGCGCGCGGGCGACGTCCAGGAGGAGCCACGTACGCCATGAAGGGGGCGTGTCCTTCGACAGGCGCATTCCCTTGGCCAGTTCCAGTGCCTCCTCTGGGCGCCCGAACTGCACGGCCAGACGTACACGTTCGATGCGCACTGACGACTTACTGAAGACGCTCACCATCCGGCTGTCCTCGGCCGTCGGCATCTTGCCGACACGCACCGCTTCCTTCTCGGCAGCACGCATCATCGTGTCGGCGCGTTCGTAGTCGCGGCTTCGGGCGTAACTCGTAGCGGCCGACATCGTCAACCCGCCCCATACCTTCACGCCTTCGGCATCGTCAAAGTGTGTGCTCCTGACCCGATCGGCAGCATGAAGTGCGACGGCAATAGCATCGTCAAGCCTGTTCTGACGTTGGTACGCCCATGCGACGCTGTTTGCGATCATCGGACCCAACAGAGGGTCGGAGGACGCATCCGCAGCAGCTATGGCCCGCTCCAGACTGGACAGTGCGAGATCAGTCTTCCCCATGCGGATCGACAGGTGGCCACCCAGTTGCAGCGCCTTCCCCAGCGCGGCTTGGCCCCCACTGCGCTCGTCGTCGGAACCGACGCTCGCTGTCTGCCGCGCATCCGCGATTACCCCGGGCAGAATCTCCATCAGCCGGCCGAACTCCGCGTCGTGGTAAAGCGTCCACGCGTCGGCGATCTCAGCACGCAAGAGTTCCACCGTCAGTGTCTCCACACCCGCAGGCTCCGGGGCGGGAGCGTACAACGGAGGCATGATCGCCCGCCGTAGGGCCACCATCTGAGGTGGATCACCTTCTCCGTTGGACGGAACGCCCGGCGGATCCCCCAGCAGCGACGTCAGCTCCACACCGAGCCCCTTTGACAGGGCGTGCAGGGTGGGAAGCCTCGCGGAGCCCTTCCGCCTCTGTTCCAGCTGACGGATGACGTCGACCGACACATCCGCACGCTCGGACAGACCTTCCTGCGTCAACCCAGCCAGTTTCCGCGCCCGCCGAAGCTTGACCCCAAGGTGCTCATTCACCCCTCGACGGTACGCCGACGAAAGGCCCCGTACCAGCAACACAAAAGGCCCCGATATCTCACGAATGAGATACCGGGGCCTCGCCATGCCCGCCGTGAAGGCCCGTACGGTCGGCCCGTACGGTCGGCCCGTACAGTCCCCCTGACGCGGTCAGACGCCCAGGCCCGCCAGCACCACCGCGCCCGGCAAGCCGCCGAAGATCTTGCCCGGGACGATCAGCTTGCCGCGGCGCCGGCCACTGCCGATCAGGACCCATTCGGTGTCGAGCACCGCGGAGTCCACCAGCAGCGGCCAGGACGTGGGCAGGCCGATCGGGGTGATGCCTCCGTACTCCATGCCGGTCTCACCCACAGCCGTGTCCTTCGCGGCGAACGAGGCTTTGCGCGCGCCCAGTTGCCTGCGGACCACGCCGTTGACGTCGACGCGGGTACGGGAGAGCACGACACACGCCGCGAGCGTCGACTCGCCGCCCCGCTTGCCCGCCACCACCACGCAGTTCGCGGACTGGTCGAGCAGTCCGGTGCCGTAGTGCTCGGCGAAGACCGCCGTGTCCGCGATCGCCGGGTCGGTGTCGACGTACACCAGTTGTTCGGCGGGGACGTCGCCGCGCCAGGCGCGCACGGCGTCCGCGACGGGCGGCGTCAGTTCTTCGAGGCAGTCAGGGGCGGGTCTGGCGTTGTCGAAGTTTCCCAGGGGAGCGCGCATGGATGCCACGCTAACAAGCCGCCCCCTGACCACGACCCGGGCGTCTCAGCGTACGGGCGGGATCGAGACGGACATGATCATCTCGACGGTCTCGGCGCCCTCGTTGCGGTAGGCGTGCGGCACGTTCGCCTCGAAGGCCGCCGAGGCGCCCGCCGGTACGGTGTGCGGCTCGCCGTCGACGACGAGGGTCAGTTCGCCGGTGGTCACATGGAGCAGTTCGGTGGTGCCCGGCGGATGCGGGTCGGAGGAACTGGCCTCTCCCGGCAGCAGGACCCACCGCCACAGTTCGAGTGGTCCGCGGGCCTCGGTGCCGACGAGCAGCGTGGTGTGGCTGCCCGCGGGCGTGGCCCACATCCGTACGGCCTGGTCCTCCGGCACGATCCTGACCTGTGGGCCCTGCTCGTAGTCGAGGAGGGTCGTGATCGAGACACCGAGCGCGTCGGCGAGCTTGACGGTGGTGCCGACGCTGGGGTTGGTACGGGCCTGCTCGATCTGGATGATCATTCCACGGCTGACCCCCGCCCTGGCCGCCAGGGCGTCGAGGGTGAAGCCCCGTTCGCCGCGCCAGCGCTTGAGATTGCGGGCGAGGGACTGGGTGAGCTGGTCGAGGTCCGACACATTCCATCCAATATATTCAATAGAACAGTTCAATGGACTGCACTACGGTGCGCTGCACCCCATCGTTCATCGCACTGTACTGCGCGGAGCGCCCGCACGCGGCCCAGACAGAACGGGCGCTGGACTCGCGCTGGTGGGAACGATTCTGCTGGCCGCCGGGTGAGCTGGGCGCGACGTACGGTGACGCCCACCCCAGAGGTGAATGCCCCGCGAGTTTCGCACCGGGCTCGGCGCGGCCGATCCGACCGTACGGTTGGCTGAAATCAGTTGACCGGACCGGGCCTCAACGGGCCGTCAGCGGGCGTCCGAAGCACCGAACGGACATCGGCGTCCCGGCTTCGGGCATGACAGACGCGCCGCTTGCGCATATGACAGAGGCTTCAGCGATTCGTTCTATTTACCATGCCCACCCTGGCCGGTGGGTGACTTCGGGACGAACTCCCCCGTTGAGTGGGCTCCGGCCGCTCTCTGTGTTCCACGAGCGCGCGGCGTGGTTAGCATGAGCGCCACATGTGGTGCGGAAGATCACCGTCCCCATCGGTGTCAGATCCCGCCCGTGCGGCCGAAGCGCGCTGGTCGGCCGGTCTTCAACCCCCGCACTCAAGCACCCGAGGGACCGCGGAATGTCAGTGCCTGTCGCCCCCCGCCCGCGCCGCATACGCAAGGCACGGTCTCTGCCGCTCGCCGTACCCCTGGGTCTGCTGGTGGTGGCCGCCACGGCGGGAGGCGCCGTGGCCGCGACGGCGCCCGCGGCGGCCCGTGGCTGGGTGGCCGGCACCGTCGCCGTCGCCTGGGTGTGCCTGGCGGTCACGGTCGTCACCGCCGCGCTGCTGCTGCGCCGCGCCCGGCGCGGAACGGTCACCGCCGAGCAGGAGACGCGGGCGGCGCAGTCGCGGGTGACTCAACTCGGCGCGGAATCCGCGCATCTGCTGAACGTCACGCTGCCCGCGGTGGTCAAGCGAGTCCAGGACGGCGCGGGCGCCGACGAGACACTGGAGTCCACCCAGGCGCCGTCCGATCCCCAACTGCGGCGCCTGCTGGAGACGTTCACCACCGAGATCGCCGACTCGGCACAGCGCGCGGCCCACGCGACCGCCGAGAGCGAGCGGGCCGTCGCCCAGCTGACGCGGGCGGCCGACGAGTTGGATCTGCTCACCGCCAAGACGCTTCCCGACGCACTCGGCGGACTGCGCTCCGGCGGCTCCGCGGACACCGTACTCGGCACCATCGAGCCGCCCTCCGATCCGCGGCTGCGAGTGCTGCTGGACTCGGTGGTCAGGGACTTCGCCACCAGCGAGCGACGGGCCGCGGCGGCGCAGGCGGCCAGCGCCAAGGCGCTGAGCCGGGTGCAGGCGAAGGCCGTGAGCATGCTCGCGGATCTTCGCGAGATGCAGGACCGCTACGGCGAAGAGGTCTTCGGGGATCTCCTCAAGCTCGACCACAACACCTCGCAGCTCGGACTGCTCACCGACCGGCTGGCCCTGCTGATGGGCGGCCGTGCGAGCCGCGCCTGGAACAAGCCGATCGGTATGGAGAGCATCCTGCGCGGCGCGGTGGGCCGGATCGCCGCGTACCAGCGGGTCAGGCTGCACTGTTCGAGCAGCGCGGCGATCGCCGGGTTCGCCGCCGAGCCCGTGATGCATCTCCTCGCCGAACTCATGGACAACGCGGCGAACTTCTCCCCGCCGATCGACGAGGTCCATGTCTATGTCGAGGAGCGCACCGCCGGAGTCGTGGTGACCATCGAGGACAGCGGTCTGAAGATGGCCGCCGCCGCGATGCGCCGCGCCGAGGAGTCCGTCTCGGGACGGGTCACCGACCTGGCGATGCTCCAGGGCACCCGGCTCGGGCTGGCCGTGGTCGGCAGGCTGGCCGCCAAGTACCACATCAGTGTCAACTACCGGCCCTCGTCCCGTGGCGGTACGGGCGTCGTGGTGCTCTTCCCGCCGCAGCTCATGGCCCAGCAGCGCGGTCTGGCCCTGGAGCAGTCCCTGCGGCGCCCGGCCCCGGAGACGACGATCCCCGTCGCCCCGCCGGTCACCTCGGCCCCGCCGGTCACCTCGGCCCCGCGAGCCACGATGGACCCACGAGCCACGGTGGACCCGTCGGCCCCGGCCCGCTCCACCGCCCCGCCGGACTCCCCCGTACCGCCCACCCCGTCGGCCCCGGGGGACGGCCCCCGCGTGGCGACGCCCAACGGTCTGCCGGTCCGCCCGCCCGGCCGCACCATGGCCGCCGCCGACCGAGGCCGTCCGCAGCCGGAGTCGGAGAGCGGGGGCGTACAGCCGGGCCGCGACGCGGGCTCGCAGTTCGGCGCCTTCCACCGTGCGCGCCGCCGCCCCTCGGAAGGCCCGTCAGGCGCCGAAGGCGCCCAGAACCCCTACGGAACCGGCGGTACGAAGGGACCTGACGGTACGTCCGGGACCCCGGCCGAGTAAGGGCCGCCCTCTCCCCGTACGGCGCCCGGGGTCTTGGCGCCCTTCCCCACCCGGAACGCGAGATTGGAGGCACGGGCAGGTGACCGGTCCGCCCGGTATCACCCGCCCCACGCACACCATGCAGACCACTGACAACAGCCTGACCTGGCTCCTTGAGAGCCTGTTGGAACGCACCCCCGGCACCCGGCACGCCTTGGTGCTCTCCCGTGACGGGCTGAAGCTCTGCTGGAGCCGTCACCTCACCCTCGACCAGGCCGACCAGCTGGCGGCCATCTGTTCCGGCATCCAGGCGCTCGCCCAGGGCGCCTCGGTGGAGTTCGGCAACGGCACCGGCGGCGTACGGCACTCGATGACCGAATTCCACGGCGGGCTGCTCTTCATCGTCGAGGCCGGGGACGGAGCGCATCTCGCGGTCGTGGCCGAGGACGGCGCCGACCCGGGTGTGGTGGGCCATCAGATGACCGAGCTGGTCGAGCAGATCGGTGAGCATCTGCGGGCGGAGCCGCGCGCGTCCGTCCAGGAGAGTTCTCGGTCATGACCCCCCGCCGGCCCGTCGACACCGGGGATCCCGACCGGCTGTACACCGTCACCGGTGGCCGCAGCCGGGTCGACGACGACTCGTTCGACCTGGTCACCCTGATCGTCAGCGAGTGCGAACCGACGCCGGGGATGCAGTCGGAACATGTCCGGATCCTGGAACTGTGCCGTCATCCCACAGCGGTCGTCGAGATCTCCGCCGAGCTGCGGCTGCCGGTGACGGTGGTACGGATCCTCCTCGGTGATCTCCTCGCGACGGGCCGGATCACCGCCCGGCATCCCCGTGCGGCACGCTCCGCGGAGCTGCCCGATTCCGCCCTTCTGAAGGAGGTGCTCCATGGACTCCGCAACCTCTGAGCTTCCGGCCCGTATCCCGCTGGCCGACGCCGCCGAGACCGGTCTCAAGATCGTCATCGTGGGCGGATTCGGGGTCGGCAAGAC
This sequence comes from Streptomyces sp. NPDC056835, assembly GCF_042789485.1. NCBI lineage: Bacteria > Bacillati > Actinomycetota > Actinomycetes > Kitasatosporales > Streptomycetaceae > Streptomyces > Streptomyces sp. NPDC056835. The sequence continues at coordinate 88,944 of NZ_JBHUBB010000034.1, forward strand.
CACCCTCGTACGCTCGGTGAGCGAGATCCGGCCGCTCAACACCGAAGAGGTCATGACACAGGCCGGGATCGGTGTCGACGAGACGGCCGGGCTGACCACCAAGACCACCACGACCGTGGCCTTCGACTTCGGCCGGATCAGCCTCAACGACCGTATGGTGCTCTATCTGTTCGGGGCGCCCGGACAGGAGAGATTCTGGTTCCTCTGGGACCGGCTCTTCTCGGGCACGCTGGGCGCGGTCGTACTGGTCGACACCCGGCGGATGAGCGAGTCCTGGTACGCGATCGACCGGCTGGAGCACCACAGGACACCGTTCGTGGTCGCGGTCAACCGGTTCGACGACGACGTCTCGGCGTTCTCACTGGCGGAGATCCGGCAGGCGCTCTCGTTGCCCGATCATGTTCCGCTGATCGACTGCGACGCGCGGGTGCGTTCGTCCGGCAAGAGCGTACTGATCACCCTCGTGGACCACCTCTACGAACTGGCGATGGCCCGGGAGATGACCCCATGACCGATCCCGCAGAACCCTCCCTCGACCAGGCCGTCCCGCCACCCGGGTGCCCCGCGCACCCCGGCGCGCGGGAGGACGCCGTCGCGCTGAGTGGCCTGGAGTACCAGCAGACCCCGTCCCAGCTGTACCGCACCCTGCGCAGGGAGCACGGCGCGATCGCGCCCGTCGTGCTCGACGGGGGCATTCCCGCCTGGCTGGTGCTCGGCTATACCGAGGTCTCGTATGTCACCAGCCACGACGAGCTGTTCGCCCGTGACTCACGGCGCTGGAACCAGTGGCCGTCGATCCCGCCCGGCTGGCCGCTGATGCCGTTCGTCGGCTATCAGCCGTCGGTCATGTTCGCCGAGGGCCCGGAGCACCAGCGCAGGGCCGGGGTGATCACCGAGGCGCTGGAGGCTGTCGACCAGTTCGAACTGGCCCATACCTGCCGCGAGATCGCCGAGGGGCTTATCGACGACTTCGCCGGCAGCGGACAGGCCGAGCTGATGAGCGCGTTCGCGCACGCGCTGCCGATGCGGGCCGTGGTCCGGCTCTGCGGAATGCCGGCGGACGGCGTCGACACCGATGATCTGGTCCGCGATCTGCGGATCTCGCTGGACGCCGCCGAGGGTGATGACCCGGTCGCCGCCTATGTGCGGGTGATGGAGCGGATGCAGCGACTGGTCAAGGACAAGCGGGACCACCCGGGGTCCGACCTCACCTCCCGGATGCTGAGCCATCCGGCCGGGCTGACGGACGAGGAGATGGTCGTCGACCTGATCACCGTCATCGCCGCCGCGCAGCAGCCGACCGCGAACTGGATCTGCAACACCCTGCGACTGCTGCTGACCGACGACCGGTTCGCGCTGAACGTGTCGGGCGGCCGGCTCAGCGTCGGGCAGGCGCTGAACGAGGTGCTGTGGCTGGACACCCCGACGCAGAACTTCATCGGCCGGTGGGCGGTGCGCGACACCCAGCTCGGCGGCCGGCACATCAAGGCGGGCGACTGTCTGGTCCTGGGGCTGGCCGCGGCCAACACCGATCCGCAGATCTGGCCGGAGGGGCATATCGGCCCGGAGAACTCCGCGCATCTGTCGTTCAGCAACGGTGAGCACCGCTGCCCCTACCCGGCCCCGCTGCTGGCCGATGTCATCGCGCGCACCGCGGTCGAGACGCTGCTGGAGCGGCTGCCTGACGTGGTGCTCGCGGTCGAGCCGCACGAGCTGAAGTGGCGGCCGTCCATCTGGATGCGGGGGCTGGCCGCGCTGCCGGTGAGCTTCACCCCGGTCGTGCAGTAGCGAGCGGTAGCGGCGCCGTACCGGCCGGTGGCCTGTCGGCGTACGGCCGCCGGGCCCGGAAACTCCGGGCCCGGCGGATGCCGTCAGCCCTTGACGGGGGTGAACCGCACGGGCAGCGTCTGCGGTCCGCGGGTGAACACGCCCTGCTCCACCGGGTCGAATCCGTCGGCGAGACGGATGTCCGGCATGGCGTCGAGGAGTTGATTGACGCCGGTTTCGACCTCCGCCTTGGCCAGCAGGGCGCCGACGCAGAAATGCCGTCCGAGCGCGAAGGCCAGGTGGTCGGCCGCCGCGGAGAACGCGGTCGTCGTGGTCAGATCGTCCCGGAAGATATTGAAGCGGTCCGGCTCGTGGTAGCGCGAGCCGTCACGGTTGGCCGCGCCGATCAGACAGGTGACCGTGGCTCCCGCCGGTATGGTCCCGCCGCTCACCTCGACGTCCTTGGCGGTCTGCCGCATGATCATATGCACCGGCGGGGTGAACCGAAGCGTCTCCGAGAAGGCCCGGTCGATCAGCGCCCGGTCCTGCTGTACGGCCGCCAGCTGGTCGGGGTGGAGCAGCAGATTCGCGAAGACGCTGGCGATCGCCTTGTCCGTGGTCTCCCCGCCGGCCGCGAGCAGCAGGCTGCAGAACGCCTTGATGTCCTCGTCGCTCATCCGTACGCCGTCGACCTCGGCGGCGCAGAGCGAGGAGAGCAGATCGTCCCCGAGGTTGTCGCGCCGGTTCTGGATGATCGGCAGCATGTACTCGGCGAACTCGACGCGGGTACGCTCACCGGCCGCCGCGACCTCCGCGTCGCCGGAGAGGTTGCCCAGGAAGGCGATGACCGCGGTGTACCAGCCGTGGAAGCGGGCGTGGTCGGCCTTGTCGAGGCCCAGCATGTCGGCGATGACATTGACGGGGAAGCGGGTGGCGTAGTCCGTGACCAGATCGGCGGATCCGGTGTGCCGGAAGGCATCGATCAGTTCACGGGAGTTTCGGTCGATGACCGGCAGGAACTTGTCACGCAGATCGCTGCCGCGAAAGGCCGGAGCGACCAGCGCCCGGCGTACCGCGTGCTCCCGGCCGCTCAGCTGGAGGATCGTCTTGCCGTGCACGGGCTCGATCTGCCAGTCGTAGTTGTCGGTGGTGAACTCCGACTCCTTGTCCTTGAAGGCGCGCTCGACATCCTCGTAGCGCGAGATGATGTAGCTCTTGGTGGCCTCGTGCCAGATGAGCGGCGCGCTCTCCCGCATCATGCTGTAGGCCGGATACGGATTCTCGGCGAACTCGGACGACAGGATGTCGGGGACCTGGTGTGCGGTGGTCATGGAGCTCCTCGTTCAGAACCGGCCCGATCGATAACGGGCCACTCGGCCAAGGTTATTGATCAACCGTCATCAGATACAGTCACCTCCTCGCCCGACCTGAGGTCTTCGTGCCCGGAGTGGTCGCTTACGGTGTAACTCCGATCAGCACGGAGGAGACGTCATGACGGAACGGGCACTGATCACCGGCGTGGGCGGGAAGGTCCCCGGCGTCGACCCCGCCGCGTTCACCGCTCCGACGTCCGTGGTGGTCGGCGATGTCACCGTCGCGGCGGGTGCGAGCATCTGGTACCACACGGTGCTCAGGGCCGACTGCGGGCCGATCGTGGTGGGTGCCGACAGCAATGTCCAGGACAACTGCACCCTGCACTGCGATCCCGGTTTCCCGCTCACGGTCGGCGAACGCGTCTCGGTCGGTCACAACGCGGTGCTGCACGGCTGCACGGTCGAGGACGATGTACTGATCGGCATGGGCGCGACGATCCTCAATGGCGCGCACATCGGCGCGGGGTCGCTGGTCGCGGCGCAGTCGCTCGTACCGCAGGGCATGCGGGTGCCGCCGGGCTCGCTGGTCGCGGGGGTGCCCGCCAAGGTCAAGCGCGAGCTGACCGAGGAGGAGCGGGCGGGGATCAGGCTGAACGCGGCGGGCTATCTGGAGCTGGCGAAGGCCCACCGCGAGACGCACGAGGACTGACGACACCGCAGCACGATGATGCGCTGGGGCGTGCCGAGCTCGGGATCGGCGATGACGCTCCCGGACCGAATGGGCTTGGGAATATCCGCGTAGCGGGTCATGCATCCTCTCCCTGACTATTCATTCCTGGATCTGCGTGGTGGATACGAAACAATCGTCGCACCAGAATCCGAACAACAAGCCCTCAAATCCCATGGGGCCGAAGGGAGTGGGGCCGCTGTCAATGGCGGCCAGGAAAGGCATGAAGTTTCCGCACCCAGGACAGATGGGGTGCAACTCTGGCGAGGGCCATCGAGGCAAGCCACCCACTTGGTGCTGCGACCTACCGGGGATGGCCGGCAGGCTTGTCCCTGGCTGAATCGGGTGCGGTTCCAGGACCAGTGAACGCTTACCGGGTACGATGCGAGATCTTTCGGCACTGACCCCTTGCTGCCCGAAATAGACCCGTGTTCCGTCAGCGGTGAAACGCGCAACGATTCTGTCGACTTCTCCGCAGTCGCACGAGAACCAGAAGAACGTGGGATCCTGGCTCAGTTTGTAAGGTAGAGATTTGGAAGAGAGAGTGAGAATGCGCTCGGCTGGTGTATGGCAGGAGGCGCAGAGGGGCACATCCTCCGCGTAAGTTCCACCCATGACGTGGTCACTTTCCCCTTCATCGGCGATGAATCCCATGAAGGAGGGAGAGGAGCCGGAGTTCTTGCCACTGTCGGGCAGACGGCCGACGAGCGGCATTAACCATTCCCAGTCCTCCGGGTCGTCGACGTCGTCGCGTAGGGAATCGATGTGGTCAGCGGCATGCTGAGTCCGAACGAGTGCCAATGAGTGCAGGTCATCGATGTCTCGATTCTGTCGCCACCGCCCCAAAAGAGCATCGGCAAAGGAATCCGGGGCACCAGAGAGAAGGGTACGCCGGACGAATGGGTTCTCGATCCGGTCGGCATGTGGGCGTAGACGTTCCGGAAAGTAGACCCCGATGGAGAGCAGGACGGATTCCAGCGGTGAATCCGGCGCCGGGTCAGCCAGGTAGTCCTGGATGAAAGCATCGATGACCGACGTCGGCAGCCAGGGGACCAGTCTGGCGGCTGACTGGGCGAGCGGTCCGGCGCCGCGCAGCCTCTCCGCTGCCCGCGTCTTTTCCTCTTGAGCTCCCGGAATCATCTGGAGGTAAGCCGCCACGAACTCGGACACGCGATTGTCGGTCGTTTCTGAGAGACATTCCAAGGCCGCGGGCACCCCCCTGTCACCGGAATGAGTCAGGAAGGCGATAATGCGTTCGCGCTTCTCTGGAACTGACAGTCCAGCGTCAAGTGCGATCTTCTCAATTATTTCAGTCGGGGTCATCGCTCGCCTTCTCTCATCTGTCTCTACTCTGCGGCGGGCACGGGGTCGGGGTCGGCCGCCGACGGCCCCGGCTCCGCCGCCTTCTTGGCGCGGTTCCTGAGAACGAGCATGGACGCGATCCCGATCAGCACCGCGAGCAGCAGACCGAGCCAGGAGAAGCGCTTGAGCCAGGCCTCGGCGACCACGCCCACCGAGTAGATGACGGCGGTCGTACCGCCCGCCCAGACGATGCCGCCCAGCACATTGGCGATCAGGAACTTCCAGTACGGCATGCGCAGCACGCCCGCGAGCGGTCCGGCGAAGATCCGCAGCAGGGCGACGAAACGGCCGAAGAAGACGGCCCACATGCCCCACTTCTGGAACGACCGCTCCGCCATGGCGATCTGGGCCTCGCCGAAGTGCTTGGGGAACTTCGCGCCCAGCCGGGCGAGCAGCGGCCTGCCGCCCTTGCGGCCGATGGCGTAGCCGATCGAGTCACCGATGATCGCCCCGGCGGTGGCACAGGCGCCGAGGATGTACGGGTTGATGTCGCCGTGCTGGGAGGCGAGCAGCGCCGAGCTGACGAGGACGATCTCACCCGGCAGCGGGATACCCAGGCTTTCGAGGCCGATGACCACCCCCACCAGGAGATAGATACTGACCGCGGGGACAGTCTCCAGCCACTCCTGGACGTGCACCGCCGGTTCCTCTCGTTGGTTTCCGCTGCCCGGCGTGGGGGGGGGCCGGCGC
>NZ_JBHUBB010000035.1:0-94547 GCF_042789485.1 Streptomyces sp. NPDC056835
TCCGCTGCCCGGCGTGCGCCTGGCCAGGCGCACGCCGGGCAGCCTACCTGGTGAGCGGGTGAGGTCAGGAATTCGGGCGGACGGAGGTCAGGAATTGGGGCGGAGGGTCCAGACGACGGTCATCTCTCCGGTAATCGCTCCGTCCTCGCGGGTGAGCGTCACCGCCACCGGGAATTCCGGCCGCTCACCGGCGTCCAGCTCGGCGACGACGTCCGCCACGGGGCGGCCCAGCGTGGCGGTGGCCGTGACGACCCCCTTGGCGAGTTTCTTGTAGCCGATGTCCGCCGTGACGGCGAGCGGGACCGCGCGCTTGAGCTGGTCGCCGAAGGCGGCGAGCACGATGGCGCCGCTGGCCGACTCGGCGAGGGTGAACATCGCTCCTGCGTGTGGTCCGCCGACGTGGTTGTGGTAGTCGGGCTGGTCGGGCAGCCGCAGGACGGCCCGTTCCCCCGTGATCTCCAGAAACTCCAGTCCCAGGGTCCTGACCATGGGAACGGTGGCGGCGAGCAATTCACCGACGGACAGCTGATCTGTGGTCATGAATCGCGATGTTACCTGCGAGTAGAAGAGCTTCACCATCCCCTGACGGACCGGACATGGCAGCCGCCCCGGGGCCCCTCTATCGTTACTCGCCATGTGGCCAGGACAGCAGCCGCCCGGGGGCGAGCAAAACCCGCAGGACCAGAATCCCAATCCGTACCAACAGCCGGGGTACCAGCAGCCGAATCCCTATCAGCAGCCGGGGTATCAGCAGCCGGGCTATCCGCCGCCGCAGCCCGGGCAGGAACAGCCGGGGTATCCGCAGCAGCCCGGCTATCCGCAGCAGGGATACCAGCAGCCCAACCCGTACCAGCAGCCGACCACGCCGCAGTACGCCGTACCGGGGCAGCCCAGTCAGTCCGGTCCGTCCGGTCCGTCCGGTCCCGGACCGGACAAGAAGAGCACGACGGTCGTCGCTGTCGTCGCCGCCGCGGTCGTCGTGATCGCCGCCGCGGGCACCGCGTTCTTCGTGATGGGCGGGGACGACAAGAAGAACGACCAGGCCGCGGACGACGCCAAGGCGTCCTCCTCCGCGTCCGGTGAGCCGTCCGCCGCCCCGTCCGTCGACAACCCCCGGGACGGCTCGGCAGCCGAGCCGACCATCCCGGGCTGGAAGGTCGTGACCAACCCGAAGCACGGGACGCGGTTCGACGTTCCGGCCGACTGGGAGGTCGACAAGCCGGGCGTGATATCCGGCTTCGAGGATGTGAAGAAGGGTGACGGCTCACCCCTCGTCACGTTCTCGGCACCCGCCTTCTACAAGTCCAAGTGGTGCTCCCAGGACGCCAACAAGGACGGAAAGATGGAGGACAGCGGCCTCGGCGGCACCGGCACCAAGGGCGGCAAGAACGCCAAGGACACGGCGTCGGCCGCGCGGACCGAGGCGGGCAGCTGGGTCTGGGCCCCGTACGCCCAGGAGGAGCCCGAGGCGTCGCTCAAGGAGAAGCTGAAGATCAGCGAGGCCGAGGCGTTCACCACCACGTCCGGGCTCAAGGGCCACTTCGCGACGGCGACGGCGACGGGCCTCACCAAGAAGAACAAGTGCGACACCGACGGCAAGTCGATCGCCTTCACCTTCGCCAACGCCAAGGGCGACTTCTCGACCTGGGTGCTCTACGCCAACAAGGGCGTGCCGGACGAGATCCCCGACGCGACGATCAAGAAGATCATGAGCACCGTCCGGCTGGCCGGGGCCTCCTGACCGGAACGTGACAAAATCGGTTGGCAAGAGGTACCGGTCGCGGGGATAGTCCCCGGGTGACCCCTCCCGCCGACGCCGACACCGGCCCACGACGCCCGCGACGCACCCGCCGTCCTCACCGCCCCTCGTGGGCCGGCCGTAACTACACACTGCTGACCGCCGCGGCGATCGCCACCAATCTGGGCAGCCAGGGCGCGCTGATCGCCTCGGCGTTCGCGGTGCTCGATTCGGGCGGCGACGCGGGCGACGTGGGGCTGGTGGCCGCGGCCCGTACGATTCCGCTCGTTCTCTTTCTGCTGGTCGGCGGCGCGCTGGCGGACCGGCTGCCCCGGCACCGGGTGATGGTCGCCGCCAACGCCGTCAACTGCGTCTCGCAGGCCACCTTCGCCGTCCTGGTCCTGACGGGCGACGCGCGGCTGTGGCAGATGATGGCGCTGGCCGCGCTCGGCGGTACGGGCCACGCCTTCTTCAGCCCGGCCTCCGAGGGCATGCTGATGTCCACTGTCAGCGCCGAACAGGCGGGCCGGGCCTTCGCGCTCTACCGGATGTCGATGCACGGCGCCGGGATCGGCGGCGCCGCTCTGGGCGGGGCGCTCATCGCGGTGATCGGCCCCGGCTGGGTGCTGGCCGTCGACGCCGCCGCCTTCCTGGTGGCCGGGGCGCTGCGTGCCTTCCTCGATGTCAGCCATATCCCGCCGCGGGAACCGGGCGCCGGGATGGTCGCCGATCTGCGCGACGGCTGGCGGGAGTTCATCAGCAGACCCTGGCTCTGGACGATCGTCGTCCAGTTCGCGGTGGTCAACGCGGTCGTCGTGGCGGCCGAGTCGGTGTACGGGCCGCTGGTCGCCCGCGACGAACTCGGCGGGGCGGGCCCCTGGGGTCTGGCACTCGCCGCCTTCGGCGCGGGCACTGTGGGCGGCGCGCTGGTGATGATGCGCTGGAAGCCGCGCCGGCTGCTGCTCGCGGGCACGCTCTGCGTCTTTCCCCTCGCCCTGCCGTCCGCCGGGCTCGCGGTGCCGCTGCCGGGGGCGGGGCTGGCGGTGGTGATGTTCCTGACGGGGCTCTCGGTCGAGGTCTTCGGGGTGTCGTGGATGACCGCGCTGCATCAGGAGATCGCCGAGGAGAAGCTTTCCCGGGTCTCCGCGTACGACATGCTCGGCTCGATCGGGATGATTCCGGTGGCCACCGCGCTCGCGGGACCGGCGGAGAGCGCCTTCGGCCGCACGTACGCGCTGTGGGGCTGCTCGGCGCTGGTCATCGTGCTGACGGCCGCGGTCCTGACCGTGCCGGACGTACGCCGGCTGACGCGCCGCGCCGCCACCACACCGGCCGGGACAGGGAAGACCACGGAACCCGCCGCCGTGTCAGCCGATACTGAAGGCGCCGTCGGGCGGGCGGGGTGACGGTACGGCGCCGCTGTCCCGTACCGGCCTCGCGTCCCCGATGAACTTCCGGAGCGACGCGCCGTGTTCGACCCGGGCGGGGAAGGCGTCGGCGGCGGTACGGCGGGCCAGGGCGGCCGTGTCGAGCTCCGTGTGCGAGGCGACCAGCACGGCGTTGCCGAAGCGGCGGCCACGGAGCACAGCGGGCTCCGCGATCAGCGCCAGTTCCTCGAAAGCCGTGGCGAAGGTGGCCAGTTGGGAGCGGAGGAAGCCGAAGGGCGCCCCGTCGGCGAGATTCGCGGCGTAGACCCCGTCCGTACGCAGCACCCGCGCGGCCTCGCGCGCGTACTCGACGGAGGTGAGATGGGCGGGCACCCGCGAGCCGCCGAAGACATCGCCGACGAGCACATCCACGGAACGGTCGGGAGCGGCTTCGAGCCAGTGGCGTGCGTCCGCGCCGTGCACGGTGATGCCGGTGCCGTCCGGTATCGGCAGGACCTCCGCGACCAGCGCCAGCAGTCCCGTATCCGCCTCCACCACGCACTGCGCGGAGCCGGGCCGGGTGGCGGCCACATAGCGGGGCAGGGTGCAGGCCCCACCGCCGAGGTGGAGCACGGTGAGCGGATCGCCCTCGTCGCCGACGCGGTCGACGACATGGGCGAGCCGCCGTACGTACTCGAACTCCAGATGGGTCGGCTCGTCGAGATCGACATAGGACTGGGGCGCGCCGTCGACCGTCAGCAGCCAGGCACGCTCCCTGTCCACGTCGGGCAGCAGCTTGGCGGTGCCGCTGTCCACGGCGCGCAGGACGGGGATCGCTTCGTTCACGGTTCCATTGTGCGCGCCCACCGCCCCGGGGTACGGGGCGGCGGGCGCGGACCGTGAGCACACGGGCCGGGGACAGCCCTGCGGACGCGGTCAGAGCAGGGACGTGACCGTGCCCGCGCCGACCGTACGGCCGCCCTCCCTGATCGCGAAGCCGAGCCCCGCCTCCAGCGGGACGTCACGGCCCAGCTCCACGGTCAGGCCGACCGTGTCCCCGGGGCGCGCGACGGCCGCCTCGCCCAGGTCGATGTCACCGACCACATCCGCCGTACGGATATAGAACTGCGGCCGGTAGCCACTGGTGACCGGGGTCGTCCGGCCGCCCTCACGGGCGGAGAGGACATACACCTGCGCGGTGAAGCGCCTGCTCGGTACGACACTGCCCGGCGCCGCCACCACATGGCCGCGGCGGACCGCGTCGCGCTGCGTACCGCGCAGGAGCAGCGCGACGTTGTCCCCGGCCTCGGCGGACTCCATCGGCTTGCCGAAGGTCTCCAGCCCGGTGACGACCGTCTCGATTCCGGCTCCGAGCACCTCCACCCGGTCGCCGACACGCACCGTGCCGCGCTCGACGGCGCCGGTGACGACCGTGCCGCGCCCGGTGATGGTGAGGACGTTCTCCACCGGGAGCAGGAACGGCGCGTCCGTGTACCTGACGGGCATCGGCACATACGTGTCGATCGCGTCGAGCAGCGCCTCCACGGCCGCCACCCAGCGCGGGTCGCCCTCCAGCGCGCGCAGCCCGGAGACCCGGACGACGGGCGCCGCGTCGCCGCCGTACCCGTGCTCGGTGAGCAGTTCGCGCACCTCCAGCTCGACCAGGTCGGTCAGCTCGTCGTCGCCCGCGTCGGCCTTGTTGAGGGCGACGACGATGTGGTTGACGCCGACCTGGCGGGCGAGCAGCACATGCTCGGCGGTCTGCGGCATGATCCCGTCGAGCGCGGAGACGACGAGGATCGCCCCGTCGAGCTGGGCGGCGCCGGTCACCATGTTCTTGATGTAGTCGGCGTGGCCCGGCATGTCCACATGCGCGTAGTGCCGGGTGTCGGTCTCGTACTCGACGTGCGAGATGTTGATGGTGATCCCCCGGGCGGCCTCCTCAGGGGCCCGGTCGATCCGGTCGAACGGCACGAACGTGCCGGTCCCCCGGTCGCTGAGGACCTTGGTGATCGCGGCGGTCAGGGTGGTCTTGCCGTGGTCGACGTGGCCCATGGTGCCGATGTTCAGATGCGGCTTGGTACGCACGTATGCCGTCTTGGGCATGGTTCGCGTGTTCCTTCCCGGAACTCGAAGCTGAGAGGGACCCCCGGGCCTTGCCGACCCTCCCCCTGCGGGGTCCGCCGGACGATCCGGGAAGGGTCAGCTTCGGGCGCCGCCGAGGGGCGCCGCGGGCGCTGCTGCCGCCGCCGCGGCTGCCGCTGCCGCGGGGGGCGCGTACGCGATGGGGAGACCGGCGGGGAAACCGGCAGCCTTCGGCGCGTCCGCGACTGCGGACGGCGCTGCGGGGAAGGCGTACCGGAACATGTCGCCGATCCTGGCGCATACCCGCTGTTCACGTCGAATGGTTTTCCGCGCCACGGGAGTTCACGTCTGTCGGCTAGCATCCCCGAATGCTCGACACCGCCCCCAGGCCGCTCCCCAAGCCGGCCCCCGAGCCTTCGCCGGGCCTCGCTGTCCGCTGCTTCCGGGTGCTGCTCTCGCCCTGGTCGCGGTTCGCCCTGCTCATCGCGGTGCTGGCCGCGGCGGGCGTGGCGGTGCTGCTGTACGAACCGCAGAAGTTCCTCGCCGACGGCTGGCCGCCGCAGTTCAGCGGCGCGACGGCCGTGGTGCTGTTCGCCGTGGCGTACGGGCTGTGCGCCGTCGCGTTCGTACCCCGTCCGCTGCTCAGTCTCGCCGCCGGCGCGCTCTTCGGCTCGGGGTCCGGGCTGCTCGCCGCCGTCGCGGGGTCGGTACTGGCCGGCGCGATCTCCTTCGGGCTCGTCCGTCTCCTCGGCCAGGGGGCGCTGCGGCCGCTGCTGCGGGGCCGCTGGCTGCTGGCGGCCGACGGACAGCTGAGCGAGCACGGCTTCCGGTCGATGATGGCGCTCCGGCTCTTTCCCGGGGTGCCGTTCGCCGCGGCCAACTACTGCGCCGCCGTCTCACAGATGCGATGGGCGCCGTTCCTGCTGGCGACGGGGATCGGAACGATCCCCAACACCGCGGCGTATGTGATCGCGGGCAGCGAGGCGTCGTCCCCGACCTCGCCGATGTTCCTGATCGCGACCGGCTTCATCGTGGTCACCGGGGTGGCCGCGGCGGTCGTCGCCTGGCGCCACCGCCACCGCCTCGGCCGCCGCTGATCTCACCTCACGCCGGGTCGCGGCGCGTCACGGCGCGGCGCGTCACGGCGCGGCGAGCCCGAGGTCGCCGCCGGGCGGCGGTGCGGAGAACCGCGCCACATCCGCGTCCGTGACCTCCGCCAGTTCCCTCGGCGACCAGCGGGGCCTGCGGTCCTTGTCGATGACCTGGGCCCGGATGCCCTCCTGGAGATCGGGGAAGGTCAGCGCCGCGCACGAGGCGCGGTACTCCTGCGCGATCACCTGCTCCAGCGTGGCCGTCCGCCGGGCCCGGCGGATCGCGACGAGGGTGGCCTTCAGCGCGGTGGGCGACCGGGTCAGAAGCGTTTCCGCGGCGTCCTTCGCCGCCGGTTCCCCGCTGGCACGCAGACGGTCGATGATCTCCTCCACCGAGCCGGCCGGGTAGCAGGCGTCGATCCACTCACGGTCCGCGTCGAGCCGCCCCTCCGGCGCGGTCGTCCCGTACCGGCGCACGATCTCCCGTACGTCCGCCGCCTCCCGCACCTCGGGTCCCGCGAGGGCGGCGCGCAGGTCACCGAGCCGGCCGGAGGGTACGAAGTGATCCGCGAGCCCGCACAGCAGGGCGTCCGCCGCGCCGACCGTCTGCCCGGTGAGAGCGAGATGCGTGCCCAGCTCGCCGGGCGCCCGGGAGAGCAGATAGGTCCCGCCGACGTCGGGGACCAGTCCGATCGCCGTCTCGGGCATGGCGACAGCCGACCGTTCGGTGACGATCCGTACGCTGCCGTGCGCCGAGACGCCGACGCCGCCGCCCATCACGATGCCGTCCATCAGCGCGACATACGGCTTGGGGTAGCGGGCGATCCGGACGTTGAGGCGGTACTCGTCGCGCCAGAAGGCGGGCGAGACGCCCCCGCCGGTGCGCGTGTCCTCGTGGATCACACGGATGTCACCACCGGCGCAGAGCCCGCGGTCGCCGGCGCCGGAGATGATCACGGCCGTGACGTCGTCGTCGCCCTCCCACACGGCCAGCGCCTCATCGATCGTCCGCACCATGGGGTGGGTGAGGGCGTTGAGGGCGCGGGGCCGGTTGAGGGTGAGGTGGGCCGTACGGCCCGCGCGGGTGGTCAGTACGGGTTCGTCGTGGGCCATGCTCTCGCTGGTTCCTTCCCTGGGCGGAGGCGTCCCCTGGGCGGAGGCGTCCCCTGGGCGGACGCGTCCGTAAGATCGCGCCCGTCCAGTATGGACACGCTGGTCCAGGGGCTTCCCACCGGTTCGCGCTACGGAGTCACGTACGGGTGGGGGCCGCCAGCGCCTCGATGATCCGCTCCGCGGCGAGCGTCGCGGTCAGGGTCCCGTCCCGTACCTCCCGCTCCAGCGCGGGCGCCAGTTCCCGTACGCCCGGGTGCTCGCGCAGCCGGTCCAGGAGGTGGTCGCGGACCATCGCCCACGTCCAGTCGACCTGCTGGTCCCGGCGCTTACGGGCCAGCCGGCCGTCGGCGCCGAGCACCGCGCGGTGCTGTTCGAGGCGTTCCCACACGGTGTCGAGGCCGCTGCCCTCCCGCGCGCTGCAACTGAGCACCGGCGGCGTCCAGGCCGCGTCCGCCGGGTGCATCAGCCGTAGCGCGCCCGCGAGTTCCCTGGCGGCGGAGCGCGCGTCGCGTTCGTGCGGGCCGTCGGCCTTGTTCACGGCGATGACGTCGGCCAGTTCGAGGACGCCCTTCTTGATGCCCTGGAGCTGGTCACCGGTGCGGGCCAGGGTGAGCAGCAGGAAGGAGTCGACCATATTGGCGACGGTGGTCTCGGACTGGCCGACCCCTACCGTCTCGACGAGCACCACGTCGTAACCGGCGGCCTCCATGACGATGATGGTCTCGCGGGTCGCCTTGGCCACCCCGCCCAGCGTGCCCGCGGTCGGCGAGGGCCGTACGAACGCGGCCGGGTCCACGGCGAGCCGTTCCATCCGGGTCTTGTCGCCCAGGATGGAGCCGCCCGTCCTGCTGGAGGACGGGTCGACGGCGAGCACCGCGACGCGGTGGCCGAGGCCGGTGAGCAGTGTCCCCATCGCGTCGATGAAGGTGGACTTGCCGACGCCGGGGACCCCGCTGATACCGATCCTGCGGGCCTTCCCGGAATGCGGCAGCAGCTCGGTCAGCAGCTGCTGGGCGAGCCTGCGGTGGTCGGGCCTGGTGGACTCCACGAGTGTGACGGCACGGGCGATATACGAACGGGAGCCGTCCAGAACGCCCTTGGCGTAGCTGTCGATGTCGATCCGTGGGGGCACGCGCTCACCGCTCTGCGCCGGAAGCGGCGTCGCCGGAGGCGGCGTTCCCGGCGGGAGCCTCGTGCCCCAGCGAGGCCGCGAGCGCGGTCAGCAGATCGCGCGCGGCGTCCGGGATGACCGTGCCGGGCGGGAAGACCGCGGCGGCCCCCGCCCGGTGCAGCTCCTCGATGTCCTGGGGCGGGATCACCCCGCCCACCACGATCATGATGTCCTCGCGGCCCTCCTCGGCGAGCTGTTCGCGCAGCGCCGGTACGAGCGTGAGGTGCCCGGCGGCGAGCGACGAGACGCCGACGATATGCGCGTCGGCCTCGACGGCCTGCCGCGCCACCTCGTCGGGCGTCTGGAACAGCGGGCCGACATCGACGTCGAAGCCCAGATCGGCGAAGGCCGTGGCGATCACCTTCTGGCCGCGGTCATGGCCGTCCTGGCCCATCTTGGCCACCAGGATGCGCGGCCGGCGTCCTTCGGCCCGTTCGAAGTCCTCGACGGCGGCGCGGGTGCGCTCGACGGCCGGGGAGGTGCCTGCCTCGTTGCGGTACACACCGGTGATGGTACGGATCTGGCCGGAGTGGCGCCCGTACACCTTCTCCAGGGCGTCGGAGATCTCACCGACGGTGGCCTTGGCGCGGGCCGCGTCCACCGCGAGGCCGAGCAGATTGCCGTCCAGTCCGGGGCGCGAGCCGGCCTCGGCGGCGGCGGTGAGCGCGCGCAGCGCGTCCTGGCAGACGGCCTCGTCGCGTTCGGCGCGCAGCCGCCGCAGCTTCTCGATCTGCTGGGTGCGTACGGAGGAGTTGTCGACCTTGAGCACGTCGATCTTCTCGTCGGTCTCCACCCGGTACTTGTTGACGCCGATGACGGGCTGGCGTCCCGAGTCGATCCGCGCCTGAGTACGGGCCGCTGCCTCCTCGACCCGGAGTTTGGGGATTCCGGCGTCGATGGCCTGCGCCATTCCGCCGGCCGCCTCGACCTCCTCGATGTGCTGCCAGGCGCGCCTGGCGAGGTCGTAGGTCAGCTTCTCGACATACGCGCTGCCGCCCCAGGGGTCGGTCACCCGGCAGGTCCCGGACTCCTGCTGAAGCAGCAGCTGGGTGTTGCGGGCGATACGGGCCGAGAAGTCGGTGGGCAGGGCAAGGGCCTCGTCCAGCGCGTTGGTGTGCAGCGACTGGGTGTGGCCCTGGGTGGCGGCCATCGCCTCGACGCAGGTGCGGGTGACGTTGTTGAAGACGTCCTGTGCGGTGAGCGACCAGCCGGAGGTCTGTGAATGGGTGCGCAGGGAGAGCGACTTGGCGTTCTTCGGGTCGAACTTGTTGACCAGCCTGGCCCACAGGAGCCTGGCCGCGCGGAGTTTGGCGATCTCCATGAAGAAGTTCATGCCGATGGCCCAGAAGAAGGAGAGCCGGGGCGCGAACGCGTCCACGTCGAGTCCGGCGCCGAGCCCGGCGCGCAGATATTCCACACCGTCGGCGAGGGTGTACGCCAGCTCCAGATCGGCCGTCGCGCCCGCTTCCTGGATGTGGTAGCCGGAGATGGAGATGGAGTTGTAGCGCGGCATCTTCTGCGAGGTGTACGCGAAGATGTCGGAGATGATCCGCATCGACGGTTTCGGCGGATAGATATAGGTGTTGCGGACCATGAACTCTTTGAGGATGTCGTTCTGGATGGTCCCGGCCAGCTTCTCGGGCGGTACGCCCTGTTCCTCGGCGGCCACGATGTAGAGCGCGAGTACGGGCAGGACCGCCCCGTTCATCGTCATCGACACGCTCATCCTGTCGAGCGGGATGCCGTCGAACAACTGGCGCATGTCGTAGATCGAGTCGATGGCCACGCCCGCCATGCCGACATCGCCGGTCACCCGGGGGTGGTCGCTGTCGTAGCCGCGGTGCGTGGGCAGATCGAAGGCGACCGACAGGCCCTTCTGCCCGGCGGCGAGGTTGCGCCGGTAGAAGGCGTTGGACTCCTCGGCGGTGGAGAACCCGGCGTACTGCCGGATGGTCCAGGGCTGGTTGACATACATCGTCGGGTACGGGCCGCGCAGATACGGCGCGATGCCGGGGTAGGTGCCGAGGAAGTCGAGCCCCGTCAGGTCCCGCGCGGTGTACAGCGGTTTGACGGCGATGCCCTCGGGGGTGTCCCAGAACAGTTCGTGATCGGTCCTGCCGGTGTGCTCCTTGACGGCCGTACGCCACTGGTCCTCGGTCGCTCCGGCGCTGTCGCCGGGGCCGAGTTCGATCTCGGAGAAGTCCGGGATCCCCATCACGCCACTCCCATCCGGTCGAGGACGGAGGTCAGGACGGCGATCGCGTCGCCGCCCGCGACGACGAACTCGTCGACTCCGGCCCGTACATAGGTCTCACGCTGTTCGCCGGGGCGGCCGGCGAGGAACACCTGGAGCGCGCCGGCCGCCTTGAGCGCCGCCGCGACGGGCGCGGCACCTTCGGCGTAGAGCGCGTCACTGGAGCAGATACAGGCGACGGCGGCCCCGCTGCGGGTGAAGGCGTCGGCGGCGGTCGCCGCGTCGACCGTCACCGGGTCGTGGACCGGCTCGATCCCGCCCGCCTGGAAGAGGCTGACGGCGAAGGTGGCGCGCGCGGTGTGCGCGGCGGCCGGTCCGAGGGCGGCCAGGAAGACACGCGGCCGGGCGCCGGTGGCGGCGAGATGCGCGTCGGAGCGGGCGCGAAGCGTCTCGTACGCCTCGTCGCGGCGTACCACCGGCAGTCCGCCGCCGGGCGGCGCGGGCGCCGGGTCGCGCTCCACCGGGGGCTCCGAGAGCTGTGGGAACTCACTGACGCCGGTGATGGGTTCGCGCCGCCGGGCCAGCCTGCCCGAGCGCTCCTGCCAGGTGGCCGCGAGCCGGTCGGCGATCAGTCCGTCGTGGAGCGCGGCACGCTGGCCGCCGGCGCGTTCGATCTCCTGGAACCACGCCCAGGCGGCGTGCGCGAGGTCGTCGGTGAGCCGTTCCACGTACCAGGAGCCGCCCGCGGGGTCGATGACCCGTCCCAGGTGGGATTCCTCCAGCAGGATCGTGGAGGTGTTACGGGCGATCCTGCCGGCGAAGGCGTCGGGCAGCCCGAGGGCGTGATCGAAGGGCAGTACGGTCACGGCGTCCGCGCCGCCGACCCCGGCCGCCAGCGAGGCGACCGTGGTGCGCAGCATGTTCACCCAGGGGTCGCGCCGGGTCATCATCACCGATGAGGTCACGGCGTGCTGACGCTGCGCCCCCGTGCCCGTGCCGGCGCCGCAGACCTCCGTCACCCGGGCCCAGAGCCTGCGCGCGGCCCGGAGTTTGGCGATCGTCAGAAACTGGTCGGCGGTCGCGGCGTACCGGAACTCGATCTGACCGCAGGCGGCTTCGACGGTGAGTCCGGCCTCGGTGAGGTCACGCAGCCAGCCGACCCCGGTGGCGAGGGAACAGCCCAGTTCCTGCGCGTCGGAGGCGCCGCCCTCGTGGTACGGCAGCGCGTCGACGGTAATCGCGCGCAGTCCAGGATACTCCCGGTCGCAGAGCGCGGCGAGTTCGGCGGCCTCTTCCGTCAGGCCCGTCACTTCCCGTCCGGTACGGGCGAGTTCACCGACGGGGTCAGCGCCGAGGGTGCCGCGCGCCTGGTTGCGGGCCACCCCGCGCTCTTCGTACAGCTTCAGCAACGCCCGTGCGGCGGGACCGAATTCGGCGCCCGCGTCGAGGGCGACCGGCGCGAGGTCGAGATAGACGCCGTCGAGCGCCGTGGCGAGCCCGGACACCGGGATTCCGGCGGAACCCACCGACAGCCAGAGGGAGGTGACCCCGTTCTCCAGGTCGGAGAGCACGGCTTCGTTGGCGCGTACGGGATCGGGAAGCGAATGGCGCTGGCGTACGTCCCATCCGGAGACCACGCCCCCCTCGGGGCGGCTGCCTCTGGTGAACGGCGCGAAGCCGGGATAACCGGGGTCCCCGGGCGCGTTGTCCGCGGTGTACAGCGGACGGGTGGTGACCCCGTCCTGAAGCGTGGTGGAGAGCGCATCCTCGGCGTCCGTCCCCGAGAGATCCCGACCCGACTTGCGCAGCACGCCTGCCACCAGGCTCTGCCACTGCTCTCGGGTCGCGTCGGGGAACTCTGCGGCCAGGGAAGGCCCGTCGTCAGGCAGCACCGTCATGCCCAGATGTTAGGGCAGCCCGGCGAACGAGGAGCAGACCGCATCACTGTGACCTTGCCCTCGCCGAAATGCCTCGGGTGTAGGTCATTCACGGCGCGGGATGTGCCAGGGCTAGGTCCTGTGGCACCAGGGGTCACCTCCGTCCCGTTATCTAACAGACGCTACGCTGCCCACCACCACCATGTGATCGCCGTCGCCCTGTGCGGACGGTGATGATCTGCCCTGTCCCGGACTCAGCCCGGGACCGACCTCAGCATTGCCACATCAGCGCCACATGAGCGCCACGTCAGTGAAGAGCCGGCATGAGTAGGACCACTCACCCATCCATATGATCGAACCCGCGCTTCGACCGTCAGCCCTCAGTCCGTCACTGCGCCGCTGTTCCGCCGGCCAGTGCTTGATCATCTCTTGGATGGCGTAGTACCCCATGTCTTGGTTCGAATCTTTTGTCCTCGGGCTCGTCCAGGGGCTGACCGAGTTCCTCCCCATCTCCTCCAGCGCCCATCTGCGGCTGACGGCGGTCTTCGCCGGCTGGCACGATCCGGGCGCGGCGTTCACCGCGATCACCCAGATCGGTACGGAGGCGGCGGTCCTCATCTACTTCCGCAAGGACATCGCCCGAATCGTTTCCGCGTGGTGCCGTTCGCTGGTGAACAAGTCGATGCGCGGTGATCACGATGCCCAGATGGGCTGGCTGGTAATCGTCGGCTCGATCCCGATCGGCGTCCTCGGCGTGACGCTGAAGGACCAGATCAACGGCCCGTTCCGTGATCTGCGGCTGATCGCCGTCACGCTGATCGTGATGGGCATCGTGCTCGGTGTCGCCGACCGGCTGGCGGCCCGCGACGAGACCGGCGGCAAGCACCGCGCGATCAGGGAGCGCAAGTCGCTGAAGGAGCTGAGCGTCAAGGACGGGCTGATCTTCGGCTTCTGCCAGGCGATGGCACTGGTGCCCGGCGTCTCGCGCTCGGGCGCCACGATCAGCGGTGGTCTGCTGATGGGGTACACCCGTGAGGCGGCGGCGCGGTACTCGTTCCTGCTCGCGATCCCCGCGGTGCTCGCCTCGGGCGCGTTCGAACTGAAGGACGCGGGCGAGGGACATATCACCTGGGGACCGACCATCTTCGCGACAATCGTGGCGTTTGTTGTTGGATATGCCGTAATCGCCTGGTTTATGAAGTTCATCACCACGAAGAGCTTCATGCCGTTCGTGATCTACCGGATCCTGCTCGGTATCGCGATCTTCGTCCTCGTCGGCACGGACACGCTGAGCCCGCACGCGGGCGAGTCGGCGGGCTGACCGGGGCCGGCGGCGGGCCGCCCGGGGCCGACGGTCGGCCGGGGAGCGTGGGGGCGTGTGAACGAAGTGTGAGCAAGGACGCTCCCTGATCGGCACCGGGACGGTGTCCCCTCCCCCTAGGCTGGACACATGTCCTCCTCCTCCGCTTCCGCAACCCCGTCATCCGACGCCGTCGCGGCCAACGAGCGCATCCGCGCGCTCGTCGACGCGGCCGATTCGTCCGACGGAACGTGGCCGGCGGAGGCGTACGAGGTCCTGCTGCTGGAGTGGGCCGCGGCCCTCCGCGACGGCGTGGACGAGGCCGCCTAGGCTTTCGCTCGGCCCACTCTCGGGCCCCCGGCTGATCCGTCCACACACACTCCGCACCGCAACCCCGGCCCTCCGCCTGCCGGTTCGATCAGGTCGCGGCGGTGGGGGCCACCGGGGTCCGGGAGGCGGCGACCGGCGGGGGCGTCGGCCGCTCGGGCCGGGGCTCCGGGCCGACCAGACAGTCGAGCGCCTCCTCCACCCCGGACGCGACCTGGATGACGAAGCGTTCCTCCTGACTGATGAAGCCGTCGGAGACCATATTGTCCAGGAGCGTCAGCAGCGGATCGAAGAATCCGCCCTGGTTGACCAGGACAAGTGGCTTGTGATGGATGCCCAGTTGGTTCCAGGTCGCCACTTCGAGCAGTTCGTCGAGCGTGCCGAGGCCGCCCGGGAGCACCGCGAAACCGACCGCGAGGCGGTACATCAACGCCTTGCGCTCATGCATCGTCTCCACGACGATCACTTCGGTGCGCGACTCGTCCGGCTGCTCACGTTCGTACAGCTGGCGGGGAATCACTCCGGTCACCGGCGCCCCCGCGTCCAGCACGGCATCGGCGACGGCACCCATGATGCCGACCCCTCCCGCGCCGTAGACCAGTCCCGTGCCGCGCTGCGCCAGCGCCTCGCCGAACTCGGTGGCGAGTCTCAAATGCTGGGGGCGGGCGCCCGGCCTGGCGCCGCAGAACACACCGACTCGCTCCACCCGCGACGCTGGCATGGTCATATCCGTCTCCGTCTCCCTGGCCCGGCCCCGATCGACACATAACGTATCCGAACGGCTACGTTAAGCGAAGAGGGCCTTGAGCGCCCCCACTCACCGCCTCCACTCCACATGGGCCGACCCGATCAGTAGCACTAACCCCCGAAGGGTTTACTTACCGGGCCATGTGGCGCAGCAGCAGGCAAGGGCATACCGGTGGGGCGAGACGTTTGCCGCGGAGTACGGCGGGAGCGGTACGGCCCGCCCACGGCGCGGTTCGGCGAGCGCGACATACGGCCGCCACGTCAGAACGGACCGTCGACCATCGACGCGCCAGGCGGCGTCGGGGTTACCCGGTGCGTTCGATGGCGGGTGGGGGCCGCCCCTGAGCTCTGAGTTTCGCGGCTCCGGGCCGGGCGTCAAGGCCACCACCCTCCCGAGCCGCCCGCCTTGCCCCATGAGGCAGAACGCGATGCCCCCCGCCCATGAAGTCCGGGCTGGACCGTCCGCCGCGCTCGGTCCGAGAGTGGACAGTGGAGGTCCGGGCAGGGTGAGCGGCACAGTCAGGGGAGACGGAGATGCGCGCACACGACCAGGGGTACGAGTCGGAGCACGATTACGGGCACGAACACGGGCACGATGAGGCCTTCCGATCCACCGCACAGGACACGGCCACTGACGCGCGAGAGTCCGCGCAGACCTCGTATCTCTTCAAGGCTGCCGCCGCCGGGCGGCCCGATGTCGTCGGGGCGGCCGGGCTGAGCAGCCTCCAACGCTCCGTGGGAAACAGCGCCGTCGGGACGATGCTCAGCAGGGACGCGGCACCCGAGGAGGAGCCCGCGCCCGGCGCCCATCAGGACCGTTCCCCCGTGCACGATGTGATCTCCTCCGGCGGCGGTTCGCCTCTGGACACCGACACCCGTACCGACATGGAGAGCCGCATGGGCGCCGACTTCTCCGACGTACGTGTGCACACCGACACCGCGGCTCATGAGTCCGCGAAAGGCGTCGGCGCCCACGCCTACACCGTGGGCAACCATGTCGTCTTCCAGCGCGACAGTTACGACCCGTCCTCACCCGGCGGCCGGACCACACTGGCGCACGAGCTGACGCATGTGGTCCAGCAGCGCAACGGTCCCGTGGAGGGGTCCGAGGCGCCCGGCGGGATCCGCGTGAGCGATCCGTCCGACCGCTTCGAACAGGAGGCCGTCGCGAACGCCGACCGCGTGCTCTCCGAGCCGAGCCCGACACCGACGCCCGACTCCATCCCGACGCCCGACTCCACCCCGGCTCCCGCCCCCGCACCCACACCCGTTACGACCGGTGCCGCAGCCCCCGTACAACGCCAGGCGACGGAGGACGAGGACGAGGAGCCCGCGAACGTACAGGGGTCCTTCGTCCAGCGGGCCGAGGAGGGGTCCGAGGAGGAGGAAGAGGCTCCGCCCAGCTGACCACCCCGGGATATCCTCCCGTACTCCCGTACTCCCGTACTCCCGTACTCCCACTCCCACTCCCGCACCCGTCACTCCGAGCCCGACCGCAGCGTCCCTCCCAAGAACAGCGACTCCGCGCAGCGCGACGGCCTCGGCGCCTGCACCGGCCTGCCCACCTGCCGGCAGTCGACGGTCATCGTGATCTCGCCGCCCGCCGGTACCAGAATGGGGGTGACGAAGTGATAGTCGGAGTCACGGAAGTTCTCCAGCGCCAGTCGCAGTACGGGATCGCTCTGGCTGGACACGACGAGTGTTCCGGCGTCGCCCTGCGGGTTCTGGACCACGATGTCGGTGAGTTCGAAGGTGCTGCCGGCCGGCACCCGGTACGCGGATCCGCTGGCCGAGCCGCCGCCCACCGCGTCCCTGACCTCGACGCGCGCACTGGTCGGCGCGCCCGCCCCTCCCACACTGCCCGCGCCCGTTCCGGATCCCGAACTCGCCCCTGAACCCGTCCCGTTCTGTCCCGCTCCGCCGGTCGCGCCTCCCTCGGCACCGGCTGTCGCCCCGGCGTTCCCGCCTCCGGTTCCGGCCGTGGCTCCGCCGTCCGCCGTCCCGCTGCTCGGAGACGCGGTCTTCTCCGCGGCGGACGCCACCGCCTCCGGGGTGATCGCCTCCCGCGCCGCCGATTTCACCGCGGGGCGCAGCAACGCGTACCAGAGCCCGACCAGCGCGATCGCCACGACCGCCGCGAGGATGAGCGCGCGGGGCAGCCAGCCGGGCAGGATCGCCTGCTGCTCGTACGATCCGTCGAGTACGACCGGTTCGTACGGCTCCTGGCCCTCCTCCGCCGGCACGGGCGCCGCGAAGACCTGGAACGTGTGGGTCATCGGCGTACCGCGCCACAGCCGCTTGGCCGGCCGTACCCACAGCTTCGCGAAGTCCGCGTGTCCGGGCGGTATCCGCAGCTCGGCGGTGGCGAAGCGGACACGGGCGCGCTCGGTGCCGGTCCGGCCGCTGAGGCGTACGGTCACCGGCGCGTTTCCCCTGTTGTCCACGGCGAGTTGGTGGCTGCCTCGGCGAGCGCCGTTGGAGCTGCGGGGCACCAGCTCCGAGGTCACCTCGGTGAACGGCGCCACGGTCACCCGCCCCTCGGGCACCACGGTCTCGCTCAACTCGCTCGTCGGCACCACGCGGATACCGAACGGTGTCTCTCCCGCCGGCACGGAGGGGTCGCGCGGCGGCGTCAGCCGTACCACGACGGTGCCGGAGGCGCCCGGATAGAGGGACAGAGCCGCCGGTTCCACGGTCGCCCACGCGGCGCAGGCTCCGACCACCTCGAAGCGGTATTCCTCGACCGTACTGCCGGAGTTGAGGATCTGTAGGGGTACATCCGTCCGCGCGCCCGGCTCTGCGGTGACGGACGGTGCGTCGAGGCTGGCCGTAAGACTCATACGTCGCACCGTAGGACCGCGCATTACCGGGAACAGCGGTCGGACAGGAACACTTTCGGGCAGATGTAGTGCCCATCGGGCGGCTGCGGATTTCGCCTCCGCACTCGGTGGGAATGGAGTATCTGCCGATGCGTAAGGCAGCTACGGCTCAGTCTGCCAGGTCCCATACGGCCCATGATGACGCTATCGGTTCGCATTTGCGGAGGGGGAATTTCATGACAGACCGTACGATCGTTGGTTTACGCGCACAGGATCCGATCTCCCAAGCGGGAGTGGCCAGCCAGCTGCGGACCAGGCCGGAGGTGACACTCACCGGTTGGGAGGACGGTGAACTCACCCCGCAGGTAGTCGTGGTGGTCGTGGATGTCATAGATGAGGAGGCATTACGGATGCTGCGCAATATCCAGCGCAGCGGTACGGCACGCGGAGTACTGGTGGCCACCGAGATCGACGAGCAGAAGCTGGTCAGCGCGGCGGAGTGCGGTGTCGCCGGGGTGGTCCGGCGTTCAGAGGCGACACCTGATCATCTGGTACGGGTCATTGTCGCCGTGGCGAATGGCGAGGGCCATGTGCCCGCCGATCTTCTCGGACGCCTTCTGGAGCAGGTGGGAAAGCTGCAGGGCCAGGTGCTCGGACCGCGCGGCCTGCACTTCACCGGGCTCTCCTCCCGCGAGATCGATGTACTGCGACTGGTCGCGGAGGGATACGACACCGCCGATATCGCGACCAAGCTCGCGTACTCCGAACGCACGATAAAGAACGTCCTGCACGCGGTCATGACCCGGCTTCAATTGCGTAATCGCTCCCATGCGGTGGCGTACGCACTTCGCCAGGGTCTGATCTGAGCCACAGTTCGAAAAGATCCACGGACCGAACAGATCTACGGGCCGAACAGATCCATAGTTCGAACCGCGCCGGATTTTGATCTTTCAGCACAGCAACTCGTCCCACGGCTGCCTCAAAGGGCAGAACTCGGTTCCCGTGGGAATGACTCGCGCCCCGCTGCCCGCGGGGCGCGAGCACGGGATGGTGGATGCCGGTGCGCCGATCTGGGGAGGGTTCCGTGCGGCGGTCTCAGCGGTTCCGGTGGTCGGCACGGAAACAGTCACGACAGCGGTTCGGAAGGTCAGTACGGAAACAGCCACGACAGCGGTTCCGAAGGTCAGTACGGAAACAGCCACGGCGCGGCGGCAGTGCCCTGCGCGTACTGCCCTTCGCCCTCCTGCTGCTGGTCATGTGCGGCCTGCCCAGCTCGGCCGCCGAACCGCGCGCGGCCGTCCCCGTACCCGAGCCGCCGGTCACACCCGCCGTGGTGACGGAGCGGCTGGACCCGGGCGAGTCCATCTCCGTGGACAAGCTGGTCCGTACGCCGGCCATCCCTCCGAAGCCCGACATCGTGCTGCTGGTCGACGGCACCCTGAGCATGGAACCGTCCATCGAGCAGATCCAGCAGAACCTTCCCGTGATCACCGAGAGAGTGACCGAGGAGCAGCCCGACTCGCGCTTCGCCGTGGCCACGTTCGGCGACCAGCAGATCGACGGCGCCCGGACCTATACCGTGCTCCAGCCGCTCACGGACGACCTCGGCAAGGTGCAGGAGGGGGTGAACGCCCTCACGGTCGAACGTGGCCAGGGCAGCAGGGGTCCCTCCGAGGACTGGATCAACGCGCTGTGGCAGATCGCCAACGGCAGCGGTGGCCAGACCGAGTTCCGTACGGACGCGAGCCCCGTGGTCGTCCTGGTCGGCGACGCCTCCAGCCACGACCCGAGCATGGGGCACTCCCTGACCGACACGATCTACGCACTCCAGTCCCGGGGAATCCGGGTACTGGGCGTGGATATCGCCACCGTGCTCGGTGACGGACTCAACGGCAACGGGGACGCCGGTGTCCCCGGCCAGATCGAGGATCCGCTGCACGAGCCGGGCCAGGCCGACAAGGTCATCGAGGCCACCGAAGGCCATCTGATCTCCGGTGTCGATGCGGACGCGGTCGCACAGTCGATCGCCGACGGCCTCGCCAACCTGCCCACCCAGGTCGGCCACCAGTTAGACAACTGCGATCCCGCCCTGACGGTGACGCTCGCCCCGCCCACCCGCACCGTCACCAGCGGCGATGCCGCCGCCTTCGACGAGACGATCACGGTCGCCGAGGACGCTCCGCAGGGGCGGAGGCTGACCTGCACGGTCCAGTTTCTGGTGGGCACCAGCCCGCCCGGTTCGGATGCCGTCGGCCCGAATGCGGCGGCCGACCCCGAGCTGACGCAGACGATCACCATCGACGTCAACGATGTCGACGCGCCCGTGGTCGTCGTGGACGACCGTACGGTGACGACCAGGGACCCGGACGGCGCGCGCGTCGAGCTGACCGTGACCGCCGTGGACGCCAACGACGGGCGCCTGCCCGTACGTTGTACCCCGGAGTCGGGCTCGCTCTTCCCGGTCGGCCGCACCCTGGTCACCTGCTCGGCCACCGACTCGAACGGAAACACCGGCACCGACACGGCCACGGTGGAGGTGCTGGAGCTGCCGCCTGTCCCGCCCGTTCCGCCTGTTCCTCCCGCCCCGCCCGCTCCCCCGGTGCCTCCGACGGCCGATGTCACCGTGGACGTACAGATCACCCCGTCGCGCACGTACACGGGCCGTACCGCCCGTGCCCGCTTCCTCCTCACCAACGCCGGTCCGGACACGGCGACCGGTGTCATCGTCACCTCCGCCTGGCCGAGGACGCCGGACGCGGGCAGACGTACGCTGGCCGGGCTGTCGCGCTGCACCCCGACCGCGCCGTGCACCATCCCGGCGGGCGGCCGGGTCGAGGTCACCCAGACAGGGACGTACCGGACAGCGATCAGCGGAGACGTCCACGCGACCGCCGTCGCCACACTGCCCGATCGCAGGCCCGCCAACAACACCGACCGGGGCGCGCTCCGCGTCCTCCAGCCGAAGCTGGCCGTCACCCCGCAGGTCGCGACACCGGGGCAGGTGGTGCTGGCACGTGGGACGGACTTCCCGCCGGGCTCGAACGTACGGCTGAGCTGGAGCGCGGGCATCACCGCCAACGGATCGCCGGTGACGGTGGGGCGTGACGGTACGTTCGAGACGCAGGTGCCGGTACTACGCAGGGACCGGCTCGGGCCACGCGATCTCCGGGCGGACGTCACCGGTCTCGACCGGCTGACGAAGCCAGTCCTGGTGGTCCAACGCAAGCTCCAGCCACCGGATTTCGCGGGGCGCGGATGAGAACGGACCGGATGGGAACGGACCGGATGACGGGGGCGGGGTCGTCGTGATCCATGAGGTGGACGACGCGCTGCGCGCGCTGCTCAGGGCCGAAGTCCTCGAAGGCGCCCAGATCGCGGTGGTGTTCGACGCACCGACCCGCGACTGGGCCGCCAAAGTCAACGCGCCCACGGTGAATGTGTATCTCTACGACATCCGCGAGGACATGCGGCGGCGCGAACGCGGGCTGCACAACGAGTACGACGAACAGGGCACGGTCGTCGCCCGCCGCCGGCCGCCGCGCTTCTTCAAGCTCTCGTATCTGATCACCGCTTGGACGAAGCGGCCGGAGGACGAACACCGGCTGTTGTCCTCGCTGTTGGCCTGTCTGCTGCGGTACGAGGCGCTGCCTCCCGAGCGGCTGACGGGAACGCTCCAGGACATCGGGGTGGCCGTACCCATGACCATCGCGCTGCCACCGCCGGAGGACCGCTCCTTCGCGGACGTGTGGAGCGCGCTCGGCGGCGAACTGAAGCCGTCGCTGGACCTGGTGATCAGTGTGCCGGTCACAGCGTCACCGACCTATGCCGTGGGTCCGCCGGTGGGTGACGAGGGGATGCGCGTCCACTTCGGTGACCGCGCGAGTGACCGCGCGAGTGACCGCGCGCGGGAGGAGCGTGCGCGACGGCCCGCCAGAGCGATGCCGGGCCGTGGGGCGCTTCCGCTGTACGGAGCCGCTGCCGATCGGGGCGGAGATCCGACGGACGAGGGCGGCAGTCGGGGCGAGCGCGAAGCGGGGCGGCGCCCCGGGCTGTCCCTGCGGATTACGGAGAACCGGGGCGATGCCTGAGTGCGAACGGTACGACGGGGAGCGGCCCGATTCCGACGGGGGCGGCCAAGACCTCCGTCATCTCCTGAGCTGCGCCGTACGTGTCGAGCGGCGCGTACGCCGGGCGGTCGAGGCGCGCCGGCTCACGGACCCGCATCCGGACGACGCGTTCCGGGGGCTGTATCTGACCGAGGAGACGATCACGCGGCTGCTGGACGAGGGCCGTAGGTTCCCCGCGCCGGACGAGACCGATACACCTGACGAGGACAGCGCCTCCGCCACACGCCGACCACGGTCCCGACTCACCACGCTGGAAAGGGAGTTCGGTCTCACTCCGCTGGATATCGAGATTCTGCTCATCGCGCTCCTGCCGGATCTCGACGACCGGTTCGAGGCGTTCTACGGCTACCTCAACGACGATGTCACCCGCCGCCGCCCGTCCACCGGACTCGCCCTCGGTCTCTGCGGCCTCTCCCCGGCGGACGCCGACGCCCGCGCCCGGCTCGGCCCCCGGGCACCGCTGCGTGCCGGCGGGCTGCTGCTGGTGGAAGAGGCGGACCGGCCGTTCCTGGGGCGCGCGTTACGGGTTCCCGACCGCGTCACGGCGCACCTCCTCGGCGACGACGGCCCCGATCCCCGGCTGACCGGTCTGCTGGCGCCATGGCACGCCGTACCAGGTGTGGGCGATCCCGGGCCGCTCGCCCGTACCCTCGGTTCCGGTGTCCATCTGGCGTATCTCCGCGAGGAACAGGGCGGCGCGGGTACGGCGCTGGCCGCCACGGCGCTGAGCTTCGCCGGGCGCGGCGTACTGGGCCTGGATCTGTCCCGGCTGGCCGAGGATCCGACGCCCGTCGAGGCGGTGCGGGCGCTGGTACGGGAGGGCCGGCTGACGGGGGCGGGGCTGGTCTGCGCGCCGCTGGACGCGCTGTCGCGCGACCATCCGGGGACTCTCCGGCTCCTCACCGACACCCCGCTGCCGACGGTCCTGGTGGGCCGCTCCCCCTGGGACGCGGCCTGGTCGACGCGCCCGCCACTGCTGCTGCACGCCCCTCGGGTGGAACCGGCGGTACGGGCCGCCCTCTGGCGCGATGCCTACGCCGAGCCGGTCCCGGCCGATCTGGACGTCGGCGTTCTGCTCTCCCCGTTCCTCCTCACCCCGGACCAGATCGAGGGCGCGGCCCGCAGCGCGGCCCAGACGGCCCGGCTGGACGGTGGCGCCCTCGGCCCTGACCACATCCGCCGGGGTGCCCGCGCCCAGAACGCGGCGGGCCTCGACCGGCTGGCCCGCCGTATCGAACCCGCCGTGACCTGGAACGACCTGGTACTCCCCTCTGACACTCACGCCCAGCTGCGCGAACTCACCGCCCGCGCCCGCTATCGCGACCAGGTGCTCGGCGAGTGGGGAATGCGCCCGGGCGGCGGCAGGGGCCGGGGCGTATCGGCCCTCTTCGCGGGCGACTCCGGCACCGGAAAGACGATGTCCGCGGAGGTGATCGCGGCGGATCTGGGGCTCGACCTCTACACGGTCGATCTGGCGACGGTCATCGACAAGTACGTCGGCGAGACCGAGAAGAACCTCGAACGCATCTTCTCCGAAGCGGCCGGCGTGAATGGCGTCCTGCTCTTCGACGAGGCGGACGCGATCTTCGGCAAACGCTCAGAGGTCAAGGACGCCCACGACCGCTACGCCAACGTCGAGAGCGCGTACCTGCTGCAACGCATGGAGTCCTTCGACGGCCTCGCCATCCTCGCCACCAATCTCCGTGCCAACCTCGACGACGCCTTCACCCGCCGCCTCGATCTGGTCATCGACTTCCCCGTCCCGGACCCGCCCCAACGCCTGCTCCTCTGGGAACGCTGTCTGGGCCCCACACTCCCCCGCGCCTCCGACCTCGACCTCCCCTTCTGCGCCGAGTCGTTCGAACTGGCGGGTGGCAACATCCGCTCGGTGGCGGTAACGGCGGCCTATCTCTCGGCGGCCTCGGGCACCCCGGTGACGATGCCGACCCTGATCCACGCGATCCAACGCGAGTACCAGAAACTGGGCCGCCTGACCCTGGCCTCGGAATTCGGCCCCTACCTGGATCTGCTCAACTGCTGATGTCGAGTCAAGTCACCTTTCTATGAGGGCAGTTCACTCGATAGAAGGCATCGTGTGGCTCGGCGCGGTAGGGCTGACCGTGCGCCCCTACAGTCTGCTGTGCCGTCCGGATGAGACGGCGTCCGTCGCCGGAAGAGGAGTGGACATGAGGTCTTCGGGGCGTATGGCTGTCTCGGCAATGGCGGTGGCGTTGGCGGCGCTCGGGGTGGGAAGCGGTGCCCCCGCGTCCGCGGCCGACACAGCGGCGCCGTCATGCGGCGGGGCGGAGGACTGCTCCCTGAAGCCGACCAGGCTCACCGCCAGCCAAGCCTCCCTGAATGTCACGCAGATGCAGCTGGAGAACATCCACGCGATGGCGGTCGACGCGGTGACCGGGGAGCCCATCCGCGGTGCGCGGATCGTGTTCGCCACCATCGGCGGCCGGACACTGGGGGCGTCCTACACCGACTACGACGGCATCGCCGCGATCACCGCCCCGGAGAATCTGGGCCCCGGAACCCTCCAGGAGCTGCTGGGCGGCTACGAAGCCTCGATGATCGGCGACGGCGTCCACGCCCCGGCCGGAGCCCACGGAGCGATCACCATCGGCATCGACCAAGGCCCTGGTGTCCCGGCCGGCCCGTGCTCCGTCTGCAGTGACCGCGGACTCAAACAGGACGTGGTCCCGGTCGACTGGAGCCGGTAGAGATGTGGTTCTTCCGTCGGCGGTGCCGGGCGGCCGACCACGGCGCCCCGGCCCTCCGTTCGGGCGGCGCGCGGGAGAGCGACGCTGTGGCACCGGCCGGAGCGGTCAACGGCTACGAGGTCCTGGAGACCGTGGCCGCGCTGCCCATCAGTACCTGGCGCTACCTCTGGGAGCCCGAAGACGTACGTCACCTCGGGCCGATGGCCCAGGACTGGCACGCCGCCTTCGGCTTCAACCAGGACGACACCAAGATCCCTGTGGTCGACGGCCTCGGCGTCGCCCTGGTGTGCGTCCAGGCCTTGCACCGCCGCGTGGAAGAACTCACGGCCGAAGTGGATCGGCTGCGAGAAGCCGCGAGCGTGAACGAGCCCCAGGCCGAGCCCGAGCCCGCGTCGTAGGTGCGCGCGGACAGGGGTCAGCCCCTGTCGATCCCCGCGGAACACTCATCGCGATCCAGAAGGCAGAACACCATGACACAACACGACACCGTGACGGGACCGTCCGAGACGGTGGATCAGCCGTCGCCGGTGTGTACGGACGCGGTCTGGCGGCTTCCCGTGACGGTCTGTCGCATCACTCAGTTCCTCAGTGAGCGGACGGCCGACGCCTTACTGGAGCGCGCCATCGCCTCCACCGAAGACACGTTGAAGCCCTCCCTGATCCGTGACCGGGAACTGGTCCCCGACATTCGCCGATCCCGGTCCCGCCAGGACTTCCCCGTACCGGAGTTGATGGCGGCCATCGATGAGGTACTGGAGCCGGTCGAGCACACTCTCGGAGTCTCCTGCCGGAACACCGAACCCGACTACACCCTCAACGCGCACAACGACGGCGACTTCTACCGGGCGCACCAGGACACCGCCGCTCGATTCGCCCCCCGGCGACTGCTCACGTTCGTGTACTACCTGCATCGCACCCCCCGGCCTTTCGACGGGGGCGAGCTGCGTGTGTTCGATGCCGCCCTGCCGCTCCACACCGAGACAACGGGGAAGTGGGAGGACCGCACTTGGCGGGACTGGCCGCCGGAGCACAACAGCATCGTGTTCTTCCGACCGACCGCCTGGCACGAGGTGCGCCCGGTCAACTGCCCGAGCGAGCGGCACGCGGACAGCCGCTTCGCCATCAACGGCTGGCTGTGCAGCCCAGACCCCGCGCATCGCGAGGACGACGCCGGCCTGTGAGGGGGCCGCACCCCACCGGTGTGGAGTCGACGACCCACACGTCGTCGCTCCAGAGTGTGGTGTCGACCGCAGGGTGACCCGTTCGGAATCGGTCAGTATCGGTTCCCGTTCCTCGCGTACACGAGAAGGAACGGCGGCAAGTCGGCCCACTGCGGTTGTCGCGCGGCGACCTCGGCGTCCCTAATACTCCAGCCGTAGATGATGATCTGGCTGGTCGTTGGGGCTGCGTGGCATGGGTAGTGGCAGTTGCGGGAGCTGCCGCCGCGGTGCTGATCCTGTGGCGGAAGCCGGTTGTCGGTCCCCCCGAGTAGAGTTCCGGGCATGATGCCCAAGAGTTTCTACGACTTAAGGTTTGGCGTGTCTCCCGGCGGGGCCAGGAAGGACGCGCACCACATCTGCGGCAGCCTCGACGAAGCCAAGAACGCTCTGGACTCCGAACTCGACGAGTCCGTCAACATATGGCTGCTGTTCGACTACGGCAGTGGTGCTGATCTGGCCCTGGATGTGTATCAGCGGGGTGAAAGAGTGCGTTCGATTGACCTTCACCGGTTCGTCACGATCCGGGTCGATGGCTACCCGGACATCACCTTCCACGGATCGGGCAAGCCGATCGGCTACGCCGTCGGCGCGGATGATCCGGCGAAGGTGAGGATGGTGCTTGCCGACGGGATGTTCGATGGCTCCTTCAATGGCAGGATCGAGGTCACTGTGGACTGGGACAGTGTCCTCGTCCCGCCGCTTGTGGGTGAGATCGCGCAGTACGGCGACTACGTCATGCTTGGCGACGTCCGCGTCGATGACCTTGATGACCTCAACGGGGACGAGTCGGCGATCGAGCTGATGGACCGGGGCTACGTCGAGTACGGGGATCACGATTTCGATGCGTGAGCCAGATGGGGTTGGCCTCATGCTTCACCATGAATGCTGAGCTTCATGGTTGTCGGGTCGCTTGCCGTTGGTAATGGCCGGCGCGGGCTGGGGCCTGGTGACGCCGCCGCCAGCAGGAGCAGCGAATCGGTGGGCTGAGTCGTGAACGGGTTGGACGGCCAAGGCGGTGAACAGCTGCTGGTGTTGGATGCCGGGCGAGCTCGTCGGCGCGGACGGCATTAGTAACTCGCCATGACTACGGCCAACTCAAGTCGCCACGGTCGAATAAATCTTCCACCGCACCCAATGAGTTTGCGAGAAGCCTCTCTAATTCATCAGGCTCTACGATGGGGTGATCCGCCTCGGGTCTTTCAGTAAGAGACAGACCGGGGCGACTGAGACGATAACCGTCTGTCGCACGATAGAATGAAAACGGTAGACCAGAATCATGAAGGCGGCGCGTGAGATGCCACTCGCGCGCCGCCGACGAAGTAATGTCTACTCCTCGCGAGAGCAGCTTTGGAATCGCCACCGTATACGCCTGCTCCGACAGCGGATTACCCCTCAAGTCCGCCCGCTTCAGGCGGGCTTGATTCAATAGCGGGGCGAGTTCCCTTATAAAATTCCTCGCTACCCTCAGCGTGTAGAGCTCGAAGGATTCAATCCCGCTCAAATCAACAAGAGAACTGTCCTCCACGGTAAGCGAGACCAGTGATTCAAGAAGAGGAAGCGCCCTCAGGGAAGTCAGTTCGCAGCCCACCAGGATCAGCCCCTCAAGATTAGGGCAGAGAAGCAATCCTTCCAGTTCTCGGGCATGGGAGACATGAAGAACGGTCAGGGACTCAAGCTGCTCGGTCGACCAGTTTCCGTCCCCTCCCAGTTGACGTGAAATCGCTTCCTCAATCGCCCGATCAACATGAAGTGACATTCACCCACCCCGTAGACTGTCGTGCGCCCGGTCGAAATCAAGTTCAATCTGTGTAAAATTGGAACGCTGCTGGATGGATAACCCCTCGACGGTCATCCCCTCCGCCATCTCACCTCCCGGCGTGCGATAGAGGGCACCAATCTCCTGAATTCGAATCGCCGCAGGCATGCCCGATATGTCGCCATCCCACACCAGGCCATTTTCCCCGCCGAGCATTCCCCTCAGCGCGGATACGAAACCTTTCGCGCCGAGCCCTTTCTTTTCGTTGAATATCTCTCGCAGCTTCTCATGGAATGCATGTGTACCATTCGTCATGACCGACTTGTAACGCGTCTTCCCTTCCTTGTTCTTATAAGCCTCATAAAATGATCCGACGTGCCCTCCTGGGGCGACCTCCTTTCCCTCGCTGTCGAGTATCCGCCATAGCACCATACTCGTACGAGATCGAAGATTATGCTGCAGAGTCACCCAATCCAGCCCTTGCGTCAGGCCTGTTCTACGCTTCTCATCTATCGCCGTCTGGAGAGTGGCTCGAACATAGTTCGTCGGAATCCACTCATGCTTCCCCTCGTCGATGCCGCGGAAACGGTCCTTGAACCAGGACGCCGAATCTCCATCGGAGTTCCATATTTCGTTCAGCCTCCTCCATGAAATTTTCCCGACTTGGCCGAACTCCACCATGTCGTGCAGGAATGCCAAGACCGGATGAAGATCACCTCGCCTCGCCCCGTTGACCGCTTCCACCAGATCCGGGTCAGGATCTTTGTCACCTTCGGGGAAAGGTTTGAAAATCCCGTACGGTTCGATCTCCGGCAGGAAGTTCATCTCCTCAAGGAGACCTCGATTCTCACTTCCTTCCTGAACTTTCTCAAGACCCTTGTTTCGAATGTGCTCAACCGTTGCACTATTACCTAGCGCCTCAATAAGCTCACTACGGATCGGACTCCTCTTGAAGACCCTTCCCTCATAAGCATGCCTCTTGTCTGGATACGTCCCCTTACCTTTAAAGTATGACGAGTAGACACTTTGCACCGTGCCCGGCGATCGCAGATACTCCCGAGCAGCCCCCTTCGTCTGATTGAGAACATCCTCCTCCCACAGTTTCGGCTTATTGAGCTGCCTCACCCACCACCACTTATGGGCAGGATTGATGATGATTTCAGCACCGAAGAACGGGAGGTTGGCCGCAACCATGCGTTTGCGTTGCTCTTCGGACGACGAGCTGCCACTCCCTCGCCGGGGAGTTGGTGCGGAGCTTTTCCTCAGATCTACCGGATTCACTTTCCCTCTCACCGACCACGTGTCGCCGTCCGGCACGGGAGTGAGTTCCTTCAACCGATACCTGGCTCGAATCACAGAGAGAACCGGACGCAGCACGCCCGACGTCACCGGGCTATTACTGTACCTATTGAGCGCGGCAACGGCTGCTTCCATACCTCTGTCGAGTCGCTTACGTTTCTCCTCTGCGCTGCCGTGGCCGGGCCTCCTCTTTTCGAGTTTGACCCGGAACTTCTTGGCGGCTTTGGCGATTTTGTCGACTATTTTGTCGATGGCTCGGTTGACCGGGCGGGAGACCTTTTGGAAGGCCTGTCTGACTCTGTTGGCCAGGCCGCCGATTCCCAGGAGTGAGGCGAGGAAACCGATCAGGAGGGGGATACTGGCCGCCAGGGCGGTTTCCACTGTTTTGGGGACGGCAGCCGCGGCGCCGTTGGCTATGGCCACTACCGCGTCCAGGACCGAATTGACGAATTCGACTATCTGGGCGCCCTGGGTCACGATGAACGTGACGATGTCGATGATCCCCTTGACCGCCCGTACGAACGCCGAGGCGGGATTGAGGAGGGAAAGAATCCAGGTGATGCCCGCTATGAGGACGGTCGGGATCAGATAGGACTTGAGGTCGTCCAGGATGGTCGACTTGAGATCGCCTGTCTCGGCGGTGATCTCCTGGGCGGCGCCGGCCGGGCCTTCTCGGGCCAGGGCCTGGGCTACGGGGACGGATTGTTCGGCCTTGGTCATCGCTTCGTCGGGGACGCCCTTGCGCGTGACGCGGGCTCGGATGTTGTCCCAGGTCAGGCCCAATAGCGAGGCGATGAGCTGGATGATTCCCTTGAGGTCGAAGCGGGCGGGGATTTCGAGGCCCGTGCTCACCGCTGTGCCCAGGAGCCAGGAGACCAGGCCTTTTTGGAGATGGGTGGCGATGTTTCCGATGAAGAGATTCAGGCCCGCGCCGACCCCGGAGACCAGGTTCTTGAGGAAGCCGATCGGGTCCTTGATGATCTTTCCGATGGCGCCGGCGGCCTTGGCGAGGATGCCCATCAGGAGGTTCTTCAGCTCCATGATGGTCTGGATGACGCCTGCCACGGCGTCCACGACCTTCGCTATCAGCCCCTTGTTCTCTTCTTCCAGTTTCTTGATCTCCTCGTCCACCGAGTTGAGAGCCTCGGTGTACTTCTGGGCGAGGTTCTGGACCAGTTGTGCGGACTTGTCGTTGACCTCGGATTCCAGGTCGTCGAACTTGCCGGCGAAGTCCGCCGCCGCCTCCTCGCCGAACTTCTTCAGATCCGCCGGGAGTCTGTCGACCTCCGCCTTCAACTCCGCCCGGCCCGTGGCGATACGGGTCTTGGCCCGGCCCAACTCGGTGCCGATGGTGTCGGCGATGGACGAAATGACCGCCCGCATCTTGGTGACATAGAGCTCCCGGGACTTCTTGAAGATGTCCAGGCCTTCTTGCGGCAGTCCTTTGAACTTGTCCCTGATCCAACGGCCCTTGCCCGTGAACCCCGAGTAACGCTTGTCCTTGTACCGCTTCATCCGGCGCTTGTGATCGGCGGTGAAGTCGTCGCGGGCCCGTTTCTCGCCCTCGGTGAACTGCTTGTCGACCTTTCCGTCCAGGTCGCCGAGGATCTTCTCGACATCCTTCTGCGTGGCGTCGAAGACCTTCTGGAGCTTGGCGGTGACCTGCTCACGCTTCTTCTCGTCCGCCGACTTCGTCTCGCCCTTACCGCCGTCGACCGCCTTGCCCGCGGCGGCGCGGTCGGCGGTCATCGCGCTCATGGCCGCCGCGCCGGACGCGGCGGCGCCGGCCTTCGCCGCTGACAGTTGCTTGGCCTCGGCCGCGCGGCCCTTGGCGGGGGCGACGGCGGTGTGCTGCTCGCCCTTCTTCTTCTCCGACAGCGCCGCGTCGAACCGCGGCTCGTTGCCCTTGGCCAACTGCTCCTCGGTGACCTCGGCATCCGCCATCTGCTGGTCTACCCGCTGATTGCCCTCGGAGAAGTCCAGGACCTTGTCCGGCTGTTTGGCCGGCACAGCGTCCGCCGCGCTGGGTGCGCCCGGGTTGCCCGGAGGCTGGTCCGGGCCCATCGGGGTGACTTGCTTCTCCTTGGCCCGCGAGGTGTCCGGGGCGGCCGTCGTCGCGCTCTCGATGTCCTCGGCCGACGACTTCTTGCCGTCCTTGACCTTGCCGTCGATCGAGTCCTTGATGTTGTCGGCCTTGCCGGAGTCGGCGAATCCGTCTGCCTCGTCGAGGTTCTTCGGCGCCTGGGCGGCGATCGCCTCGTTGACCGCGCCGACGAACGCGTTCTTGTCGAACTCCCCGGGCTTGGCCTCGTTCATCTTCTCGGCGTTGGCCGCCTTGCCCTGCGCCTGCTTGTCGTCAGGTGGAGCGACGGCCGCGTCCTGCGCCGACTTAGACTCGCCCGCCGCCGGCTTGTGCTGCTTGATCCGCTGCTTCTTCGCGGCGATGTCCTGCTGGACCTCGCGGAAGCCGGGCGCCTGCGCCGGCGGGGGCTTCACCACCTCGGCGTACCGCTGCGCGACAAGCCGCGACACCGCCGCGTTGCCCGCCCTGCCCTGGAGGCGCTGGAGGCTACGGGCGTTCAGCCGCGGTCCGGGGGCGGATGCCGTCGATACGTCGGGGGAGGTGGCCGGCTCCCTCGCGGGGGCCGAGGACCGGGGCGCGTCCGCGCGTACGGCAGCCGCAGAGCTCTTGTCCGGAGCGGCCTTCACCGCCGCTCCCGGTCGCGGGTCCCCGACATACCAGCCAGGGTGTGGGCGCGTACGGTACGCCCGGCAGCGCATGCGGGACAGTGCCGGGGGCAGGATGCGTTGCCCGATCACCTGTCCCGGCGACTCTGCCTTTTCGGGCAGTCGCCTCGGTACGACGCGGCGGCCGAATGCCCGTTCCGGATGATCTCGCCCACGGCGAGAATCGCCCACGTTCCCTGATCAACCGCGTTTCTGATCTACCGCGTTTCTGATCAACCACGTTCCCGATCCACCACGTTCCCGATCCACCACGTTCTCGATCAACCGCGTTTCTGATCAATCGCGATCCACGGTCATGGCGCCCACGTTCCCGGTCAAGGAGAGTCGCATGCCGTCGTATCTGTCCCCGGGCGTGTACGTCGAAGAGGTCCAGTCCGGCTCACGGCCGATCGAAGGCGTGGGTACGTCCGTCGCCGCCTTTGTCGGCTTCGCCCGGCGCGGGCCGCTCAACGAACCGACGCTGATCACCAACTGGTCGCAATTCGTGAGCCGGTTCGGCGAATTCGTCGAGGGCACCTATCTCGCCTCGTCCGTCTATGGATTCTTCGCCAATGGCGGCGGGACCTGTTACGTGATTCGAATCGGTGGAGCCGAGGCGGACGGTGGCCCGTCCGGGGAGCTCACCTCCGGCGCGGAGGCGCGCCTCGGGCCGTACACCGTACGGGCGTTGCCCGGTGTGACCGGTGAGATCACTGTGACCGTGGCCGATCCTGAGGGCGAGGATCCGCCGCAGGACGTGTTCAGTCTGGTGGTGGCCCGGGACGGCAAGGTCGTGGAGACCTACCCGGCGGTGTCGTCCAAGCGCAGCAAGGACAATGTCGCCTCGCAGGTGAAGGCCCGGTCTCAGCTGATCGAGGTACGCGAGCCGGGGCGCGGGCCCGCGCCGGGCAGACCCGAGGCGCAGACCGTGACACTCCGGCCGGCGGACGACGCGGAGACCGCGACCGGGCCGTTGTCCGCGGACGAGTATGTGGGGGACCCGGACCAGCGCACCGGCCTCGGCGGGCTGGAGGCCATCGACGAGGTCACCATGGTCGCCGTACCGGACCTCATGAGCGCCTTCGAGCGCGGAGTACTGGACCGGGAGTCGGTGATCTCGGTCCAGCAGGCCCTGATCAGCCACTGCGAGCTGATGGGTGACCGCATCGCGATCCTGGACGCGCCCCCCGCCCTGAGCCCGCAGCAGATCAAGGGCTGGCGGACGGAGACGACAGGCTTCGATTCCAAGTTCGCGACGCTCTACTACCCGTGGATCAAGGTGTTCGACCCGGCGACCGGCCGCAATACCTTCGTACCGCCGAGCGGTCACATCGCCGGCGTATGGGCACGGAACGACGCCTCTCGCGGGGTGCACAAGGCTCCGGCGAACGAGGTCGTACGCGGAGCGGTCGCCTTGCAGACGCAGTTGACCAAGGGCGAACACGATCTGCTCAACCCGATCGGTCTGAACTGCATCCGCGCCTTCCCGGGTCGCGGTATCCGTGTCTGGGGCGCGCGAACACTGGCGTCGGACCACGACTGGCGCTACCTGAATGTACGCCGACTCTTCAATTACTTGGAGGAGTCGATTCTGACCGGAACGCAATGGGTGGTGTTCGAGCCGAACGACGACGCGCTGTGGGCCCGTATCCGCCGTACGGTATCGGCGTTTCTGGTCAATGAGTGGCGCAGAGGCGCGCTGTTCGGGCTCACGCCCGAGGAGGCCTTCTACGTGAAGTGCGACCGTGAGACGAACCCGCCCGAGAGCATCGACGCGGGGCAGGTCATCTGCGAGATCGGGGTGGCTCCGGTGAAGCCCGCGGAGTTCGTGGTGTTCCGGCTGTCCCAGCTGACCGGTGGATCCGGCGCCGTCGAGGAATGACCTTCGGTCTTCGGTCTTCGGCCTTCAGCGTTCGAGGATTGAGGATCGACCATCGCCGATCGACGAACTGACAATTAGCGTAGAGGAGGCTGGTAGTGCCACTTCCCGATCTCGACAGTTCCGTCGGGCATTCCTTCGGTCTGGAATTCGACAGCGTCGTCATCAAACAGATCACCGAGGTGAGTGGTCTGAAGATGGAGCAGGATGTCATCGAGCTGAAGCAGAACACCGCCGACGGCAAATATGCCATCAAAAAGCTCCCGGGACGGCCCAAAGCGGGTGAGGTCACCGTCAGCCGCGGACTCACCGAGGACAACAGTTTCGAGCAGTGGGTCAAGGACTCCCGGTTCGGCCGGATGTCGGACGCCCGGCGCAACGGTGCGATCATCGTCTACGACTACGAGGGCATCGCGATCAAGCGCTACAAGCTGATCAACGCCTGGCCGAAGTCCCTGGAGATCGGGACACTGAAGGCGGGTGACACCTCCGTGCTCACGGAGAAGCTGGCGATCACCTACGAGAGCATGGAAGTCGACTGATGCGGCGGGTGCTGTCCGCCTCCGCGCGGGGTGGGGGAAGCGACGACGAACGCACTTCCGCCGGGGAGTCCCGCGAGTCCCGGGAGCTCCGCGAGTCCCGCGAATCGCTACGGACCGAGTTCCCCTTTGAGCTGCCGCGCGGGTACGTGGACGACGCCGGCACCGTCCACCGCGGTGGCGTGATGCGACTGGCCACCGCCCGCGACGAGTTGATCCCGCTCCGGGACGACCGCGTACGGGAGAACGCCGCCTATCTGTCGGTAGTCCTGATCGCCCGCGTGGTCAGCCGGATCGGCACTGTCGACGACATCCATCCAGGCGTCATCGAGGACCTGTTCGCCTCGGACCTCGCCTTCCTCCAGGACTTCTACCGTCGGATCAACGCCGAGGGTCACACCCGCGCCGCAGTGACCTGCCCTTCCTGCCAGGAGAACTTCGCCGTGGACCTCGCCGGAGGTGGTCGCCCGGGGGAATCGTGACGTACGCGGCCGACCTGCTGTACGAGGAGGTCGCGTACCTCGCCTATCACTTCCACTGGCCGCGCGACGAACTGCTCGACCTGGAGCATCCCGAGCGGCGCGGATATATCGCACAGATCGCCCGGCTCACCGGCCAGGAGTAACGGAAGCGTCCAGCGGGACCGGAAACGCGAGGGAGGAACGAGACCATGGGACTGCTGTCCTGGCTGCGTGGGGACCGGGCCGCGGCGGGCGCGGGTACGGCCGCGGCGGACGCCGACGCACCGGCCGGGACAGGACACCGGGCGGTCGGCCGCCTCGAACTTCCGCCTGTGCAACGTACGTTGACAACGCCTGACCTGGTCACGGACCCGGACGGATTCCGGGGATCTCTCGGCACCTGGCAGGACGTCACGCTCAGTACCCCGCTGGGCCATCTGGTCAGCCCACAGGCACCCTCGGGGCTGGTGCACGGGCTCGTCGCCTCCACTGGTCCGACGACGCCAACGGTGAGCCGACAGGCCGAGGGCACGCGGACGCGGCGGGCGGAAGGCGACGTGGTCGCCACCTGGCCGGGGGCGACGGGGCGCGTACAGGTACAGCCCCAAGCTGTTCCGCCGCAACGGAGCGATTCCCCGGGGGAGATGGTCACGGCCGGCGGCTCGCCCTCCGAGCTTCCCGTACGTCAGCTGGTGGGTGAGCGGCCTGTGGAGCCGGCGTTGCCCATCTCGCCTCCGTCCGCCACACCCGTCCCGGACGACGTCCCCACTGTCAGTACGTCACCAACTGGTCCCGGACACCGACCCGTTCAGCGGTCTCATGCCGCGCCCCTGCCCGTCCCGCCGGAGACGCCACAGCCGCCGTCCCGTCCGCGTATGCCGGGTCTGGGGGCGCCACTGGCCGGTCTGCCGCCCACGGCACAACGGGAGATCGCGGCTCGCACCTCCGGCCCGATGGACGAACTGGCCACATCAGCCCCACCTGCCCCATCGGTCCATCCAAGCGCACCCGAGTCTCCGCCGGATACGGGCGAACCGATCGGGCCGCTGCTCGGTGAGGCCCCGCCCCTCACCCGACAACACACCCCGTACACGCCGGAGTCCGGGACGGAACGACTCGCCGCTTCGCCGACAGACCCCGCCCCCGTACCCGTACCCGTCCCCGCCCCCGTCCCGGTCCAGGCCCCCGTCCCCATCCAGCGCCTGACCGGTCCTCCCGCACTCCCCCGGCCGACAGAACCGGCGTCCGGGCCGGTGGCGCCGCTCCTCGCACAGCGGGCGGTCCCCCTCTTCGCCACCGGGCCGGACGCCCCCGTGGCCCCAGCGGCTGTCCCCGCCCCCACCGGCACAGCCCCGGAGCCGCCGGCCGTGCCGGTCCGGTGGGAACGCACTCGTCCCGAGAGGACGACATCGGTCCAACGCTCCCCCGCAGCAAGGCCGTTGACCGTGGCCCATGCGGCCGTGGCCCCAGCGGTCGTGGCCCGAGCGGCCGTGGGCAGCGACGTCATGACCAGAGGTACGGCGACGAGTAGCCCCCGGCGTCCCACCCCCACATTCCAGGGCGCCGGTTCCGTAGCCGTCGCCGCAGGCGTGGCCCAGCGGATGGCCGATGGCAGCGTGGTCTTCAGCCGTACGCGCGTGATCCAGCGTGCGGCCACGATCAGCGAGTCCCCGGCCGCCGGCTCCATCCCCGATCCCCCACCCGCGCCGGAACCGGACCCACTGCCGGCCGACGCCCCCGACCCGGCACCGAGCCCCGACGACCCCGAATCCGTCCCACCCGGCTCCCCGGCCCAGGACACAAGCACAGGTACAGACACGAACACAGGCACAAGCACGGGCACAAGCGCCGGCACCGGCACCGGCACCGCCACCCCGCCCGTCACCGATGAACTCGTACGAGCGCTGTACGCGCCCCTGAGCAGACTCCTCAAGGCAGACCTGCGCCTGGAGCGCGAACGCGCCGGATTCCTGATCAACACCAGGCATTGACCTGATCAACACCAGCATGGAGAGGTACGTGCCATGGCCCCGACCGACAACGACGATCCGGCCGTCAGCGTCTCCTTCGTCGTCACCATCGACGGCATCGAACTCGGCTCGTTCAACACCTGCGACGGTCTCGGCTGCGAAGTGGTGCTCGAAGCACGCGAGGAGGGCGGCAACAACGGCCACGTCTGGCAGTTGCCCACCCGGCTCAAGTACTCGAACGTCAAGCTGTCCCGCCCGCTGACCCGGGAGACGGAGAAGGTCGCCAAGTGGTTCGCCAGTATGACGACCGGTTTCATCCGTAAGACCGCGCATATCGAGGCCAGGACGGGCGACGGGCGCAAGGTGGCCCAGTGGGGGCTGCTGGAGGTCGTACCGGTCCGCTGGACCGGCCCCTCCTTCACCCCCGAGTCCCCCAAGGTCGCGATCGAGACCATCGAGATCGCCCACCACGGCTATGTGATGGAGGGCTGAGCACGATGAGCGGGCCCATCGCC
Source organism: Streptomyces sp. NPDC056835 (assembly GCF_042789485.1). Taxonomy (NCBI): domain Bacteria; kingdom Bacillati; phylum Actinomycetota; class Actinomycetes; order Kitasatosporales; family Streptomycetaceae; genus Streptomyces; species Streptomyces sp. NPDC056835. The sequence continues at coordinate 37,049 of NZ_JBHUBB010000035.1, forward strand.
TTCAGTGCCGCCGGCAGCTCCGGATCCGGTACGGCCGCCTCCCGGGCGCCCGGCTCTCCGAGGTCCAAGCTGGAGCACGCCTATCTGGAGCTGCGTACGCCGCCGCCCGGCGGCAGTCTGACCCCCGGCGGGCCGTGCGGCCGTATCGACTTCCAGTTCAATCCCAAGGAGTTGAGCCTGACGAAGACGGCGTCCTGGAAGCGCACCCCCGCCAAGGGCGCGAAGAGTTCCGGGCCGCCGGAGTATCAGGGGCCGGGGCCCAGCAAGCTCACGGTCGAGATGTTCTTCGACGCCAGCGACACGCAGGACAGCAGTGTGGTGACCTCTGTGGAGAAGCTGTTCGCCTGCTGTGTGCCGACCGACGAGACCCGTCAGCAGCAGCGTTCCTCGCCCCCGTGGGTGGTCTTCCACTGGGGCGGGCTGACGGGCTTTCCCGGCTATGTGAGCCAAGTGCAGGCGAAGTACACCCTGTTCACCACCTCAGGTGTGCCCATCCGGGCGCTCTGCCAGGTGACCATGGAGGAGATCAGCGGGGAGACGCCGGGACAGAACCCGACGTCGGGTGCGCTGGCGGCGCGGCGCGTGCACCGGGTGCGCGCCGGGGATTCGCTGCCGGCTCTCGCCCACCGCGAGTACGGGGATCCGGGTACCTGGCGGGTCATCGCGGAGGCGAACGGGATCGACGACCCGATGCGGCTGACCAGCGGCCAGGAGTTGCTGCTGCCCGCACTCGACGAGCTGGACCGGCTGCGCGAATCCGGGCGCGCGCGGGAACTGCCGAGGCAGGGGTGAGGGCGGATGGCCCAGCAGAGTGTCGCCAAGGCGCTGGTGGTCGAGTTCGGTGGCAGTCCCCTGCCACCTGCCCTCGCCAACACACTGGTCGAGGGGTACGTGGACGACAGCCGCACGCTGCCGGACCTCTTCGTTCTGCGCTTCCGCGATCCGGGCCGGGGGCTGCTGGAACAGACCGGCCTCAAGATCGGCGGCGAGGCCCGGCTGCTGGCGCACGCGGGCGGGGGCCCCTCCGCGACACCGCTGCTGACCGGTGTGGTGACCGCCCTGGAGGTCGAGATCGACGACACCGGCACGTTCACGGTGGTGCGCGGGCTCGACGAGTCGCACCGGCTGTTCCGTGGCCGCCGCGTCGCCGGGTATCAGAACATGACGCTCGCCGACATCTGCGCGCAGGTGGCACAGCGGGCCGGGCTGCGCCCCGGGACGGTCGATGTCGCCGGGCCGGTGCTTGAGCATGTGGCCCAACCCAACATCAGCGACTGGGAGTTCGTACGCGGGCTCGCGGAGGAGGCGGGCGCCCAGGCGTATGTCACGGACGGCCGGCTGCACATCACCAGGCCCGCCGAGGCCAGTGGCGCGCCGGACAGCTCCGCGCGGGCCGAACAGAACCCGCTGGTGCTGGAGATGGGGAGCAATCTGATCCGCTGCCGGGCCGGGGTGTCGTCGGCCGAGCAGGTCTCCGAGGTGGAGGTGCGCGGCTGGGACGTGGCGGCCAAACAGCCGCTGGTGGGCCGGGCACCGGCGGGGAGTACGTCGACGCTGGCCCTCGGGGTGACGGCGGCCGAGGTGTCGGCGCCCTTCGGTGAGGCGAGTTTCGTCGTCACGGACGCCTCGTACGGGACGCAGGCGCAGGTGGATCAGGCGGCGAAGGCGCTGGCGGAGCGGATCGCCGGGTCCTTCGCCGAGCTGGAGGCGGTGATCCGGGGCAATCCGCGGGTGCGGGCGGGCAGTGCCGTGGCGCTCAATGCCGTGGGCGCGCCCTTCGAGGGGCGCTATACGGTCACCTCCTCGCGGCATGTCTTCGACCCGGTACGCGGCTACGAGACCTGGATCACCGTCTCGGGGCAGCAGGAGCGCTCGCTGTTCGGTCTGACCGGCGGCGGCGCGGGCTCGGGCGGTGGCGGCGCCGGTGCGGGCGCGGGCGGGCGCTGCTCGGGGCTGGTCAGTGGGACGGTGACGGACACTCAGGACCCGCAAGGGATGGGGCGGGTGAAGGTCCGCTTCCCGTGGTTGTCTGACGAGTACGCGAGCGACTGGGCGCGTACGGCGCAGTCCGGCGGTACGGGCGGCGGCGGGGCGTTCATCCCCGAGGTGGGGGACGAGGTGCTGGTCGGGTTCGAGCAGGGTCATCTGGACCGGCCGTATGTACTGGCCGGTCTCTACAACGGTCAGGACAAGCCCTCCCAGGGCGGCGGAAACGGCGGCGGGGAGGGCGCCGGGGGCGGCTTCGGGGGCGGCGCCGGGGGCGGCTCCGGAGGCGGCGAGCTGATCGACCCCACCACCGGCGCGGTCAACCGGCGCGCCTTCGCCTCCAAAGGCGGCAATCAACTGGAGCTGTTGGACGCCGCGAACGGCCCGCAGGGCGTACGACTGGTCACCGGCGACGGCAAGTTGAGGATCGACCTGGACCGCAGGGGCACCACCATCGTCGTCAGCAGCGACGGCAGCGTGGAGATCGAGGCCCGGCAGCGGGTCTCGATCAAAGCGGGCAGCGGCGTGGCACTGGACGCCGGGCAGGGCGCGCTCGAACTCACGGGTGACTCGGTGAAGTTGACGGCACGCACCGGCGTCCAGGTGGACGGCGGGACCGGCCGGCTCCGGCTGGCCACCGGCGGCGCACTCGATGTGACGGGTAGTCAGGTATCGGTCAACGGGACCTCGCGGACCGAGATCAAGGGCGGCGGCACCTGCTCCATCAACGCACCACTGGTCAAGATCAACTAGCAGGCTCATCAGCGAGCGGGCGAGAGGAGCACGCACAGATGTCGGCAGCCGCACGCGTCGGCGACCCCACCGGCCACCCCGGTACGGTCGGCCCGCCGGGCGTACCGTCGGTGCTGATCGGCGGCAGGCCCGCCGCCACCGTCGGCACCCCGCACCAATGCGCCGTCGCGCCTCCCGTCGTACATCCGCCGTCCGCGATCGCCGGGCCCGGCAGCTCCACCGTACTGATCGGCGGCAGACCGGCCGCCCGGGTCGGTGACCGTGCGGGCTGTGGCTCACCCGTCATGACCGGCTGCCCGACCGTGCTGATCGGGGGCTGAGTGCCGTGGGAGAGCAGTTCATCGGCGCGGGCTGGGCCTTCCCGCCGCGTACGGACGCCACCGGCTCCATCGCGCTCGTGAGCGGTGAACGCGCGCTGGAGGAGTCGATCCGGCTGATCCTGGCGACGTCGCCCGGCGAACGGCCGATGCGGCCCGAGTTCGGCTGCGCCGTCAACGACTACGTGTTCGCCCCGGCGGACGCGGGTACGGCGGGGCAGCTCGCGTACGAGGTGCGTCTCGCGCTGGAGCGGTGGGAGCCCCGTATCGAGGTGGCGGATGTGACGGTCCGGTTCGACGAGGCGGACCACGGGGTCCTCTATATCGACATCGGCTACACGGTACGCGGCTCCAACGACCCCCGGAATCTCGTATTCCCGTTCTATGTGATCCCGCAGCACGAGGAGGACGGCGCGTGACGCTTCCCAGCCCCGATCTGGACGACCGCCGTTTCCAGGGCCTGGTGGACGAGGCCAAGCGGCTGGTGCAGCAGCGCTGTCCCGAGTGGACCGACCACAATGTCTCCGACCCCGGGGTGACCCTGATCGAGGCCTTCGCCACCATGGTCGACCAGCTCGTCTACCGGCTGAACCGGGTGCCGGAGAAGAACTATCTGACCTTTCTCGATCTCATCGGGGTACGGCTCTATCCGCCGACGGCGGCCCGTACCGACGTGACGTTCCGGCTCTCGGCGCCGCAGCCCGAGCCGGTACGGGTCAGGGCGGGCACCGAGGTCGCCACGGTCCGTACCGAGACCGAGGAAGCGGTGGTCTTCACCACGAGCCGGCCGCTGTCCATCGTTCCCTGCTCGTTCGCGTATCTGGCCACCCGATCGGCGGACGGCGAGGCGGTGGAGCGGTCCGAGGAGGTGGCGCTCGGCTGCGAGGTGCCCTGCTTCGGCCGTACCCCCACCCCCGGCGACGCGCTCTATGTGGGCCTCTCCGCCGCGGTGCCCGCGGGGGTGGTCGTGCTGCGGCTCGACTGCCGGGTCGAGGGCGTGGGCGTCGACCCGCGGCGCGCGCCACTGCGCTGGGAGGCATGGGACGGCACGGAGTGGCGGGCCTGCGAGATCGAGAAGGACGACACCGGCGGCTTCAACAAGTCGGGCGAGCTGATCCTCCATCTGCCGCACACCCACACCGCCTCGGCGGTCGTACGGCGTACCGCCGGCTGGCTGCGCTGCCGGCTGCTGGAGTCCGAGCCGGGCCAGCCCAGCTATGTGGCGCCGCCGACCGTCCGGCGGATCACCGCTTTCACGATCGGGGCGACGGTCGAGGCCGCGCACGCCGAGACCGTACGTGACGAGGTGCTGGGTGCCGCGGAGGGTGTTCCCGGGCAGAGTTTCCTGCTCGCGAGACCGCCCGTGGTACCGGGGGACTTCGTCGTCGAGGTGGCGGATCCGGACGAGGGGTCCGGCTGGGCCGACTGGACCCGGGTCGACGACTTCGCCCACTCGGGACCCGACGACCGGCACATCACCCTGGACCCCAACTCCGGCCGGGTCGACTTCGGTCCCGCCGTACGGGAACAGGACGGCGGCCTGCGGTATTACGGCGCGGTCCCGCGCAAGGGCAGCGCGGTACGGGTGCGCGGCTACCGTACGGGCGGGGGCAGACGGGGCAATGTCGCCAGGGGCGCGCTGCGCGTCCTGCGCAGCTCATTGCCGTTCGTGGCGCGGGTGGAGAACCGGCGGCCCGCGCTGGGCGGGGTCGACGGCGAGACGGTGGAGAGCGCCAGGGTGCGCGGGCCGATGACGCTGCGGACACTGCACCGCGCCGTCGTGCCGCACGACTACGAACTACTGGCCCGCGAGGTGGCCCCGGACGCGGCGCGGGTGTACTGCGTACCGGCGGGCCGCGACGCGGACGCGGGCGGGGTGCGCCTGCTGGTCGTACCGGCCGGGCGCAGCGATGAGCAGGGCCGGATCAGCTTCGACGAGCTGATCCCGCCGCCGGACACGATGGCGCAGATCAGGGGGCATCTGGACGAGCGGCGTCCGATCGGGGCCCGGCTGATGGTGGAGCCGCCGTTCTACCAGGGCGTCACGGTCGTCGCTTCGGTGCAGGCGCGCCGGGGCGCCGTGCCCGAGCGGCTGCGCGAGGCCGCGCTCACCGCGCTCTACGGCTACTTCAACCCGCTGACCGGCGGCCCGGACGGACAGGGCTGGCCGTTCGGGCGGCCCATCCAGTCCGGTGAGGCGTTCGCGGTGCTCCAGCGGGTGCCGGAGGTGGATCTGGTGGAGGACGTACGGCTCTTCCCGGCGGACCCGATGACCGGGCAGCGGGGTGAGGCGACGACGAGGATCACGCTCGACCGGCACGCGCTGGCCTTCTCGTACGAACACCAGCTGCGGATACGGGAGGTATGAGCGATGCGCGGAACCGTCGCCGGACTGCCCTCGCCGCATCCGCTGGTCGAGCTGCTGCCCGCGCTCTATCTGGAGCAGGACTTCCTGGGTCGCTTCCTCTCGGCGCTGGACGATGTGCTCGCCCCGATCCAGCTGACCCTCGACAATCTGCCCGCGCATCTGGATCCGCGCAGCGCGCCCGAGGACTTCCTCGACTGGGTGGCGCAGTGGGTGGCCGCGGAGCCGCACGGCGACGCGCCGGCCGGCGAGCGGCGGACGGCGGTGACGGAGGCGGTGGCCAGGCACAGCCGCCGGGGGACGCGCGGCGGGCTGGCGGAGGCGATCCGGCGGCGGACCGGTGTGGCGCCGGAGATCACCGAGAGCGGCGGCGCCGGCTGGTCGGCGACCCCTCACACGGAACTGCCGGGCGAGGAACGCCCGTGGGTGGTCGTACGGCTGCGGGTGCCGGAGCCGGACGCGGTGGACCGGGTCGGTCTGGAGGAGCTGATCGAGGGGGAGATCCCCGCGCACATCAGGTACGAGGTGGAGATCCTGCCGTCGGCCGAGGCGCCGTCCGGCGGTCCCGGGGAGCGGCCATGACCTGCCCCGAGTGCGGGCACCGCAACGCGCCGGGGACGGCGTTCTGCGCGTCCTGCGAGACGTTCCTGGAGTGGGGCGATCCGGAGCCGGCCGGTCCGGGGACCACCGGTGCCGGGGATTCCGGATCGTCGCGGCGAACGCCCGCACCGACACCCGCGCCGACAGCTATACCGACACCGACACCCACGCCAAGCCCCACACCCACGCCCACAACAACGCCCATGCCCATGCCCATGCCCACAACAACGCCCGCACCCGCCACCAGTGCGCCCGCTTCGGAGCCCGCCCCGGAGCCAGTTCCGGTGCCGGTGCCGGAGCCGGCACCGGAGCCCGTCGCCGCGGGTCCCCGCCGCCCCGGCGACCGGCTGGACTCCCCCGTACCCGGCCCCGGGGAGGAACCCGACGAGCCGCCCGGCCGGCCGGACCCCGACGCCGTACCGCCCCCGAGCCGCGGACCCGCCGTCCGCTGCCCCAACTGCCGTACGGAGAACGCTCCCGACCGCGCCCTCTGTCTGCGCTGCGGTCTGCTGCTCGATCCGGGACCACCGCCCGAACTGCCGCTGCCGTGGTGGCGCCGAATCCTGAGCCGGCGCCGCCGCCGTCGGCGCGCCCTGCCGGCCGCGGGCACGCGTCCCAAGCGCCGCCTGTGGCGCCGCCCGAGCCTGGCCATTCCACTCACCCTCGTCGTCCTGGCCGCCGCCGTCTGGTTCGTACGTCCACACCTCTCCGAGGCGTTCGACTTCACCAAGGACAGCACCGGTACGCCCGAAGAGCTGCGGCCGATCCGTGTCCGCGGCTCCAGCGCGCTGTCGGACCACCCGCCCCGGGACGCGTTCGACACGTACACCAATCGTTTCTGGGTCCCCGCCGAGGCCGGGCCCGGACTCGGCGAGTATCTGGAGGCCGACTTCGAGGAGCCGGTACGGATGCTCAAACTGGTCGTCTTCGCGGGCCGGTCGGCCAAGGAGGACGAATTCCTCGCGCAGGCCCGGCCCGCCGCGCTGACCGTGACACTGCGTTCCGCGGCCGACGAGGTCACCGAGAAGAGGATCACGCTCAGGGACCAGCCCGGCCAGCAGACCTTCGACCTACGCGGCTCGGACGTCGTACGGGTGCGGCTCGCGATCGACGACGTCCACGGCAACGGTCCCGGCCGCAGACCCGCCATCGCCGAGATCGAGTTCTTCGGACGGCGCTGAATGGGCCACGCGGGTGGCCGGATGTCGATCAGACCACTCATGGCCCTTGGCCTGGGGCCCCCGCTGACGGAGACTGAACCGATGACACAGCGTGTGGATCTCGCGACCGTGATGGACCGTCTGGCGATCGATGAGGTGATCACCGACTACGCCGTGACCATGGACGACGCCGACTGGCCGGGGTTCCGTGCCCTGTTCACCCCGGACGGCCGCGCCGACTACACCGCGGCGGGCGGTATCGAGGGGACCGCCGCCGAGGTCGCCGACTGGCTGGCCGGCACGCTGCGGCCCTTCACCGTCCGTCAGCATCTGATCGTCAACCGGCGGCTGCGCATCCAGGACCTCGGGGGCTATCCGGGCGACCGCGCCGAGCTGCGGGCCGACTATCTCCGCCCGCTGCGGCACGAGTCGGGCGAGGACCTGATGAGTGGCGGCGGGTTCACGTTCGGGCTGCTGCGCGGTGGGGACGGCTGGCGGCTGCGTACGGTGGTGGCCCACGAGAAGTGGCGCCGTGCGTCCGTGTCCGCCACGGCCGCCGTCCCTGTCGTCCCCGCCGTCCCCGCCGTCGACGGCTGACCTGCGGGGTACGCGCCGGACCCGCCTGCTCCGTAACTGCTTCAGTTGCCCCGATCGGGGGAAGGGACTGCTACACGATCAGAGCGAGGAGGCGCGGTATGCGAACGGCATCGCCGTGGTGGCGCGGCGCGTCCGCCGTGACCGCCGGCGCGCTCCCGGCCCTCGCCTTTCCCTCGCCGTCCCTGTGGTGGCTGGCGTATGTCGCGCTGGTGCCCTGGATGCTGCTCATACGGTCCGCGCCCACGGGCCGCCGAGCGGCGCTGGAAGGCTGGCTGGGCGGTCTCGGCTTCATCATCGCCGTGCACCACTGGCTGATACCGAGCCTTCATGTGTTCATCGTGGTGCTGGCGGCGCTGCTGGGTCTGCTGTGGGCGCCGTGGGGGTGGCTGGTACGCGCCGTTCTCGGCGGGGCGCCGTCCACGAGCCGCGCGGCCGTCGCCCTGGCCGTGCTCCCCTCGGGCTGGCTGATGGTCGAACTGGTCAGGTCCTGGGAGGGTCTTGGCGGGCCATGGGGGCTGCTCGGCGCCAGTCAGTGGGAGGTCTCCCCGGCGCTGCGGCTGGCCTCGGTGGGCGGGGTGTGGCTGGTCAGTCTGCTGGTGGTCGCGGTGAACACCGCGCTGACCCTGCTGGTCTCGGTGCCCCGGGTGCGCGGCGTGGCGGCCCTCGGGGCCATGGTGTGCGCGGTCACCGTGGGATCGGTGGGGTGGTGGGCGCCGGAGCCCGAACGGTCGGGCCTGGCACGGATCGCCGTCGTCCAGCCGGGCGTGGTGTCCGGCACGGGCGCGGTGGAGCGCCGGTTCGCACGCGGCGAGGAACTGACCCGCACGCTGGCCGGACAGGATCTCGATCTGGTGGTGTGGGGCGAGAGCAGCGTGGGCGCCGATCTGGCGGCACGGCCCGATCTGGCGGCGCGGATCGCCGTACTGTCCCGCACGGTGGGCGCCGAGATCCTGGTCAATGTCGACGCGCGCAGTACGGATCCGACGGGCCGGGCGGGCATATTCAAGCGCGGTGTCCTGGTGGGGCCGAACGGTCCGACCGGCGATGTGTACGACAAGATGCGGCTGGTGCCCTTCGGCGAGTACATACCGGCCCGTGCCGCGCTGGGCTGGGTGACCTCGGTGGGCAAGGCGGCGGGTGAGGACCGTATTCGCGGCACCCACCAGTCGGTGATGGTGCTGCCGGGCGAGGGCAGGGGCGGACTGCGTTTCGGTCCGCTGATCTGCTTCGAGTCGGCGTTCCCCGATATGAGCAGGCGGTTGGTCAGGGACGGCGCGCAGGTGCTGGTGGCGCAGTCCTCGACCTCGTCGTTCCAGGGCAGTTGGGCGCCGCAGCAGCATGCCTCGCTGGCGGCGCTGCGGGCCGCGGAGACCGGCAGGGCGATGGTGCACGCCACGCTCACGGGCGTCAGCGCGGTGTTCGGCCCCGAGGGCGAACGGGTGGGCGGCGCGATCGGCACGGACCGTTCGGCCGCCGCCGTCTTCGATCTCCCGCTGGCCCGGGGCACGACCCTCTACGCGCGCTTCGGTGACTGGGCGGTCCATGGCGCGCTGGCCGTTCTGGCGGCGTTCTTCGCGGTGGAGGGCGTGCGCTCGCTCAGGCGGCGGACTGGTCCAGCGCCTCTCGTACCACCCGCTCGCACAGCTCATGAGTCAGCAGCGCATCCCGCGCGCTGAGCGTCTTTCCGGCCCGTACGGTGTCGAGGAACGCCAGCACGCACTGCTCGATACCGCGCTGGCGGGCCACCGGGACCCAGTCGCCGCGCCGCCTGACACTCGGCTGCCCCTTGTGGTCGATGATCGTGGCGAGATCGTGGACGGCACGCTTGGTGTCCTGTCCCGACACTTCGAGGATCTCCTCGGTGGAGCCGCTCAGCCGGTTCATCACGCCGATCGCGGTGAAACCGTCGCCGGAGAGCTGGAGGACGACATGGTGCAGCAGTCCCTGCCGGATCCGCGCCCGTACATCGGTGTGTTCGACCGGTCCCGGGAGCAGGAAGCGCAGCGTGTCCACGACATGGATGAAGTCGTCGAGGACGAAGGTACGCGGGTCCTCGGGGAGACCCACCCGGTTCTTCTGGAGAAGGATCAGCTCGCGCGGATGCTCCAGGCACTGCGCGTACCCGGGCGCGAACCGGCGGTTGAAACCGACGGCGAGGCTCACGCCCCGCTCCTCCGCGAGGCGCACGATCCGCTCGGAGTCGGCGAGTTCGTACGCGATCGGCTTGTCGACAAAGGTTGGTACGCCCGCCTCCAGGAGCCGGGTGACGATCTCGGCGTGCACGGCGGTCGGGGCGTGCACGAACGCGGCGTCGAGGCCCTGGGCGAGCAGCGAGTCGAGATCCGCGTGGCACCGCTCGGCCGGGATGTGGTGAACCGCGGCGGTGCGGGTCAAGGTGGCGGGGGTACGGGTCTGGAGATGCAGCTCGACCCCGGGCTGTGTGGTGAGCACCGGCAGATACGCCTTGCGCGCGATGTCGCCGAGCCCGATGCAGCCGACCTTCACAAGGGCCTCCCCAGCCTGTCCTTACCCGTCGTTGACATGCGGGTTCGCATGTCTGTCCGCTTCACTGACGCGGTGTCCCGGAAGCATACGTGCGCCGCGGGGGCCGCCGGCCGGCGCTCCCGGCGCTCCCGGCGCTCCCGGCGCTCCCGGCGAAGCCGCGCAGGATAAGAGGCCGCTCGGATAGGTGGGGCGGCGTCTTAAAGCCTTCGCTACATCAGCGGCTCATCCATGAGGATGTCCGCCATGACATCCACCGAGGCCGCACCCGAGGCCACACCGCAGCGCACCGAACCCTCCACTCTCGCCGGCGAACGCGAGATGCTGGAGGGCTGGCTCGACTACTACCGTGAGACCCTGGCCCTGAAATGTTCCGGCCTGGACGCGAAACAGCTCAAGGAGGCGTCGGTCCCGCCCTCGGGGCTGTCCCTGCTCGGGCTGGTACGGCATATGGCCGAGGTGGAGAACGACTGGTTCCGCAACCGGCTGGCCGACGAACGGACCGCACCGCTCTACTGCAGCGACGCCGACCCGGACGGCGACTTCCACCCGAGTGAGGCCGACACCTGGGAGGAGGCGTCCGCCACCTGGCGCGCCGAGATCGCCTACGCCCGCGAACTGGCCGCGCGGCACTCCCTCGACGACCTCGGCGCGGGACCGCCCAGCCGGCAGACCGGCGAGCCGTACACCCTCCGCTGGATCTACACCCACTTGATCGAGGAGTACGCCCGGCACAACGGCCACGCCGATCTCCTCCGTGAGCGGATCGACGGCGCGACGGGCGACTGACCTCGACGGACCGGCCGACCGGCTGACCCGACCGACGGCCGGCTGACCGACTGACCTCGACGGACCGGACCGGACCGGCGTCCGACCCGACCGGGCGGGCGGCGCGTGGGCCCGGCGTCACCCGTCCGGGCCAATCCGCGCTCTTCCGCTCCCCAACAGCGCCCCCAACCAGCAGAGTTGCCCGAGTGCACCGAACCAACCGAACGAGAAGCGCGGCGATGATCCTGATGGGGGTGGCGGTCACCGCCGTCTCCGGATGTGTGGCCGTGGAGCCGCACCCCTCGCCCGGTCCCTCGCCGCGCCCGGGGACGAGCAGCGGCATCCAGGGCCCGGCGGCGCCCCGGCCGCTGATCATCGAGGCCCCGGCCAAGGAAGCGCTGGAGGCGGTCGTTCCCCCGCCGGCTCCGGGAGCGGCGCCGCACTCCTCCGCCGAAGCCCGCCCGCCGGCCCAGGACCGGTCCGCCCCGGACCGGGCGAGCGGCTCCGCGCGGCCCCCGGCCGCACCCCGGCCGGAACGGCGGACCCAGGACCACCCCCAGGAACAGCGGCATTCCGCGCCGTCGTCCACACCGGCCATCAGAGATGTCTGCGCTCTGGGCGAGCGTTACGGCCAGTGGCCGAAGGACAGTCCCCAGGCCCGCATCTGCCGTGACACCTACGGCGATTGACGCCCCCGGCTCCCCCCGGCCCCACCCCCGGCTCCCCAGCCCGGCCCCCGCCCCCGCTGTCTCTCTCACCGCTCGCGCAGCAGCCACTCCAGCCGGTCGATCCCCGCCCGGACCCCGTTCACATCCCCCTCGTCCCCCAGGGCGTCCGCCGCCTCACGCGCCCGGTCCAGATGGAGCCGCGCGGCCTCGGGCCGCTGGAGCTTCACATAGTCGGCGGCGAGATTGAGATGGAGCGACGGATAGAAGGCCCGTACCACCGAAGAGGTCCCGGGTACGCCCGCCCGGGCCTCCGCCAACCGGTCGCCGTCCGCTCCGTCGTCGGCCCCCCGGCCGCCGCCCGCCGACTCCTCCTTCAGCCCGTCCGCCGCCGTCAGCGCCCGCAGATCCCAGGCCAGTTCATCACCCGGGTCGTCCTGCGTATCGGCCAGATAGTGCGCCAGGGCGCAGCGGTGAAACGTGTCCCCCGCCTCCCCCAGCTCCGCCCAGAGCTCACCGAACCGATTGCGCGCCTCCTCGCGGTCGCCGCCGTGGAGAAGCATGACCGCCTGCCCGATCCTGGTCATGACGGCGTCCTCCGACGCCTCCTGCCGCTCCCTCACTACCGCCGCCTCCGTATGCCGTCCATGTGCCGTCCATGTGCCGTCCACACGCCGTCCAGTAAATCCGACAAACACGACGCTATCCGGCATGACGAGCATTGGCCTTCAGGCTCGGGCGGACAACCCGAGCCTGTCGGCCGGTCCGGCGGATCAGCCGCGGTCGGCGAGGTCGGGGATGCGCCAGTCGATGGGCTCGTGCCCCTGCGCGGCGACCGCCTCATTGATCTGGGTGAACGGCCGCGACCCGAAGAACTTCTTCGCGGAGAGCGGCGAGGGGTGCGCGCCCTTCACCACCACATGCCGCTCCGTGTCGATCAGCGGCAGCTTCTTCTGTGCGTAGGCGCCCCACAGGACGAAGACCGCCGGGTCGGGCCGCTCGGCCACGGCGCGGATCACCGCGTCCGTCACCTTCTCCCAGCCCTTGCCCTTGTGGGAGTTGGCCTCACCCGCGCGGACCGTCAGCACCGCGTTGAGCAGCAGCACACCCTGCTCGGCCCACGGCATCAGATAGCCGTTGTCCGGCACCGGGAGGCCCAGCTCCTCCTTCATCTCCTTGTAGATGTTCCGCAGGGAGGGAGGGGTCCTGACACCGGGCCGCACGGAGAAGCACAGGCCGTGCCCCTGCCCCTCGCCGTGGTACGGATCCTGGCCCAGGATCAGGACCTTCACCTTGTCGTAAGGGGTGGCGTCGAGCGCCGCGAAGACCTCTTCGCGCGGCGGATAGACCGGCCCCTTCGCCCGCTCCTCCTCGACGAACTCGGTCAGCTCCTTGAAGTAGGGCTTCTGCAGCTCATCGCCGAGGACGCCGCGCCAGGACTCGGGCAGCATGTCGGTGTCGGTCACGTCAACAACCTCCGGTAAGCGATCACTTGTGCACGACTGAACCTACCGGGGACCACTGACAACGGCCTTCGTGCCCGTCACCCCACCCCGGCGTTGAGGAAGATGCCTCCGTCTACGACCAGCGTCTGGCCGGTGATCCAGTCGGACTGGTCGGAGGTGAGGAACGCGGCGGCCCCGCCGATGTCCTCGGGCACCCCGAGCCGCCCCATCGGGTAGGCGGCCGCCGCCTCCGCCTCCCTGCCCTCGTAGAGCGCCTGCGCGAACTTCGTCTTGACCACAGCGGGCGCGATGGCGTTGACCCGTACCGTCGGCGCGAACTCGTGCGCCAGCTGAAGGGTCAGATTCACCATCGCCGCCTTGCTCATGCCGTACGCGCCGATGAAGGGGGACGCCGAGATCCCGGCGACCGACGCGATGTTCACGATCGCGCCGCCGTTCTCCTTCTGCCAGGCCCGCCAGGTCTGCTGGGCGAAGCCGAGCGCCGAGATGACGTTCGTCTCGTACACCTTGCGGGCCACGTTGAGGTCCAGCTCGGCCATCGGACCGAAGACGGGGTTCGTCCCCGCGTTGTTGACCAGGAAGTCGACCCTGCCGAACGCCTCCATGACACGTTCGACGGCCGCCGCCTGGTGCTGCTCGTCGTGCGCCTTGCCCGCCACGCCGATCGCCCGGCCGGAACCGAGCCTCTCCACTGCCTCCTTGAGCGCGTCCTCGCCCCGGCCGGTGATGCACACCCGGTCGCCGCGGGCGACGAACGCCTCGGCCACTCCGTATCCGATGCCCCGGCTCGCGCCCGTGATCAGGGCGACCTTCCCGCTGTCCGGCACCTGGCGCTCGGACTCCGGCTGCCGCGTCCGCTCTGTCATGTCCGTGTCCCCCGGCCTCAGTTGAGCGGTCCGCCGGCGACGTACATGACCTGGCCGGAGACGAAACCGGCCTCCTCGCCCGCGAAGAAGGCGATGGCGTTCGCGATGTCCTCCGGCCTGCCGACGCGCTGCACCGGGATCTGGCTCGCCGCCGCGGCCTGGAACTCCTCGAAGCCCATGCCGATACGGGCAGCGGTCTGGGCGGTCATCTCGGTGACGACGAAGCCGGGCGCCACCGCGTTGGCGGTGATGCCGAACTTGCCGAGTTCCTTGGCGAGGGTCTTGGTGAAGCCCTGGAGACCGGCCTTGACCGCCGCGTAGTTGGCCTGGCCGCGATTGCCCAGCGCGGAGCTGGAGGAGAGGCTGACGATACGGCCGAACCCGGCGTCCACCATGTACTTCTGGCAGGCCTTGGCCATCAGGAACGCGCCCTTGAGATGCACGTTCACCACGGTGTCCCAGTCGGCCTCGGTCATCTTGAAGAGCAGATTGTCCCGCAGCACACCCGCGTTGTTGACCAGGATCGTCGGCGCCCCCAGCTCGGCGGCGACCCGCGCGACGGCGGTCTCCACCTGCGCGCTGTCCGAGACATCGCAGCCGACCGCCAGTGCCGTGCCGCCCGCGGCGGTGATCTTCCCGACGGTGTCCTCGCACGCCGCCTCGTCGAGGTCGAGTACGGCGACGGCGCGGCCCTCCGCCGCCAGCCGTACCGCGGTGGCGGCGCCAATGCCACGCGCCGCCCCGGTCACGATGGCTACGCGCTGCTCGGTGGTGGACATCCCTGTTCTCCTCGCCCTAGGCTCCTGCGGCTCCTGATCACCAGGACCACTGAGCAACCGCTTAGTAGGTCCAGCAGACAGACGCTAGAAGCCACGGCACGCGGTGTCAACGGCCGACGGCGCCGATGGCGGGATCCGGAGCCGGCGTCACACCACCGGCATCACCCCGCCCGCGTCACCGCACCGGCATCACCCCGCCCGCGTCACCGCGACATCGGGCCCGCCGCCCGTCAGCGCACCAGCAGGTCGAGCAGCCGCTCGGCCTCCGCCCCGGGGTCGTCCGTCAGTCCGGTGTGTACGGGACCGGGCTGTACGACGGTCGAGCGTGGCGCGATCAGCCACCGGAACCGCCTGCCCGCGTCGTCGTCCGCGGCCTGCCCGGCCGCGTCGCCGCCGCGGCAGACGCTCTCGACCGCGCGCAGCGCCGCCCGTACCCCCACCACATCCGCGTCCGGGTCGAGGATCCTCAGCTTGACCTCGTCCAGATGGGTCCTGGCCGAAACGTAGGACCGGGCGCGGCAGTAGACCAGCACCCCGGCGTTGAAACACTCACCGCGCTCGACCCGCGGCACGACCCGCAGCAGTGCGTACTCGTAGACGTCCTTCGCGCTCATCGGCCACCGTCCTTGGCGCTCTTCTCGTCAGCCGTCCGTCGCGTGGTCCGCGCCGCGGGCGCCAGCCGGTCGGCCAGCCAACCGGGCACCCGCGACGG
Source organism: Streptomyces sp. NPDC056835 (assembly GCF_042789485.1). Classification (NCBI taxonomy): domain Bacteria; kingdom Bacillati; phylum Actinomycetota; class Actinomycetes; order Kitasatosporales; family Streptomycetaceae; genus Streptomyces; species Streptomyces sp. NPDC056835. The sequence continues at coordinate 52,585 of NZ_JBHUBB010000035.1, forward strand.
GCCGTTGGCGGTGGGCGCGTCGAGGGTGATGCGCTCATGGATCGTGCCGGCCCGCGCGAGCAGCGGCTCCACATACGCGCGGCGCAGCGCGTCGGTGGAGTCGAAGCCCGGCTCGTCGGCCAGCCACTCGTCCGGTACGTCGGCGGTGACCTCCGTCAGCAACTCCTCGGTGACCAGCGGCGCCAGCTCGGCCGCGGCCGACGCGATGTCGGGGTCGAAGGAGGCGAGTACATGGTCGGAGGCGTTGTACGGCTTCGCCGCGGAAGCCCGCGCACCGGGCCAGTTGTGGTGCCAGATCATCGTCGCGCCATGGTCGATGAGCCACACGTCGCCATGCCAGACAAGCATGTTGGGGTTGCGCCAGGAACGGTCGACATTGTTGATGACGGCGTCGAACCAGACGATCCGCCCGGCCTCCTCCGGCCCCACCTGGTAAGCCAGCGGGTCGAAGCCGATCGATCCCGGCAGATAGTCCATGCCGAGGTTCAGCCCACCGCTGGCCTTCAGCAACTCCTGTACTTCCTGGTCGGGCTCGGAGAGTCCGATGACGGGGTCGAGCCGCATACGGACCAGTTCGGGGATTCTCAGTCCCAGCCTGCGGGCCAGCTGCCCGCAGATCACCTCCGCGACCAGGGTCTTGCGTCCCTGTCCCGCGCCGGTGAATTTCATGACATATGTACCGAGATCGTCGGCCTCGACGATCCCGGGAAGCGAGCCGCCTTCACGCAAGGGCGTGACATAGCGGGTCGCGGTGACTTCGGTCAGCATATTCCCAGGCTATACGCCGCAGGACGTTGAAGTTGTCCCGCGGTGCAGCCTTCCATCGCCACGGCCTCGTACCCTTTGCCACCTTGGCGACCAATCGCGGTGGTGAATTCCCGCAGTTCTTCCACGATGCCTTGCCCCCTCCGTCAAATCGGAGCCCACAGAAGCGAAACCAGCGCGCGGATTCTTCCCCGAGGGCAGGAATGGGAAGCGACGGAAAGCATCGGATACCGAGGGAAAGCGGCGGACATCGCCGACCGGGTCCGGGCCGCTCCGTCCATCCGTAAATGCCTTGATGTGATTGACGCCCGCACGGACACAAAGAGTAACCAACTGTCCTACCAGGCCAAAGTTGCTCAGCCGCCGTCGCGCCCGCCTTCCAGGTGAGGGGTCGAGCCACCGGGGGACCTTCGCACGGCCGTGCGTCGATGCCCACTTCCAGTGGGCACAGAGGGTAGTTGCGCGTGTCATGCCGTCAACCTCCCTACCCTCTCGGTAGATCGCCCTGCTCAAGTAATTCCCATGACCAAGGGATTCCCTTTCGGAACCCCTGAGGGGAAGAACATATGCATAGTCCGCGAGCTACTGTCGGACCATCGATCGGAGCCCGGCTCGACCGACTGCCGGTAACAGCGCGCCACAAGCGCTTCGTCAATGTAATGGCGCTCGGCAACTTCTTCGAGATCTATGAACTCTTCCTGACGAGTGTCCTGTTGAGCACTCTCAAGGAAGCCTTCTCCCTGAACGGCTTCTCTCTGTCGCTGTTCCTCGCGTCGACCGTCGTCGGAGGCTTCCTCGGCGCGGTCGTGGTGGGGCGGGTGGCGGACCGGATCGGGCGGCGCGGCGCCTACGTGATCACGCTCAGCCTGTACTCGGCGGGTACGATCGCCTGCGCCTTCGCGCCGGACATCTGGACTCTGATCGTCTGCCGTTTCGTCATCGGCATCGGACTCGGCGGCGAACTCCCGGTCACGGATTCCTATCTGGCCGACATTCTGCCGCCGGCCCGACGCGGTTACTACGCGGCAAGGGCCTACACCTGTGCCCATGTCGCCGTACCCGTCGTCGGGGTGCTGGGCCTGCTGCTCGTCGACAAGGCCCCGTTCGGTATCGCGGGATGGCGGTGGATGTTCGCGATCGGGTCCCTCGGCGCGCTGCTGACCTTCTTCGTCCGCAGAGGTCTGCCCGAGTCACCCCGGTGGCTGGAGATGGTCGGACGGTCGGCGGAAGCGGACAAGGTGACCGCCGTCTTCGAGAGGGCCGCGGAGGCGGAGGGGTGGAGGCCGCCGGCCGCGACCACGAAGGAAGAGGCGATCCCCTCGCCCACGGAGGCGCGCCTGCCCGTCCGCATGCTCTTCCGGGCTCCCCTGGCCCGCCGTACAGCGCTGATGGCCTTGCTGTGGACTCTCGGGCCGATCGGGTACTACGGCTTCAGCAAGCTCGCCACGCTCGCACTGGAGGCGAAGGGCTTCGATCTCGGCAGTTCACTGACGTTCATGACGCTGTCGTTCCTCGGATCGCCGATCGGCTCGTATCTGTCCATGCACATCGTGGAGAAGGCCGAGCGGAAGTGGATCCTGTGTGCGGCGCTGACGGTCATGGCGGCGATCGGACTCGCCTACGGGTACGCGCAGTCAGCGGTGATGATCACTGCTCTCGGTTTCTGTTTCACCGTGGTGGCCAACATCAAGACCAATGCCACCCACATCTACCAGTTGGAACAGTTCCCGACGAGCCTGCGCACCACGGCCAACGGCTGGCTGTTCTCGCTGAACCGGCTGTCCACCGCGGCAGCGCCCTTCTATATGGTCCCGCTCTTCTACGGCGCCGGAGTGGGTGCCGTGTTCATCGTGGGGGCGGCGGCGATGCTGCTGGCCGCGACCGCTGTCGCTTTCGGCGTACGGACCAGAGGGCTGTCGCTGGAAAACATCAATACGGCGTCCCGGCCCGAGAGTTCACCGAAGGCCGTCATCCCTTCGCCGCACACTCGCACCACGACCAGGAAGCCGTAGGGCTCCGTCCGGCATCGGCGGTCCACCACTGCCGGTCGAGGCGGTGGGATCCGCCCCCCGCCCCCTCACCCCGCCGCCGGGTTGCCCTGGTGGATGAAGGCGGCCCAGTGGTGGAGGTGGTGGAGATCGGGGCGGGTGACCTGGCGGCGGAGGAGGCCGTCGACGGTGGGTGGGAGCTCGCGGCGCGGGTCGAGCATCCACAACTGGGCGGCGCGCAGGGCGTCCGGCGGGGCCAGCCCGCCGGATGTGAGGTGATGGTGGAAGACCGCCATCATCACGGAGGTCGGTCCGTCGCGCACCGCCCAGCGGGACCCCACGACATCGCTGGCACCGCCTGTGACCAGTGCGGTGGTGAGGGTCAGCGCCTCGTCGTGATGGCCTGTGCTCAAGTCGGTCTCGCAGGCGCTGAGCACGACCAGCGGGCCCGCCGTGTCCGGTCGGCGCCCGGCGGCGCCGTCGAGGATTCCGGCCACGGTGAGCCGGCCGGCGCCCTGGTCCTCGCCGGGCGGGTCCGCCAGCCATAGCGCGGAGTCGGTGGGGCGCGGCGCGGCGACGGCGTGGCAGGACAGATGGACCACGGACGCGGGCGACGCACCGCCGGGCAGTACGGCGAGCAGTTCCGCCGGCGTGCCCGCGGCGTCCGGTACCTCGCCGGTGGTGAAGAACTCGCCGTAACGGAGTGCGTCGGGGTAGTAGCCGGCCCGCAGGGCGGCTGTCTCCACCTCGGCCCACGGCAGGGTCAGTTCCGGGTCGGCGACGAGGACCTGCGGTCCGGCGGCGGGGGGCATCCGGCGCCGGGCGGCCGCGGCCAGGAACTGGGCGCCGGACGGGGCGTAGCTGAGGACGGCCTCCTGGCAGGCGTACCGATGGCCGTGCTCGCCGGGACCCCGGGTGCGCGCCGCGTGCCACGGTACGACGCCGAGCGTGCCGCAGGGCACCAGCACGATCCGCGGTGTCCGGGCCAGTGGCCACTGGCCCGCCGGCACTGGACGTACGGCCGCGAGCACCGGTTCCATCACTGCCCGCCAGGCCCACTCGCACAGCGTGCCCAGCGCGTCCCGCCAGCGCTCCTCGCGGGTGGCACGCCACGACATGTCCGCGTCCGGGTCGGTGAGCGCCCGGGAGCGTTCCGCCGCGGCGTCGAGGTACCGCTCCAGCGGCGGGCTGCCCGGGACCATCAACTCGGGCAGGGGAAGCGTGGTCGGACCGGCTCCCGGGCGCAGGATCAGCGCGCGGCCGGGGAACGAATTGCCGGGCAGGGGCATGCCGGCTACCAGATAGACCAACGCGTCGGTGCCTGTGGCGGCGAGGCCGGCGGTCAACTCGGTCACATCCGCCGCGCCCACCAACTGCCCGATGCCCGGCCCTCCTTGAGCGTCGCGGCGGACGCCCAGCACTTCCAGAGCCTTGCGCCGCAGGCCGCTGGGGATCGGCGAACTCCCGGCCGGCCGGGACGGCGGTACGTCGTCGGTCTTGGGCCGGAGCGGGTCCCTGGGGATCTGAGCGCGCCACTGCCGGGCCAGTTCGGGGTGGCCGGCGGAATCGAGGAGCTCGGGGATGCTCCGGGAGGCGGCAGCGGCCTGAAGCACCAGGGCCCGCCCCTTCTCCAGGTCGGCCACCGCGTCGGCCGGCCGCTGGGTGCGGAAGGCGACGAACGCCAGCCGGCGCGACAGTACGGCACCTTTGAGGCCGGCCGACAGCCCGTGGTCCGCACCGGTCTGGAGCAGGACATCGGCGGCCAGTTCGCCCAGCGCCTCGCGGGTGATCTCCACGAACGCCCTTCTGTCCGCGTCGGCATGCGGACCGCCCCGCGCGGCGCGCACTATGTGGGCCTCCGCCAGCTTCGTCAGAAGGTCCACGCCGTACGCTCTGCCGCGTCCCTCGGCGAGCAGCGCGCGGGCTCGGGTCAGCTCGGTGATGGCCTCGTCCAGCAGCCCCGGGGCCCCCTCGTCGCGCATCACGGCGAGGAGTTGCCGCAGGCCGAGCGCGGCACGCCGGTCGTACTCCTGCTCGCGGTACATCTCCGGATCATCAAGAGCCCGGCGGGACTTGGCGATCGCGCGTTCCAGCGCCTCTGGCTCGGCGCCCTCGGGCCGTCCGTTCTCAGGCCCGGTGCCTTTTGGCTCAGTGGTGTCCTCTCCCGACCCGGCCACCGCGGGCGCCCCTTGTACGGTGGCTTGCCGCGTGTGCGCCGTCAGTTCGTCGAGCCGGCTCAGCCGCTCCGCGAACTTCTCGCGCCAACTGCTTTCCGGTGGCAGGGCGTCGTACCGGTCACGGAGCTCCTCGCTCAGGCGTGGTAGCGCCCCGTGGTCTTCGGTGCGCTTCGCGTGGTCCAGCTCGCGGTCGGCGACGGAGAGCGCGAGCGTGAGGGCGAACGGCGCGTCGGGTGGCACCGTGCCGTCGCGTTCCAGGGCGGCGCGCAGGCCGCGCAGGGTGGCCAGGGAGACGTCGGCGTCGTGGAAACTGCCGCCGGACGTGGCGGCCTTCTCCAGGACCCTGCCCAGATCCTCCTGCAGGGCCAAGGCCCACCAGGACCCGGCGGGGCTCGCGTCGACCGCCTCTACGAGCAGGGCGGCGGCGTCCTCCAGATAGCCCGGATCACCGGTCCGGTCGGCCAGCAACTGGTTGAAGTTGGCCGCCGAGCGCCGCTCACGAATGCCGAGGTGGGCGACGAAGTCCCGTAGATGGCTGTCGAGATGGGGGATCAGACCCGGCTCCACGCTGACGCCGATCGGCCAGTCCTCGAAGCGGTCTCCGCTGTCGCGGTCCGGTTCCGGCGTGGGCCGCTCCACGGAGTTGAAGTCGACCGGCCCTGGTGTCAAGGTCTCCAACGCGACCAGCAGGTAGGCGTGGAGCCTCGCGACCCGGGCCCGCTCCGGTGCGTCCGGCGGCAGCGCGCGAAGGGCCCTCAGCGCCAGGTCGGCGGCGCGGCGGACCCCATCGGCGCCCCCTCTGTCGGCGGCCGCCTGACGCAGCAGTGGTACGGCTTCCGGGTCCAGTCCCAGATCCTCGTGCGAGTCGCCGTCGGTCTGGGACTGCAACGTGACAACCAGCCAGACGAGTATGCGGGTGAACTGCGGCGTACTGCGTGATCCGGCCAGAGCCACCAGACCGCGGACGGCATCGAGCAGCGTGTTCTCGGAGGCTTGAATGGCATCGGCATCGGAGGCATCGGGTTCGTCGTGGGTCCGGGCGTGGTAGTGTCCCGCCGCCTCCTTCGTCGCCGCCTCGGTGGCCACCGCTGCGCCCTCTCCCGTCGCGACGGGAGAACCGGACCCGAGCGAAGCGGAGCCGGAGGAAGAGGAACCCGGGGCGAGCATCAGCTCGATGTCCCGTTTGACACTCGCGGTCTGCTGGTGAATCTCCAGGCCGACCGGGGCCTCGGCGATGCGGTCGACCACCTCCTTGGCCTCGGTGAGGTCCCGGCGCAACGTCTCCGTCAGCACCCGTTCGTCGGCCGCTGTGAGCAGTGCCTCCTGAAGAGCGGTGCGGGTGCCGTCGGTGCGGGGCAGGGCCCAGGGCGCCAGCAGGAAGACCAGCATCATGCGGGCCTGCACCGCGAGCAGAGCGGTGAGCGGCCCGTTGCGGTCCACCCACCGCAGGCGCCGTTGCGCCTCCGCCCGCTCCTCGGGATCGAACGACGCGCTGTCGCGCCTGTTCAGACACCGCGCGCCGAGCAGGAGGCCCAGGTGCGCGAAGACGGAGGAGAAATCCTGCTGGTTGTTCGCCAGTTCGCCCTCGACAGCGACGAGTCGGTCGATCGCCGGCCCCAACTCCTCCTCGACGGGCCAGGAATCTCCTGAGTCGTCCAGGAGTCGTCGAGCCTCAAGAACGGCGTCGGCCGCCCGCTCCCGGAGCTCCGCCACCCTGCCGTCGTCGCCCTGTCCAGCTTTGCCGGCCATCGACTCCCCCGTCGTCGCGCCTGCCTCATCCCCGTACGCCAAGGGCCGCCCCGCACCGGATCACCGGACAGGCCCCGGGGCGTGTATCGAATGTAGCGCCGTCCGCCCGCGGGGCGGAGCCGGGCGCGACATCCGGCACACGCCCCAGGTGTACAACTTCACGACGACATACGTATCGAAATCGTCGGCCTCGACGGTCACCGCTCGGTCGTTGTCGTTCTGTCAGAACACGCCTGGGGTTACTTCGGCGTGCCCCGTGAAAGAAACCTGGAAACCATGGAGACCACTGACTTTCCGCTGCAGTTCGCCCGTACCCGCCGCTTCTCGCTGGGTGTCCCCCGGCAGTTCACCGTGTCACCGGACGGCGAGCGTGTGCTGTTCGTACGGTCCCTGTCCGGAGTCGACCCGCGCAGCCCGCTGTGGCTGTACGAGCGGGGCGCGGAGCGGATTCTCGCCGATCCCTCGGCCCCCGTCGGCGACGAGCATGTCTCCGACGCGGAACGGATACGCCGCGAACGGGCCCGAGAGACCTCCGTGGGAGTGGTGGGGTACGCCACCGACCGGGAGGCACGGGTCGTCGCGTACGCGCTGGGCGGTGCCCTCTGGATCGTACGGACGGACGGCGGCGCTCCGTGGCAGGTCCGCACCGGGGGCCCGGTCGTCGATCCGCGCCCCTCGCCCGACGGCACCCACATCGCCTATGTCAGCGACGGCGCGCTGCGCGTCGTAGGGACCGACGGCACGGGCGACCGGCCGCTCGCCGAGCCCGAAACCCCCGATGTGGCCTACGGGCTGGCCGATCACTCCGCCGCCGAGTCCATCGGCAGGTCGCGCGGCTACTGGTGGTCGCCGGACGGGGACGCCCTGCTGGTGGCCCGGGTCGACACCTCGATGGTGCGGCGCTGGTACATCGGCGATCCGTCCGATCCGGCGCGGGCGCCGCGCTCGGTGCCGTATCCGGCGGCGGGCACCGCCAACGCTCAGACCTCGCTGCGTGTTGTCACCCTCGACGGCCGGCACACTCCCGTACGGCTGCCGGAGCGCGCCCCCGAGGACGAGGCGCCGGCGGGTGTCTGGCGGGACCCGGCTTTTGAGTATGTCGTCGGCGCCGGCTGGGGGAGCGGCGGCCCGGTGGTCGGCCTCCAGACCCGGGACCAGCGCACGCTGTGGGTCCTGCGCGTCGACCCGGCCAGTGGTGAGGTCGAGCGGCTGTGCCGGCAGAGCGACGAGCACTGGGTGGAGTGGCTGCCGGGCGCTCCCCTGCACACCGCGTCGGGGGCGGCGGTCCTGCCGTGCCCGCGCGGCGACGCCCGTTCACTGCGGATCGGTGACGCCCTCGCGCCGGAAGGACTCCAGGTCCACGCGGTGCTCGGCGCGGTGGGCGAGCGGGTCCTGTTCACCGCGAGCGAGGAGCCCACGGAGACTCATGTGTGGTCGTACGCCCCGGACACCGGGTTCGTGAGGCTGACGGACGAGCCGGGGGTGCACACCGCCTCGGCGGGCGGTGACACCGTCGTCCTCGACAGCAGGACCCCGGACGGGCATACGGTCACGGTGGTGCGCGGGGGCGTCCCGTCGGGCCGGATCGCGGTCCTCACCGAACAGCCGCTTGTCACCCCCAGGCCGGTCCATCTCGCCCTCGGGAAGCGGGAGTTGCGCAGCCGCCTGCATCTGCCGTCCTGGTACACACCGGGCGCGGGGAAGCTGCCCGTACTGCTCAGCCCGTACGCGGGCCCCGGTATGCAGGTGGTGACGAAGGGCGGCGGCTGGTACACCGCCGTGTGCCAGTGGTTCGCGGAGCACGGGTTCGCCGTACTGGCCACGGACGGGCGCGGCACCCCCGGGCGCGGCGTGGCGTGGCAGCGGGCCATCGCCGGGGACCGGCTGACGCCCATCCTGACCGACCAGGTCGACGCGCTGCACGCGGCGGCCGAGCGGTACGACGCGCTGGACCTGGCGCGGGTGGGGATCCGGGGCTGGTCGTTCAGCGGCTATCTGGCGGCGGCCGCCGTGCTGCACCGTCCCGATGTGTTCCACGCGGCGGTCGCGGGCGCGGCGGCGAGCGACCGGCGGCTGTACGACACGTACTGGGAGGAGCGTTATCTCGGCCACCCGGACATCCAGCCGGAGAACTACGACCGCGGTTCGCTGATCCCGTACGCGGACCGGCTGACCCGGCCGCTGATGCTCGTCCACGGGCTCGCCGACGACAATGTGTTCCCCGCCCATACGCTGCGGCTCTCCGCCGCGCTGCTCGCCGCGGGCCGGCCGCACACCGTACTGCCGCTGCCGGGGGCGGGTCATCTCGTCACCCGTGTGGGCCAGGCGGACGCTCTTCTGCGTCAAGAACTCGGTTTCCTCAAGAAGTCTCTCGGTGTCTGAACATCGCGACGGGTATAGCCGTACCTATCACTGAACGGCCGACCGGCCGGCGCAGAGCCCATCAGGGAACGGAGCTCGGTATGACGGGAACGCAGGGGACCGCACGGGTCGTCACACGCCGCACCGTGGTCGCGGCGGCGGGCGCGACGGGGCTGGCGGCGGCGCTGGTCGCGTGCGGCGGCTCGGACACCCCGGCGGAGTCGGAGTCCGCCGCCTCGAAGCCCGCGACGCCCGACGACGGGGCGGGCGGCGGCGCGGCCGTCACCGATGTCCTCGCGAAGACCACCGAGATCCCGGAGGGCGGCGGGATGGTCTTCGCCGACCAGGGCGTGGTGGTCACTCAGCCCACGGCGGGCGAGTTCAAGGCGTTCTCCTCCAAGTGCACGCACGCGGGCTGCGCCGTGAAGGACATCTCGGACGGGATCATCCACTGCCCCTGTCACGGCAGTAAGTTCAGCGCGGCGGACGGCAGTGTGAAGGCCGGACCCGCGACGCGGCCGCTGCCCGCGACGCCGATCAAGGTCGCCGGGGAGTCGATCACGCTCGCGTGACCTCTCGCGTGACCTCGCGTGACCTCTCGCGTGTCCGGACGCCCGTACCCCGGAGCTCCGTAAGGGCTGTCCCGTACCCATGACCGGCGGCCGGCAGGCTTCACTTTTCGTCGGCAGAAGGTGAAGTCCTCCGGCCGCCCCTCTCTCCGCCCTCGGTTCCGCGTGCGGTCACGCCCTCGGTTCCGCGTGCGGCTCCGCCCTCGGTTCCGCTCTTGGTCAGCCGCCGACCAGCCGGTTCGCGGCCCCGGCCGCTTCCCCCAGGGCCTCGACGGCCGCCCGGATCGACGGACGGCGATCCGCGTCCGTCCGCCACACGGCGTAGACATGCCGGCGCATCCGCTGCCGTACGGGCACGATCGCCACGCCTTCCGGCACGGCGCCGCGTCCCAGCCTCGGCGCGACACAGACCCCGAGTCCCGCCGCGATCAGCGCCAGTTGCGTGTGGTACTCCCCCGCGAGATGCGCGATCCGCGGTTCGAAACCCTTCGAGCGCAGCGTGAACATCAGCCACTCGTAACAGAATTCGCCCTCCGGCCAGGAGACCCACGGATCGTCCGCGAACTCCTCCAGATCCACTTCCGACCGGTCCGCGAGCGGATGGTCCGCGGGCATGGCCACATCGGGGACATCGTCGAGCAGATGCGCCGTCGCCAGCCCGCCGGGCACCGGCAGCCGCTTGTTGCTCCAGTCCAGCACCACGGCGAGATCGAGATCGCCCCTGACGACCCCGCTGATTCCGGCCTCGGGTTCCAGCTCGTGCGACCGGACCCGCAGCTCCGGATGGCCTTCGCGCAACGCGCGGATCGCCGACGGGAAGAGCCCGCGGGCGGCCGTGGGGAAGGCCGAGATCCGCACTTCCCCGACCACCCGGCCGCGCTGCGCCTCGATGTCGGACTGCGCGATCTCGACCTGGGAGAGGATCCGCGCGGCGTGGTCGGCGAGCAGACGTCCAGCATCGGTGAGCCGTACGCCGCGCCCGTTCCTGGCCAGCAGCCGCTGGCCCACCTCCCGCTCCAGTTTGGCCAGCTGCTGGGAGACGGCGGAGGTGGTGACATGCAGCCCCTCGGCGGCGCCGCTCACCGAGCCGTGGCGGGCCAGGGCATCCAGTGTGCGCAGGCGCTCCAGATTCAACATGTAAGCAATACTAATCAAAAGGGTGGACATAATCTCGCTTGTTCTACGAGATGGTCCACGCCAGGCTGTCCGTATGAGCACCGCCACCCCGCCCCGTCCCGGGCCGGACTCCGTCCCCCCGTCCCCCGCCGTTCCGGCCGGGCCCGCTGCCATCGATCCGGCGCCGCGACCGGACACCCGTCGCACCCGCCCGGCCGTGGACTGGCGCATCCGCTTCGCGGTGCTCGCGCTCATCTGGGGCTTCAGCTTTCTGCTCATCAAGGTGGGCACCCGTGGCTTCGCGCCCTTCCAGGTCACCTTCGGCCGGCTCTTCTTCGGTACGGCGGTGCTGGCCGTGGCGATGGCGGTGAAGCGGGACCGCCTGCCGCGCGGGCTCCGCACCTGGGGGCATCTCGCCGTCGCGGCCTTCTTCCTCAACGCGTTGCCGTTCTCGCTGTTCGCCTACTCCGAGCTGACGATTCCCTCCACACTCGCGGGTATCTGCAACGCCACGTCGCCGCTCTGGGGCATGGCCCTGTCGCTGGTCGCGCTCTCCGAGGACCGGCCCACCCGGCGCCGGGTCGCCGGGCTCGGCCTCGGCTTCCTCGGTGTGCTGACCGTGCTGGGCGCCTGGCAGGGCTTCTCCGGTCTGGATGTCACCGGTACGGCGATGGCGCTGCTCGCCTCGCTCAGCTATCCGATCGGCTGGATCTACGTACGCCGCACCCTGGCGGGCAACGGCGGCTCCCATCTCTCGCTGACCGGAGCGCAGCTCTTTCTCGCCACGCTGCAACTCGCTCTCGTGACACCGCTGTTCACCACCATGCCGACCTCGTTCCCGGCGGGTCCGCTGCTCGCCGTGATCGTGCTCGGCGCGCTGGGCACCGGTCTGGCGATCCTGCTCCAGTACGGAGTGGTCGCCGAAGTCGGCCCGACGACGGGCCAGATGGTCACCTACTTCATCCCGGTCATCGCCACAGCGGCCGGTGTCACACTCCTCGGCGAAGACCTGAGCTGGAACACGCCGGTCGGCGCCCTGATCGTCCTGGCCGGGGCCGCGCTCACCCAGACCAGGGCCAGGAAGCGGGCGGCGCCCCAGCCTTAGAGGCCGCGCCGCGTCTCGGCCGTGGACACACACGCCCGCGCCGCGCCTCGGCCATGGACGCACACGTCCCAGCCGCGCCTCAGCCGTAGCTGCGCGCGGGCGCGGGGCCGGCCGCCGATGCCAGCGCGTCGGCGACCGGCCCGATGTCGTCGCCCGTCAGCTCCGACACCGTCAGCCGTACGCCCGGCGGCGTGGCCACACGGAAGCGCGCCCCCGGCGCGACCGCCCAGCCCGCGTGCAGCAGCCGTGCCACCGCCCCGGTCTCGTCGGCCACCGGCACCCAGACGTTCATTCCGCTCCGGCCGTGCGCCTCGATGCCCCGCTCCGCCAGGGCCCGTACGAGTGCGTCGCGCCGCTCGCCGTACGACCTCGCCACGGCCGGCACATCCACGGCCCCCGAGGTCCACAGCTCCACGACGGCCCGCTGGAGAAGCCGGCTGACCCAGCCGGGACCGAGCCGCTGACGCCCCGTCACCCGGTCCACGGTCAGGGCGTCCCCGGTGAGCACCGCGATCCGCAGATCCGGTCCGTACGCCTTCGCGGTGGAGCGTACGAACACCCAGTTGCGGGTGGTACCGGCGAGCGGGTGGAGCGGCAGGTCGACCATTCCGTGGCCGTGGTCGTCCTCGATGAGCAGCACCTCGGGATGGCCGGCGAGCAGGGCGCGCAGTTCCCCGGCGCGGGCCGCCCCCACCGAGGCGCCCGTCGGGTTCTGCGCGCGGTCGGTGACGATGACCGCGCGGACCCCGGCCCGCAGCGCCCGGTCCAGAGCGGCGGGGAGCGGCCCCTCGTCGTCAACGCCCATCGGTTCCGGCCGCAGCCCGAGCGCGGGCACCAGGTCCAGCAGAGCGCCCCAGCCCGGATCCTCGACGGCGACCGCGTCACCCGGTCGCAGATGGGCCGCCAGTACGCGTTCGATCGCGTCCAGCGATCCGGAGGTCACGGCGACCGGTCCGGCCGGCACCCCGTCGGCGTCCAACTCCGCGCGGGCGAGCCGCGCGAACTCCGGGTCGACGGGCGCCTGTCCGTACAGCCCCGGGTGTTCGGCGTGGTGCAGCGCGGCGGCGGCGAGTGCGTCACGCAGCGGCGGCAGCAGCGCGGGATCGGGGTTGCCCTCCGACACATCGCGTACGCCGGGGGGCGCCTCGACCCGGATGGAGCCGCGCGCGGTACTCGCGGGGCGGGCACGCACCCTGCTCCCCCGGCGTCCCGCGGTCTCGATCACCCCGCGGTCCCGCAGGCTCCGGTAGGCGGCGGCGACCGTATTCGGATTGATTCCGAGCTCCGTCGCCAACTCCCGCATGGGAGGGAGGAGTTGGCCCGGGGCCAGCTCTCCGGAACCCACCGCCCGCTCCACGCTGGCGGAAATCTCCGCCGCGCGCCGCCCCACGATCCGATACTCTCCTAGCACAAAGAAGATTATGCACTAGTGCAATGGAGAGCGCAATGCCGGAGAGCACCGCCGCATATCAGCCCACCTCACGCACCGTCCCCACCCGCGCCCGGGAGCGGGCGGCATACGACCGCGAGCTGGTGCACGGGATACTGGACGAGGCGTACGTCTGCCACCTCGGTTTTGTCCGCGACGGCGCCCCGGTCGTCCTGCCGACGCTCTACGCCCGGGTGGGCGAGCGGCTGTACGTCCATGGCTCGACCGGCTCGCGTCCGCTGCGTATGACGGGCGGCGGCGGTACGGGGCGCGCCGCCGGCGAGGACGGGGCCGACCCCGGTCTCGCCGTCTGTCTGACCGTGACGCATGTCGACGGTCTGGTGCTGGCGCGCGCCGCCTTCCACCACTCGATCAACTACCGCTCCGTCGTGGTCCACGGCGTCGCCCGCCAGGTGACCGACGCCGAGGAGCGGCGCACCGCGCTCGACGCGGTCGTCAACCATGTCGTACCGGGCCGCTCCCACGACTCGCGCCCGGCCAACGCCCGTGAGCTGGCCGCGACCGCCGTGATCCGCCTCGATCTCGACGAGGTCTCCGCCAAGGTCCGTACGGGCGGCCCCAACGACGATCCCGAGGACGTGACGCTGCCGCACTGGGCCGGGGTCGTCCCCCTCGCACGCGGGTACGGCGCGCCCGTCCCGTCCGGCGATCTCGACCCGGCCATCGCACTGCCGGACTATCTCTCCGTACTCTGAGACGACACCACGGACGACACCACGCGGAGCGCGGGCGGCGGCGTCAGCCGACCGCCGCCCGGCGCCGTACCGCCGCGAGCCGGGCCTCGGCCACCGCGAGACCGGTCACCGCCGCGAGGAGCAGGACCGTACCCAGCAGGGTCGCCGCGGTCAGCCGCTCACCCAGCAGGACGACCGCGATCACCGCCGCGCTCACCGGCTCAAGCAGCATGATCACCGAGACGGTCGCGGCCCGCACCACCGCCGCCCCCGCGAAGTAGAGGGCATAGGCGAGCGCGGTCGGCACCGCCGCGACGTACACCAGCAGCCAGACCACCCGGGCGGGTTCCGCGGTGTGCGGCAGCAGTCCCTCGCCCCAGGCGATCGGCAGCAGCAGGACCGCACCGATGGCGAACGCCCAGGCGGTGGTGGCCATCGAGTCGCCACCGCCGCCCTTCCGCCCCAGCCATCGGGTGAGCAGGGTGATCCCCGCGTACCCGGCCGCGGACAGGATCGCGAGCGCGACCCCGGCCGGGCGTACGGAGCCGCCCTCGCCGCCGAGCACCAGCACCCCGAGCCCGGCGAGCGCGCCCGTCACCGCGACCAGACCGCCGCCGCCCAGCCGCTCGCCCATGGTGAGGCGGGCGCCGAGCGCGATGAGGACGGGGCCGGCGCCGAGGGTGACGACCGTGCCGACCGCCAGACCGGTCGCTTCGACGGCGGCGAAGTAGGCGCTCTGGAAGACGGTGAGACCGATGCCGGTACCGAGGATCCGGAGCAGCCGCCGCCCGCGCGGTTCCGCGGGAGCGGGCTCGCGGCGCCGCCGGAGAGCGAGCGCGCCGAGCAGCAGGACGAGACCGCCCAGGCAGCGCCAGAAGGACAGTGCGAGGGGGCCGAGGTCACTGACCCGGTAGACCAGCGAGGCGGCGGCGCCCGCGGTCCCCCAGGCGACCCCGGCGACGATCAGAAAGAACAGACTCCGTCCGACCGGCAGGCCGGAAGCAACGGAGGAAACAGGATTCGGCACGTGACGTCTCCGTGTGAAGAACGGGATGGGTGTGGTCGCTCAGCTCCGTCACGCGGGCAGCGACGAACCGCTCGGGCAGGGGCCTGTACGGCCGAGGTACTGTCCGAGCCCGGTCTTCGTCAGCGGATGGCCGCCCGCGTTATGACGCGGGAGGCGGAAGAACGGTCAAGTGCATGATCGGAACCCTACGTCGTGGTGTGTCCGGCGGACAACCGCGCCGGATCGCCCGCCCCCGTACCGCCGGCCAGCGGCCCGGAGGGCGCCTTCGGCGTCGATGACTGGGCGATGAACGCGCCGGTCAGCACCACGACCCCGCCGATGATCTGCGGCGCGGAGAGGTGTTCCCGCAGCAGCACCCAGGCCAGTACGGTCGCGACGACCGCCTCCAGACAGGCGACCACGCCGGCCACCTGCGGCGAGAGCCGGCGTACGGAGATCACTCCGGTCACATAGGCGAGCACGGTGGCGATCAGCACGATCCAGCCGAGCAGCAGGGCCGCGGCCACACTCGCTCCGCCCATGTCGGCGCTCCCGCCGAGCAGCGACCAGTCCATCCCCCAGGGCCTGGCGACCACCGTCAGTACGACGGCCCCGACGAGCAGTCCGTACGCGATCACGCCCAGCGGATCGGCCGCGTCCTCCCCGTCGGCGCCCTGGTCGGAGAGGACGAAGTAGCCGACCTGGCAGCAAGCGGCGGCCAGTGCGAGGAGCACCCCCACCGGGTCGAAGCCCAGCCCGGCCCAGACCTCGACCACACAGGCGAGCCCGCCCACCGCGAGAACGACCCCGACCGCGGCGGCGCGGGTGACGGGCCGCCGCTGGACGAACCGGACCCAGAGGAGGACGAGCGCGGGGGCCAGATATTCGATGAGCAGCGCGACCCCGACGGGGATACGGGAGATCGCGGCGAAGTAGCAGGCCTGGACGCCCGCCACGGCCAGCAGGCCGAATCCGGCGAGCAGCGCGGGTCGTTGCCGTACCAGCGCCCGATGGCGCCAGGCCACCGGAAGCATGACCAGGGCGGCACCGGTGACCCGTAGCCAGACGACATGGAGCGGGTCGAGTCCCGCTTCGATCAGCGGCTTGGCCGCCACGCCCGAACCGCCGAACGCGAACGCCGACGCCAGGGCAAGGCCCAGGCCGGCGCTCCTCCCCTCAGACATGCGCATGACGTCATCATGACAGCCGACGTCAGGAGCGTCATCCTCATGACACCTGTCGAGACAACCGGTGTCCGCCGGGACGGCGCGGCGCGGCGGGCCGAATCACCCATGGTCAGATCGATCGTGACGTACCGGACAGCCTTCCGGCCAGCGACCGCGCGTCCACCCCGGCCCGTTCGAGCACGTCGACCGCCCGGCACTCCCGGTCTGCGGAGAGGGCGGCGAGCAGATCGAGTCCGCCGGCCCGTGGTTCACCGCGGCGCTCCGCGCGTTCCAGCGCGCTCGCCATGGCGGTGACGGCCGGGGGCGACCAGCCCGTCACATCCCGCACCAGGGGCACGGCCCCGGAGTCCTCCACGGTTCCCTGCCAGCGCAGCCCGTAGCCGATGCTCCGCTGGACGAGGTAGCCAAGCACCCGGGCCAGTTGGGGATCGCCGTCGAACGCCGCCCGTACCTCGGGGTCCGACTCCAGCAGGGAGTGCAGCAGATGGGCGGTGTCGATCTGCCGGTCACCGTCGCGGTGCGCCCTTCTGCGCGCGCCCGAGACGACGGATGCCAGCTCCGGGGTCAGCCGCGCCTCGACATCGGCGCGCGCGGACGCGGTATCGGGTCGGTTCGGTGCGGACTGTTCCGGCACCCGCGGAGATGGGCTTTGCACCCTCTTACCCCATCAGTCCCGGGCTCGCGGAACATCCCCGGCGGGGAGCATTTCCGCGTCCCACCGGAGTTGGTGCTTCTGAGCCGGTTCTCCTCCTTGCGAATGAGATCGCCCCCCCTTCTCTCCCCGGAGAAGCGCGCCGCCTTGCCTCCGCGCGACGGGCGGGGACACGCGGGGACGCGAAGAGGCCCCGCGGCGCCTCGGAGAGGCATTGCCGCGGGGCCTCCACTACGGGCCGAAGCGCGCTCAGTCCTCATCGGCGAGGATCAGATAGAGCTTCTTGCGCGATTCGGTGATGACCGCCAGAGCCTTCTGGCGCTGCTCGGGCGTACCGGTCTTCCAGACCTGCCCGAACGCTTCCATCAGCCCGAAGCCGGCCTGCCGGATCTCGTTCATCGTTTCCCAGTCGATGCCCCGGCCGGCCTCTTCCCACGGGGCCTCGGGCCCCGATTCGGCCTCCGTACGCCCGGTGTCGGTGAGCGTGAACAGCTTCTTGCCGCCCTCGCTCCGGCTCGTGATCAGGCCCTCGTCCTCCAGCAGCTGGAGCGTCGGGTACACCGAGCCGGGGCTGGGGCGCCAGGCCCCGCCGCTGCGCTCGCCGATCTCCTGGATCATCTCGTATCCGTGCATGGGCCGGTCCTTCAGCAGGGCGAGGATCGAGGCGCGCACATCACCGCGCCGCGCCCTTCCCCTGCCGCCGCCACGCCCACGGCCGCCCCCGCCGAAGGGACCGCCGAAGCCGGGCCCGAACGGGCCGAAAGCCCCGCGCCGTCCCTCGAAGTCGCCCCTGCCGTGGTGGCCGGGCCCACAGGCGCCGGGCCCCGGACCGTGTCCGCGCCCGTGCTCGTTTCCATGGTCATGTCCATGTGAACGCATTGCTCTCACTCCTCACATCGTTGATTCACATCGTTGATCTGTCGCGACATCGTTGATCTGTCGCGATGCGTCAACGATATATCGGAACACGTCGTTCGGCAAGCACTCCCGACCCAAGGGATCCGCCGCCCGGCACATGACCAGACCGGTCAGGAATCGAGAAGCGTGGACTCCGAGCCGCGGTTAGCGTGAGCGCCGTGGACATCACCAGTCACGCGAGCCTCCGCTCCGGGCTGTCGTTTCCCAGCCTTCTCGTCCGTCTTCACACCGGACTATCCACACCGACCCACGACTTCAGGAGTGACCATGACCAGCTCTTCCACCCAGGGGATCAAGACCGTGCTGCATCCCGTTTCCGACCTGGCGGCGGCCAAGGCGGTGTACGCCGCCCTGCTCGGCGTACCGCCACAGGCCGATGAGTCCTACTACGTCGGCTTCGAGGCCGCGGGCCAGCACATCGGGCTGGTGCCGGGCGGTGGACCGCAGGGCATGACCTCACCGGTGGCCTACTGGCACGTGCCGGACATCGAGGCGAAGCTGGCCGAGGTGACCGCCGCGGGTGCCACCGTGAAGGAGCCCGCGCACGATGTCGGTGGCGGCCGCCTGGTGGCCACCGTCACCGACCCGGACGGCAATGTGCTCGGGCTGCTTCAGGACCGATGAGTGCCACCACCCGCTCCCGGGTTCAGCGTCGTCGTCGGATGAGGGCCGCATCGGCGACGTGTCTATGATCGAGGGCGAAGTCGAGGTCCTTGAGATCGACGCGTTGCCCCGGCAGCGAGAGACCGGTCGCCGCGCGCACCGGCCTCGGCCCGCCCGCGCCGGCCACCCCGTACCGCTGGTTCCGCGGCTCCCCGCGCCGCGTCCGGACGTCCCGCTCGACGCCGGCCGGATCGAACCGGGCGACACCGACGGAGACCGCGGAGGCGGCTCCGTGTAAAGAGACGCGGCTCCGCGCGGCAGATGCGACAGACACAGCAGATGTAACAGATGGAGACACGATGAGCATGGCCACGAGGACGGACACGCGGTCGCCCGCGCCGCATGCTGCCGACAGCCACGACTTGATCCGTGTGCATGGCGCGCGCGTGAACAACCTCAAGGACGTCAGCGTCGAGATCCCGAAGCGGCGGCTGACAGTGCTCACCGGCGTCTCCGGCTCGGGCAAGAGTTCGCTGGTGTTCGGCACGATCGCCGCCGAGTCGCAGCGGCTGATCAACGAGACGTACAGCGCCTTCGTACAGGGCTTCATGCCGACGCTGGCGCGGCCCGAGGTCGACGTGCTCGAAGGGCTGACGACCGCGATCATCGTCGACCAGCAGCGGCTGGGGGCCGACCCCCGCTCCACGGTCGGCACCGCCACCGACGCCAACGCGATGCTGCGCATCCTCTTCAGCCGGCTCGGGCAGCCGCGCATCGGCTCGCCCAACGCGTTCTCCTTCAACGTCGCCTCGGTCAGGGCGACCGGTGCGATCACGGTCGAACGCGGCGCGGGCAGCAAGGCCGTAAAACAGACCTTCACCCGCACCGGCGGCATGTGTACGCGCTGCGAAGGCCGGGGCACGGTCTCCGACATCGACCTCACCCAGCTCTACGACGACTCCAAGTCGATCGCCGAGGGCGCGTTCACCATCCCCGGCTGGAAGTCGGACAGCTGGTGGACCGTGCGGACCTACGCCGAGTCCGGCTTCCTCGACCCGGACAAGCCGATCCGCGAGTTCACCAAGAAGGAGATGCGGGACTTCCTCCACCGGGAGCCGACCAAGGTGAAGGTCGAGGGCGTCAACCTCACCTACGAGGGGCTGATCCCGAAGATCCAGAAGTCGTTCCTCTCCAAGGACCGGGAGGCGATGCAGCCGCACATCCGGGCATTCGTGGACCGGGCGGTCACCTTCACCGCCTGCCCCGAATGCGAGGGCACCCGGCTCAGCGAGGCGGCCCGGTCGTCACGGATCGGCAAGATCAACATAGCCGACGCCTGTGCGATGCAGATCAGCGATCTGGCCGAATGGGTCCGCGGCCTCGACGAGCCCTCGGTGGCGCCGCTGCTCGCCGCGCTGGGGCAGACCCTCGACTCGTTCGTGGAGATCGGTCTCGGCTACCTCTCGCTCGACCGGCCGTCGGGCACGCTGTCGGGCGGCGAGGCACAGCGCGTCAAGATGATCCGCCACCTCGGCTCCTCGCTCACGGACACCACCTACGTCTTCGACGAGCCCACCACGGGTCTGCACCCCCATGACATCCAGCGGATGAACGACCTGCTGCTTCGGCTGCGGGACAAGGGCAACACGGTGCTCGTCGTGGAGCACAAGCCGGAGACGATCTCGATCGCCGACCATGTCATCGATCTCGGTCCCGGCGCCGGTACGGCGGGCGGCACCGTCTGCTTCGAAGGCACCGTGGAGGGGCTGCGCGCCAGTGGCACCGTCACCGGCCGCCATTTCGACGACCGGGCGGCACTCAAGGAGACGGTGCGCAAGCCCACCGGGACGCTGGAGATCCGCGGCGCGACGGCGCACAACCTGCGGGATGTCGACGTCGACATCCCGCTCGGGGTGCTCGCTGTCGTCACCGGCGTCGCCGGCTCCGGCAAGAGCTCGCTCGTCCACGGTTCACTGCGTCAGCGGTCCGGGGCCGCCGGCGAGGGTGTGGTGTCGATCGACCAGGGCGCGATCCGCGGTTCGCGGCGAAGCAACCCGGCGACGTACACCGGACTGCTCGACCCGATACGCAAGGCGTTCGCGAAGATCAACGGCGTGAAGCCGGCGCTGTTCAGCGCCAACTCCGAGGGCGCCTGCCCCACCTGCAACGGCGCCGGGGTCATCTACACCGACCTGGCGATGATGGCCGGTGTCGCGACCACCTGCGAGGAGTGCGAGGGGAAGCGGTTCCAGGCAGCGGTGCTCGACTACCGCCTCGGCGGCCGCGACATCAGCGAGGTGCTCGCGATGTCGGTGACCGAGGCCCAGGAGTTCTTCGGCGCCGGCGAGGCGAACACACCGGCCGCGCACCGCATCCTCGGCAGGCTCGCCGACGTCGGGCTCGGCTACCTCAGCCTCGGCCAGCCGCTCACCACACTGTCCGGCGGCGAGCGGCAGCGGCTCAAGCTGGCCACCCACATGGCCGAGAAGGGCGGCGTCTACGTGCTCGACGAGCCGACCACCGGCCTGCACCTCGCCGATGTCGAGCAACTGCTCGGCCTGCTCGACCGGCTCGTCGACTCCGGCAAGTCGGTCATCGTCGTCGAGCACCACCAGGCGGTCATGGCGCACGCCGACTGGATCATCGACCTCGGCCCCGGCGCCGGCCACGACGGCGGCCGGATCGTCTTCGAGGGCACACCCGCCGACCTCGTCGCCGCCCGCTCCACCCTCACCGGCGAGCACCTCGCGGCCTACGTCGGCGCCTGACCCGGCGGACCATGCTCCTCGTCACCGGTCCCGGGCGCTGTGCGAAGCTGGTGAGGTGAGACGGCAGAACCTCGACGACCTCGTCCGGCTGCGGCGGGCCCGAGACCGGATGGACCGCGACTACGCCGAACCGCTCGACGTCCCGGCGCTGGCGCGGGACGCCCTGATGTCGTCGGGCCATTTCTCCCGCAGCTTCCGCGCCGCTTTCGGCGAGACACCGTACAGCTATCTGATGACCCGTCGCATCGAGCGGGCCAAAGCGCTGCTGCGGCGCGGCGATCTCACGGTAACCGAGGTCTGCTTCGCGGTCGGCTGTACATCGCTGGGCTCGTTCAGTTCGCGCTTCACCCAGCTGGTCGGCGAGAGCCCGAGCGCCTACCGGTCCCGGAGCCATGATCTCGGCGCCGCCATCCCGGCATGCATGGCCAAGATCCACACACGGCCGGTCAGGAACGGAGAAGCGCGCCCCGCCGCTCGGCCGTAGCGTGAACGGCATGGATATCAGGCTTTCCCAATGCTTCATCGCCGTCGACGACCACAACAAGGCGATCGCCTTCTACCGCGATGTGCTCGGCCTTGAGGTACGCGACGACGTCGGGTTCGAGGGGATGCGCTGGGTGACCGTGGGGGCGCCCTCGCAGCCGGACGTGAATATCGTCCTGGAACCGCCCCTCGCCGACCCGAACGCCTCACCGGCCGACAAACAGGCCATGGCGGAGCTGATGGCCAAGGGCCTGCTGCACGGCGTCATCTTCGCGACGGACGACTGCGACGCCACCTTCGAGCGCATCAGCGCCGCGGGCGGCGAGGTGCTGCAGGAGCCGATGGACCAGCCCTACGGCGTGCGCGACTGCGGGTTCCGCGACCCCGCCGGCAACCTGTTGCGCTTCACCCAGCCCCTCGGGAAGTGACCACCCGGGAGGGGGCGTCCGGACTTCCCGTACGCCCCCTCCCCGGTCCGCCCGGCGCGGGCTACACCGTAGGCAGCCAGTCCACTTTTCCGGCCAGCAGCGCGTACCCGACGAACGCCCCGATGTCGAGCAGTGTGTGGGCCACCACCAGCGGCCCGACCCGCCCCCAGCGCCGGTACAGCAGTACGAACACGACGCCCATCACCATGTTGCCGATGAAGCCGCCGATCCCCTGGTACAGGTGGTACGAACCGCGCAGCACCGAGCTCGCCACCAGCGCGCCCATCGGTGACCACCCCAGCTGTCCGAGTCTGCGCAGCAGATAGCCGACGACGATGACCTCCTCCAGCACGGAGTTCTGCACCGCGGAGAGGATCAGCACCGGAAACTTCCACCACACGTCGGGCAGCGATTCCGGCTCCACCGTCAGATTGAAGCCCCCCGCCTGCATCACCAGGTAGAACGCGAGCCCGGCGCTCCCGATACCGGCCGCGACCAGTGTGCCGCGGCCCAGATCGGGCCAGGGCCGCCGGCCGTCGAAGCCGAGGTCGCGCAGCCCGCTGCCCTCCCGCGTCAGCAGATGCGCGACCAGCAGGACCGGTACCAGCGCCGTACAGATCCCGAAGAGCTGCCAGGTGAGATCGAGCCACGGCCGGCCGGGCGCGGCCGATGTGTTGAGCCTCGCCGCCTGGTCGCCGAGCGCCTCGGGTCTGGTCAGTGAGCCGATAAAGCTGATCAGCGCCGACACTCCGCTCGCGCCGAGCGAGAGCGCCAGAACGAGCACTGTCTCGGACCGCGATGTCCCGCGTGAGATGGCCTCCCTGGGATGGGAACCGGCCGCCTCGCCCGCCTCCGCCTGCACACCTGCCTCCAGTTGAGTAATCCCGCCTCATGCCCCACGCGGTGCCGCTAGGGTCTCGAATGCAGGTACGAAGATCGCGCGCGACAGGCCGGGGGAGCAATTCGCCGTTCGCGTGGCGAGGCTCGTTCTCGTCCACTCTTCCAGCCCTTGTACACCCTTCATGAAGGAGGGGCGCCACCGTCATGGGACGTCACAGCTTGCCCGACGCGAAGGCGACCGCCACGGGCAGGGTCCGTTCACCGCGCCGTCGCACCGTCTCCATCGCCACCGCGCTGGTCCTCGCCGTGGCGGCGGGGACGGGGGTGGCGGCACAGAGCGGTCTCCTCTCCTTCGCGGATCCCTGCGCCGACGCGCCGGTACGACTCGACCTGGCGGCCTCCCCCGATATCGCCCCCGCGCTACGGGCCATCGCGGACCGCGCGCGACGGGACCGGGTGACCACCGACGGCCACTGTCTCGACGTACGGGTCGAGGCACGCGAGAACTACCAGGTCGCCGCCGCGCTGGCCGACGGCTCGGGGCCAGCCGGCTACCAGGTATGGGTGCCTGATTCCGACATCTGGGTGGATCGCGCCAAGGGACTGGGCGACGGCACCGCGCTGACACCGGCGGGTACGGTCGCCACCTCTCCGGTGACGCTGGCCACCGTACCCACGACCTCGCGAACCATGGGCTGGCCCCGCAAGAGTTATACGTGGGCCGAACTGGCCGCGACCGCGACCGGCGCGGACGGGCTGCTGCTCGGCTCGGCCGACCCCGCCCGCAGCGCCACGGGGCTGCTCGCGCTCAGCAGCGTCGCCGAGTCCTCGCGGCGGACGGGCGCCGAAGGCGACACCCGTACCGCCGCCACCGCCGAACTCCTCACCCAGCGCGTCTCCGACACCGACACGCATGTGCTGGAGACGCTGGCGCAGGACGACTCGGGGGCGGAGAAGGGCCATCCCCGCCGCAATGAGGCGGTGCTGCTCTCCGAACAGGCCGCGTTCGCGCACAACTCCGAGGGCAGCGGCTCCGCCAACCTCAATCTCTTCTATCCCACGGACGGCGCGCCCGTACTCGACTACCCGTACAGCCTGGTCGACGAGACGGAGCTGACCACCGACCAGAGCCGCGCCGCCATGCGGTTCATGACCCTGCTCGGCGACGAGGCCGCGTACCGCACCCTCCGGGAGCACGGCTTCAGGGTGGCGGACACCGCGCTCGACCCCACCCTGCTGCGCACGGCGGGCGCCCTCTCACCCCAGCCGTACGACGGGAACGACGCGGAACCGCCGTCCTCGGAGTCACGGCAGTGGGCGCTCGGTCTGTGGACGGTGACGGTGCGGAGCGCGCGGCTGACGACGGTCGTGGACACCTCGGGCTCGATGGCCGCGCCCGTGCCCGGCCGGGACGGCCAGAGCCGGATGGATATCACGAAAGCCTCGCTGCTCCGGGCTCTCGCGGGGTTCACCCCCGAGGACGAGATCGGCCTGTGGGAGTTCGCCACCCGGCTGGACGGCGCCAAGGACTACCGCGAGCTGGAGCGAACGGCCCGGCTTGGCGAGCCGGTCAAGGGCGGCGGCACCCACCGGGACCGGCTCTCGGACGCCGTCACCGCGCTCAAGCCCGTCCCGGACGGCGACACCGGTCTGTACGACACGATGCTGGCCGCCTACCGGGAAGCGGTTGCCTCATACGTGAGCGGCAAGTTCAACGCGCTCGTCATCCTCACCGACGGCTCCAACAAGGACGACGACTCGATCTCACGGTCCGAACTGATCAAGCGGCTGAAGACCGTCGTGGACCCCCGCCGCCCGGTACCGCTGATCGCGATCGCCGTGGGCCCGGACGCCGACCGTAACGAGGTCGACACGATCGCCAGGGCCACCGGCGGCGCGGGCTACGAGGTGAGCGATCCCGCCGAGATCCGGGCCGTGATGCTGCGAGCGGTCATGCTGTCGGCCGGACTGACCGGCCCCGGCTCCACGGCACCCGACCACTCCTGAGCACGGAGGACCGCCCATGAGTACGGCCCGCCGGCGGTGAGTACGGTCGGCCGACGGTGCCCCGGGCCGTACGCCACCGCTCATCCGGTCCCGTCGGTCCCGTCGATCCCGTCGAGGGAGGACCCGCGGAACCCCAGCGGCCAGCTGTGCACCGGCTCGCCCTGGTGCATCAGCTCGCAGTAGCGACGGGTGGTGGCCGCCAGGGCGGCGTCCCGCTCAAGGCCGGCCTCCAGCGCCCGGTGAAAGGTGTCCACCTGCCACGAGGCCCCGTTCATCCGCCGCTTGCAGCGCTCCTCGATGACCCCGAGATAGAAGTCGCGGTCCGCCGGCTCGATCTGCCACGCGTCCAGACCGGCGGCGGCGAGCGGCAGCAGTTCGTCGCGTACGAGCTTCACCACCGGCACGCTCGTCAGACCGGCGGCCCGGCCGGGGCGCGGCCAGCGCAGCTCCGCGTCGATGCCGTGGCGGCAGGCGAGGTCGAAGTTGGCCGCCGCGTCGGCGAAGGGCAGCCGGCTCCAGACCGGTCTGGCGTCCTCGGCGAGCGCGCGCACCAGCCCGTAGTAGAAGGCGGTGTTGGCGATCACGTCGGTGACGGTGGGGCCCGCGGGCAGTACGCGGTTCTCCACCCGCAGATGAGGTACACCGTCGGCGACCTCGTACACCGGCCGGTTCCAGCGGTAGACCGTCCCGTTGTGCAGCGCCAGTTCCTGGAGCTCCGGCACTCCCCCGCTGTCGAGCACCCGCAGCGGGTCCTCGTCGTCGCAGATCGGCAGCAGCGGCGGGAAGTAGCGCAGATTCTCCTCGAAGAGGTCGTACGCGGACTCGATCCAGCGCTCCCCGAACCAGGTCCTGGGCCGCACCCCCTGGGCCTTCAGCTCCGGCGGCCGGGTGTCGGTGGCCTGTTCGAAGAGCGGCGGCCTGGACTCCCGCCACAGCTCCCGGCCGAACAGGAACGGCGCGTTGGCACCGAGTGCCACCTGCACCGATGCCATGGCCTGGGCGGCGTTCCACACATCGGCGAACCGGTCGGGCGTCACCTGGAGATGGAGCTGTACGGAGGTGCAGGCGGCCTCCGGAGTGATCGATGACGAGGTGCACGTCAGCCGCTCGACCCCTTCGATGTCGAGGGTGAAATCCTCGCCCCTGGCCGCCAGCATCTGTTCGTTGAGCAGGGTGTAGCGGTCGACGTCGGAGAGATTCGCGGAGACCACGTCATGCCGGGTGAGGGTCGGCAGAATTCCGATCATCACGATCCCCGCGTCGACCTCACTCGCTTTGCGGTGGGCATATCCGAGGCCGGTACGGAGCTCCTCGGCGAGCTGGTCGAGAACCCGTCCTCCCAGCCGGTGCGGAGCCACGTTCACTTCCATGTTGAACATTCCGAGTTCGGTCTGGAAATCACCGCTCGCGATACGCTTCAGCACCTCGGCATTCATCATCCGGGGCATCCCGTCGGACCCCGCGAGATTCAGCTCGATCTCCAGACCCATCAGATTCTTGGGTCGGTCGAACCCCTCCTCCGCCAGGAGTCGCCCCAGCACCGCCAGGCACTGCTGCAGCTTTCTACGGTATTTCTGCCGATCGGACAGTCCGGAACCACCCGCTTCGACCTTCTCACCCATCGAAGTGTCCCTCCTCGATCGAGTGGGCAGCCCGCGGCACCGGGCGCTCGCGTCACGATCGATAATGCCCACACGGAGTGATCCGTAACGCTCCACCGACGGCACGCACCGAGTACAGTGTGGACATCGGTCGTGGGGCACATTCCTTTGGCATGGCGTGGTGTTCCGTATCCACTGCCCGGCCGGCCGCGAAAAACGCCGACGAGTTTCGGCCGTCCGCGGCGGATGAATCGCCCCAGGCCAGACGCCTGCGTTCCGCGTTTATCGGCAGAAACTACGCAGGAGATGGACTTAATAGTGCCTTGTCCGCAATATGCGGGACAGCTAGCAGAAACATGGCACGAACACGTGTCGTATAAACTCCCGTATACGAGGCAGAGAGTCGGCGTCCGGCCTACAGCCCTGAGCCCACCTCTGACCCCGCACGCTGACAGCGACGTCCGCACCCGCCCATGCACCACCTCAAGCGTCACCCCTGTCTCCTGAGTGAGAGGCAACCCACCATGCCGCTGCATGTCCCCCCGGCTCCCGCGCCCGCCCTGCGCAGCGTTCTCGCGGCACTCGGTTCCCCTACCGCTGTGCGCGATGCCCGCACCCCCGCTCTGCAGTCCGTCCAGGGACCGCTGAGCCCCGAACTCCCGCTGCCCGTCCATGTGCTCGACCAGGTCAGCCCGGCAGCCCGGGGGACCGCCCCCGCGGGGCGTACGCCACGGACCAGGCTGGCCGGCTGGCGCTTCCTGATCCGCAGCGGTGAGCGCGCCGTCGCCGCCGCGGACACGATGCTCACCGCGGACGGCTGGGCCTTCTCCCGCTTCTTCGAGGGCCCGTACGTCACCGCGACGGAGCGGGCGGTACGGCAGGCGGAGACCCTGGGGACCGCGTACCAGCCGCGGCTGCTCTCGGTGCCCGAGCTCTACATGCTGACGCTCTGGCTGCACGGGGACACGGAGGCCGACGCCTCCACGGGGTCCCCCGCGCCGGCCGACATCCTGGTCCCTCTCGCGCCGGCCCCGCCGGGCATCGCGGCCCACCGCCCGCACCGGGTCGCCGAGTTGCTGCCCATGATCGGGCTGCGGCTCGCGCCCGCGCCGCTCCTGCGTA
Source organism: Streptomyces sp. NPDC056835 (assembly GCF_042789485.1). NCBI lineage: Bacteria > Bacillati > Actinomycetota > Actinomycetes > Kitasatosporales > Streptomycetaceae > Streptomyces > Streptomyces sp. NPDC056835. The sequence goes on from NZ_JBHUBB010000035.1 coordinate 80,154, forward strand.
CACCCGCCTGAAGCCGGAGCGTGGGCAGCGCGCCCGCCACTCGTGTTCCTCCCGTACCCCGCGGCCGCTATGGTCGCGGGGTACCTTTCTGCTCAGTCGGGCTAGCCCGGTTCGGCCACCTCGAACCACCCGAAAAGACGGTCAAGTTGAACTGAACCGTCCGGCTGGGTGACACGTCCTTAAGCAGAAGGAAGCGCTGCCGCGAAATCCCTGCGGATTACCATCCGTAGGGCAACACTAGGACTGGACCAGACAGATACGGGGGGCGGTCTTGACCACATCGAGCCGCAGGACACCCACTACGACACAGCGAAAGAACTCGCCCATGTGCCAGCACCAACCAGCCTGTCCCACAGCCGATTCCGCCGACCGCGACGCCGCCCGACTGATGGCTCACCACCCGGAGCAGGGCTGGAGTCTGCTGTGCAACGGCGTTCTGCTCTTCGAGGACACCGGCGAGCTGCTGCCCGACGGGAAGATCATCGCCCCGCACCGGCCGCTGCGGACCGAACAGGTGGTGACGGCGGCCTGACGCCGCCCGACGGCGTTCGGACGCCGCCGGAATGAATGGGGCCGGCCCGGAGACCTTCCTCCGCACCGGCCCCGACGCATGTCCGGGCCCCGCGAGCCCGTGGGCGTCAGTTGTCGTACGCGTCCAACGGCGGGCAGGAGCAGACCAGATTACGGTCGCCGAACGCACCGTCGATACGGCGCACCGGCGGCCAGTACTTGTCCGCCGCCGAGACCCCGGCGGGGAAGACCGCCTCGTCACGGCTGTACGCGTGCTCCCACGCGCCGCCCAGCGCGGCGGCCGTGTGCGGCGCGTTGCACAGCGGGTTGTCGTCCGCGGGCCACTCACCGGACGCGACCTTCTCGATCTCCGCGCGGATCGCGATCATCGTCTCGCAGAAGCGGTCGATCTCGTTCAGATCCTCACTCTCGGTGGGCTCGATCATCAGCGTCCCCGCCACCGGGAACGACATCGTCGGCGCGTGGAAGCCGTAGTCGATCAGCCGCTTCGCGATGTCGTCGACGCTGACGCCGGTCGCCTTGGAGAGCGGCCGCAGATCCACGATGCACTCGTGGGCCACCAGTCCGTTGGGACCGGTGTAGAGCACCGGGTAGTGCGGCTCCAGGCGCTTGGCGATGTAGTTGGCGGCGAGCACGGCGACCTGTGTCGCCCGCTTGAGGCCCTCGCCGCCCATCAGCCGTACATACGCCCAGGAGATCGGCAGGATGCCGGCCGAGCCCCACGGAGCCGCCGAGATCGGTCCGACGCCCGTCTCGGGACCGGCCGCGGGCTGGAGCGGGTGGTTGGGCAGATACGGCGCGAGGTGGGCCCGTACCCCGACCGGACCGACGCCGGGACCGCCGCCGCCGTGCGGGATGCAGAACGTCTTGTGCAGATTCAGATGCGACACATCGGAACCGAACCTGCCCGGCTTCGCCAGCCCCACCAGCGCGTTGAGGTTCGCGCCGTCGACGTACACCTGACCGCCCGCGTCGTGCACGGCCGCGCAGATGTCACCGATGTGCCCCTCGAACACCCCGTGCGTGGACGGGTAGGTGACCATCAGGACGGCCAACTCGGCGCCGTGCTTGGCGATCTTGGCGTGCAGGTCCTCGACGTCGACGTCGCCGTCCTCACGGGTCTTCACAACGACGACCTTCATTCCGGCCATCACCGCGCTCGCGGCGTTCGTGCCGTGCGCGGAGGAGGGGATGAGGCAGACAGTACGTCCCGTGTCGCCGTTGGCCCGGTGGTACGCCCGTACCGCCAGCAGACCCGCGAGCTCGCCCTGTGAACCGGCGTTGGGCTGGAGGGAGACCGCGTCGTAGCCGGTGACCTCGGCGAGCCGCTCCTCCAGCTCCCTGATCAGCGTCAGATAGCCCTGCGCCTGCTCGGCGGGCGCGAAGGGGTGCAGCGCCCCGAACTCGGGCCAGGTGACCGGCTCCATCTCGGTGGTCGCGTTCAGCTTCATCGTGCAGGAGCCGAGCGGGATCATGCCGCGGTCCAGCGCGTAGTCGCGGTCCGCGAGCCGGCGCAGATAGCGCAGCATCGCGGTCTCGGAGCGGTACTGGTGGAAGACGGGGTGGGTCAGATAGTCGTCGGTCCGCAGCAGCGCGCCGGGCAGCGCGTCCTCGGTGGCCGCGTCCAGCGCCTCGATGTTCCCGCTCACGCCGAAGGCCGTCCACACGGCGGCCAGCTGCGTACGGCCGGTGGTCTCGTCGCAGGCGATGGAGACATGGTCGGCGTCGGCCAGGCGGAGATTGACGCCGCCCTCACGCGCGGCGGCGACCACCTCGGCGGCCCGGCCGGGGACCCGGACGGTCAGCGTGTCGAAGTACGCGCCGTGCACGATCTCGACGCCACCCGCGCGCAGCCCCTCGGCGAGCAGCGTGGCGTAGCGGTGGGTACGGCTCGCGATGGACCGCAGCCCCTCGGGGCCGTGGTACACCGCGTACATCCCGGCCATGACGGCGAGCAGCACCTGCGCGGTACAGATGTTGCTGGTGGCCTTCTCGCGGCGGATGTGCTGCTCGCGGGTCTGGAGCGCCAGCCGATACGCCTTGTTGCCGTCGGCGTCCACCGACACCCCGACGAGCCGGCCCGGCAGGCTGCGCGCGAACTTCTCGCGTACGGCCATGAATCCGGCGTGCGGTCCGCCGAAGCCCATCGGGACCCCGAAGCGCTGGGTGGTCCCCACCGCGATGTCCGCGCCCAGCTCACCCGGCGAGGTGAGCAGCGTCAGCGCGAGCAGGTCGGCGGCGACGGTGACGATCGCGCCGAGGCCGTGCGCCTGCTCGACCACGGGCCTGATGTCCCGTACGGCCCCCGAGGCGCCCGGGTACTGGAGCAGCACACCGAAGACCCCGCGCTCGGCCACCTCGGCCGGAATGCCCTCGCTCAGGTCCGCGACGACGACCTCGACACCGGTCGGCTCGGCGCGGGTCTCGATCACGGCGATGGTCTGCGGCAGGGCGTCGGCGTCCACCAGGAAGACACCGCCCTTGACCTTGCCGACACGGCGGGCGAGCGCCATCGCCTCCGCCGCGGCGGTGCCCTCGTCCAGCAGGGAGGCGCCCGAGGTCGGCAGTCCCGTCAGCTCGGCCACCACGGTCTGGAAGTTGAGCAGCGCCTCAAGCCGGCCCTGGGAGATCTCCGGCTGGTACGGGGTGTACGCGGTGTACCAGGCCGGGTTCTCCATCACATTGCGCAGAATCACCGACGGCGTGTACGTGCCGTAGTAGCCGAGCCCGATCATCGGCGCGAGCACCTGATTGCGGTCCGCGAGGGAGCGCAGCTCGGCCAGCACCTCGGCCTCGGTACGGGCCTCCGGAAGCCGCAGTGCCTCCGTGCTCTTGATGACGTCCGGCACCGCGGCGGCGGTCAGCTCGTCGAGCGAGCCATAGCCGACCTGAGCCAGCATCTTCGCCTGCGCCGGCGCGTCGGGCCCGATGTGGCGCTGCTCGAAGGGGGTGCCTCGCTCCAGCTGGGAGAGCGGAATGCGGTTGACGGTCATTACGGGAGGCCTCCTGGTCGACGCGACCTGTGAGGGGCACCGAGACGCGGGTGCCCGAACGGCCTCCCCCTCTGTCATCTCGACCTGAGAGCTTCACCGGCCCGCCCGGAGGCGGCCCGGCTTTCACCGTCGGTGAGAGCGGATGCCGTCCGACGCCCGCCCTGCTTTCCAGAGTGACCTCGTCCGTGCGGTACGGGGGCCTGAGAGATTCCGGGGAGGATTTGCTCCTTCGGCGCCTCCGGCCTTCTTTCCGGAGGACTCTCCCGCACGGGGTCAGCAGCCGCTTGCCAGCCTACCAGCGCGACCTTCGGCACAACTTTCGAGTGGCCGACGCCCGACTTCTGCACTTTTGTAGTATTCACAAGCAGTTGCGACCAGTTGGAGGGACCGTGGAGACCGACGTTGATCCGCGCAGTCTGATAGGCCGCAAGGCGTTCGACCGCAATGGCCATAAGCTCGGGACAGTGGACGAGGTGTATCTCGACGATGCGACCGGAATCCCGGAGTGGGCCGCTGTCCGTACCGGACTCTTCAGTCGCGACGCCTTCGTCCCCCTTGCCCCCAGCACGCTCTCCCAGGACGGTCTGCGGATCCCGTTCGAGCGGGCGCTGATCCGGGACGCCCCCGATTTCGGTGTCGGCCGGCATCTCTCCCCCGACCAGGAACTCCAGCTGTACCACCACTACGGCCTGGCCCTTCCGGACCCCGAGTCACCCGAACGGCCCGCTTCGCTGTCCGACCGTGACTCCGATCGCGACTTCGGACGACTGGCCGGCCAGGACGACTGACCCGCCACCGCCGGCACCAGGGGCAGCGGCTCCGAGAGCTCCAGATCGGGGTCGTCGGCCCAGAAAGTCCGCACCCGCCCCGGCGCGGATCCCGGCTCCTCGAACCGTACGGTCACCCTCCGCAACCCGCTGCCCTGCACCCAGCCCGCACCGAACTCGCGATGGTGTACGTCGTGCCCCGCCGGGAAACGCCGCTCGGCGGGCACGTCCGGAGCCTCCGCGGGCCCACCGCTCCCGCCCGCCGCCGCTCCGGACGTCGCGGCCCCATCCCCGACGGCCCGCTCCGCACCCGCCGGCTCGCGCGCCCGCGAGTCCGCCGACGCGTGCGGGGCGGCGGCGGTCTCATCGGCCTGGGCCTGGGCCTGGGCGAAGAGATCCTCCTGCGTGAAGTCCGCGAGCCCCGTCACGCCCACCCCGAGCAGCCGTACCCCACCCGTGGTGTCCACCGACTCCAGCAGCCGCCCCGCGGCCTCCCGCACCACCCCCGGGTCGTCCGTGGGCCCGCGCAAGGTCTCCGAACGGGTCAGGGTCGAGAAGTCGTACCGCCGCACCTTGAGGACGACGGTCCGCCCCGAACGCCCCGCCGCCCGCAGCCGCTCGACGCACCGGTCCGCGAGTCGGTCCACCTCCGTGCGCACCCTGACCCGGTCGTGCAGATCGACATCGAAGGTGTCCTCGACCGACACGGACTTGGCGTCGCGCTCGGACACCACGGCCCGGTCGTCGAGCCCGAGCGCCATCCGGTACAGCGAGGCGCCATGGGCCTTCCCCAGCAGCCGTACGAGCTCGTCCTCACCCGCCTCGGCCAGATCGGCGACCGTGGTCATGCCCGCCCGGCGCAGATGGTCCCCCGTCGCCGGCCCGACGCCGGGCAGCGTACGCACCGGCATGGGCCCCAGCAGGGCGCGCTCCGTACCCGGCTCTATGAGCACGAGGCCGTCCGGCTTGGCCTGCTCGGAGCCGATCTTCGCCAGCATCTTGGACCCCGCGAGGCCCACCGAACCGCTGAGCCCCGTCACCGCCCTGATGTCCCCGCGCAGCCGCTCACCCGCCGCCAGCGCCGAGGCGGTGTCATCGGCCGAGCCCCCCGCCTCCAGGTCCACGAACGCCTCGTCCAGGCTCAGCGGCTCCACCAGCGGCGACAGCCTCCCCAACAGCTCCATCACCTGCTCGCTGACCGCGCGGTAGAGCGAGAAGCGCGGGACGAGATAGGCGGCGTTCGGCGCCAGACGCCTCGCCTGGGCCATCGGCATCGCCGAGTGCACCCCGAAGCGTCTCGCCTCGTACGAGGCCGTGGAGACCACCCCACGCGGGCCCAGGCCGCCGACCACCACCGGCTTTCCGCGCAGACTCGGCTTCGCCGCCTGCTCGGCGGCGGCGAAGAAGGCATCCATGTCCAGATGCAGGATCGTCGGCGCGGATCTCACATCACCGATGCTCCCTCACGCCACTGACAATCGGCCCGGGAGACGCGTCAGACAGCCCGGTCCCGCCGCCGTCTGGCCAGTTCATCGGCGGGGTTGTTGCCGATCAGCGTCTCGCCGGTGTCGGTCCGCTCCCCATGGAGCTGGGACAGCGCGGCCTCGACATCCCGCCACACCACACCGACCGCGATCCCGAAGACCCCCTGGCCCCCCTGGAGCAGGCTCACCACCTCGTCGGGCGAGGAGCACTCGTAGACCGTCGCGCCGTCGCTCATGAGCGTCACCCGGTCCAGATCCCGGAAGCCGCCGGCCCGCAGATGCTGGACCGCCGCCCTGATGTTCTGCAGAGCGACCCCGGTGTCCAGGAACCGCTTCACGATCTTGAGGACGACCACGTCCCGGAAGCTGTAGAGCCGCTGGGTGCCCGACCCGTACGCGGGGCGGACACTCGGCTCGACGAGTCCCGTGCGTGCCCAGTAGTCCAACTGGCGGTACGTGATCCCCGCCGCCGCGCACGCGGTCGGACCCCGGTATCCGACCGTCTCCGCACCGGGATCGGGGGCACTGCCGTGAAGCGGATACGGACCGCCCGCCGCCGTACTGTCGCCGCTGCTTCTCACGCCGACCCTCCGTCCTTGACCTGCCCTGTCGAAGGTAGGCAGTCACCCGGGGCGCGTCAACGATCGCCACACTCGCCACGCCGAGTGATAATCACCCTGAGTGTGGTTTCCCGTACCCCTTTCCGGGGAAAGGCTGACCGAATGCGCTGACAGAGCCCGGCGCAGCGCTCACCGGCCGCTCACTGGCTGTTGGTCCCGAAGTCCTCCGGAGAGATCTGGTCGAGGAACTCGCGGAACTTCTCCACCTCGTCCTCCTGCTCATCCGGGATGGCGATGCCGGCATCGTCCAGAACCCCGTCACTGCCGTAGATCGGCGTGCCCGTGCGCAGCGCGAGCGCTATGGCATCGGACGGCCTGGCGCTCACCTCGACCCCGCTCGCGAAGACCAGCTCCGCGTAGAAGACCCCTTCACGCAAGTCCGTGATCCGGACCTCGGTGAGCTCCTGACCCACCGCTTCCAGCACGTCCTTGAAGAGATCATGGGTCAGCGGCCGGGCCGGGGCCATGCCCTGCTGGGCGAAGGCGATGGCTGTCGCCTCCCCCGGTCCGATCCAAATAGGGAGGTACCGGTCGCCTCCCACTTCACGCAGGAGCACGATCGGTTGGTTGGAGGGCATTTCCACCCGGACACCCACAACGTCGAGCTCGTTCACACAGCAACCCTAGGACGTGCCCGGCAGGTTTGGGTAGTCGGACTCCCCCATGATCAGTCCGGCCGGACCCCGAGAGCCGTCCCCACCAAGGCCGCGTGGAGCCTCGCGGAGAGCGCGGCCAGCTCCTTCGTGGTCACCTCGGCACGGGCCCTGGTCTGCGGGTTACGGTGCCGGCGCAGCGGCGACACGACCTGTTCGACCAACCCGGCCTCACGTTCCGCGGCCGCCTTCATGACCCGCAGATGCCGAGGTTCCAGACCGAATCGTCCGAGATCCGAGACAAGCCGGGCCACGGTTACGGCCCCGGCGTCATAGCCGCCGTTCGGCAACGGGGTGATGAGGCCGTACGACTCCCACTCGTCGAGCAGGCTGTCGTCGACCCCCGCGGCGGCCAGCAGCTCATCGCGGCCGATACGCGCGGCGGTCGGGACCTCGGGCCGCGCCTCCGGGAGGGCGCTCAGCGGCCCTCGCTGGGGGCCCGGCAGCGGGACACGCTCACCACGCCCCAGGCCGTCCAGCTGCTCCCTGATGACCTTCAGGGGCAGATAGTGGTCCCGCTGCATCCGCAGCACCCGGGCCAGCCGCTCGACATCCCCGGCACTGAACTTCCGGTAACCGGAAGGGGTCCTGTCCGGCTCGACCAAACCCTCCGCCTCCAGGAACCGGATCTTGGAGATGGAGATGTCGGGAAACTCGTCCCGCAGCCGGGCGAGCACCGCGCCGATGCTCAGCAGCGACTCGCCCGTGGGGGCGGTGCCGGATCCGGCACCGCCCTTCGGTGTGCGCAGCATGGACCTTCCCTGAGGGTCACACGCCCCGCTGGCTCGCGTAGAAGACCAGCCGGTACTTACCGATCTGGACCTCGTCGCCGTTCGCCAGCAGGACCGAATCGATCCGCTCACGATTGACGTACGTACCGTTCAGACTGCCCACGTCCGAGACGGTGAAGCGACCGTCGGCGCCCCTGCGGAACTCCACATGGCGGCGCGACACGGTCACATCGTCCAGGAAGATGTCGCTCTCCGGATGACGGCCGGCCGTGGTCAGCTCACCGTCCAGCAGGAAGCGGCTGCCCGAATTCGGACCGCGGCGCACCACGAGGAGCGCCGATCCCATCGGCAGCGCGTCGACCGCCGCCTGCGCCTCCGGCGTGAGCGAGGGAAGCGACGTCTGGCCGGTCACCTCGGAGTCATACGCCTCAAGACCCGAGATGGAGATCGTCGAGGTCGTCTCGGAAGCGCGCTCCGCGGGCGCCGCGCCCCGCAGTGGCGCACCACAGTTGGAGCAGAACCGACTGGCTTCGGCGTTTCGGTGTCCGCACCTCGTACACACAGGCAAGGCCGACATAGAGGGATCCTCCTGCCGCGACTGCCCCCCAGGGACAGATGAGTCCTCGAAACCTATGCGGCCGGGACCAGCAGGGTCAACAGACGACGCGCCGGAGGCGTCACCACCCACCTGGTCACGGAAGAGCGGGCGCTCGCCACCCGGCTCCTCGCTCTGGCCATGGCGCGATGCGCGATGGCGAGCGGAGCCCTCCTCGCGGGCGCTCTTGCCGAACAACTTCGCAAACAACTTCACGGGCGATTCCCCTTGACCGAAACAGACCCGCCCGTGGGGCAGGACGAACCCTGAATGAACACACCTGCCGACCCGGACATCTTGACAACGTCCGTATCCACCGGACAGTTTCCACCACGCACCACGCTGATCGTGCGCCGACCCCCCGCAACCTCATGCCCGCGTACGACGACTGCCATGCGCCCCCGCCTCACCGCGACGACGACCGAGCGTAGTCAGGACGCTTCGCCGGTCGCAAGGCATCCACGATGATCTTCTCAGCCGGCGTCACCGTGGCCGTGGCCTGCTCCTTCTCCAGTGTCTGGACCACTCCGCCCGGAATATTGAGAGCGGGCTCCAGATCCTGCGACTTGCCGATGACCTTGAAGGCATACGGGGCGGTGACCGCCTTGCCGTCCACCTGAATGTCACCTCCCGTACCCGAGAAGTATGTATCGGCGACCACCCGGACGTCATTGACCTGGATGGCCTCGGCGCCCGCCGCCCGCAGTTCCTGAATGGCGTCGAGCAGCATGTCCGGCTCGACCGTGCCGCTCGGGTCATTGATGGTCAGCGTGATTCCGGGCCCCTGCGCCGCGACCGTGCCGGCCAGGATGCCCAGCTGCTGCTCCTTCTCCCGCGTCTGCTTGCGCGCCTCCTCCGCCTGGTCCGAGCTGGTCTCCAACTCGGTGCGCTGGGCGTCGAGACGCTGCTTCTCGTCCTCAAGACGCTGCGTACGGTTGTCGAGCTCGTCGAGGATGCGCACCAGGTCCTCCTGGCGGGCGCCCCGCAGCGCGCTGTCGTCGTTGTTCGACGTGACCTGGATGGCGAGCCCGAGTCCGAGCACGAACAGCAGGACGGCGACGATCAACTGGGCCCGGGTCACCCTCGGCGGCCACAGCCCCGCGGCCAACCGCTGGCGGCCGGTGAGCTGTTGGCGCTCCGGCTCCGACGGGGTGTCCGTACCGTCCTCGTTCCTGGGGGTCTCTCCGCCGCTCATCGGCCTCACGCCCGGAACACATGCCGGCGGATCGCGGCAGCGTTGGAGAAGATACGGATACCGAACACGACCACCACGCCGGTGGACAACTGGGCGCCCACGCCCAGCTTGTCGCCCAGGAACACGATCAGCGCGGCCACCACCACATTCGACAGGAACGAGACGACGAAGACCTTGTCGACGAAGATCCCGTCGAGCATGGCGCGCAGTCCCCCGAAGACCGCGTCGAGCGCGGCGACGACGGCGATCGGCAGATAGGGCTCGACCACCGCCGGCACCTCGGGCCGGACCAACAATCCGACCACGACTCCCACGACGAGGCCCAGTACCGCGATCACGATGTGCCCTTCCCGGTGTTGGCCGCGCCCTGTCCGTTGCCCTTCCCGGCGTCGGCGGCCTTCGGCTCTGCTGTACGTACGATCAGGCTCGGCGCCGCAGGCAGACGCACCTCTTCCTGATCCGAAATGCTGGTGCGAATACCGAAGTTCTCCTGCAGCGCGTGCAGATACTGTCCGTCGGCGCTGTCCTGGAACGCGGTGCTCAGCTTCTTCCCGTCCCCCACCGCGAGCACCGTGTACGGCGGCACCAGCGGCCTGTTGTCGACCAGTATGGCGTCGCCCGCGGCCCGGATCGCGGACAGCGAGGTCAGCCGCTGCCCATTGATCGCGATCGCTTCCGCGCCCGACTCCCACAGCCCGTTGACGACCCGCTGCATGTCGCGGTCGCGCACCCGGCCCGTATCGGAGAAGCCACTGCTCTCCCGGGGCCCGCCGCCACCGGACTCGGTGTCCTTGGCGTCATCCACCACGAGCTGCACGCCCGGCCCGTGCACCGGCGTCGCACCCGCGAGCAGAGCGACCAGCTCGCCCTGGTCGCCGCCGTGAGCCCGCAGGGCCGCGCGCTGGCGCTCGCCCACCTCGGTACGCAGTTTCTCGACCGTGCTCTCCAGCGTGTCCGCCGTGGCGGTCTTCGCGTCGATCCGGCTGATGAGCTCCTCGCGCTCCTTGGCCACCACGGGAGCCGAGATCCGCGCCTGGGCGGCTCCGACCGTGACGACCAGAGCGGCCAGCACCAGACCCGCTGCGAGGCCGAGCTTCGCCTTGAGCGTGCGCGGCAGCCCGCCTTCCTCAGCGTCCCGACGGGCCGCCGCCTCCGCGTAGCCCTCATCGAGGCTGTGATCCATCACATTGTTCAGCAGCGACATCGACGCGTCGGGACGCGGCGGCGGAGAGCCGGTGCTCCGAATGGGGGGCTGCTGCGACATGACGCACATCGTCGCACGTCGGGGGCGCTACCGCCGAATGGCCCCACCGGCGCGCCGGACAGCGGTCGATCACACCGTCCGGCACACCCGTGACACACCCGCGAAGGGGACTAGTGACCTGCGCTGTCCACCACCGACGACCACTCGTCGAGCAGCGCCTGCGCCGACGCGTCATCCGGGCCTTCCGCCCACAAATGAGTGACCGCCTCGGCCGGGTCGGGCAGCACCATCACCCAGCGGCCGTCGGCCTCCACCACACGCACCCCGTCCGTCGTGTCCACCTGCCGGTCTCCGGCCGCCTCGACGACGCTGCGCATGACCAGCCCCTTGACTGCCCAGGGGGTCGCCAGATCCCGGCGCAGCACATGGGCCCGCGGGATACGGGCGTCGATCTGGCTCAGCGTGAGCTGCGTACGCGCCACCAGACCGATCAGCCGCACAAAGGCGGCCGTACCGTCCAGGACACTGCTGAACTCCGGCACGATGAAGGCTCCACGCCCGTCACCGCCGAAGATCGTGGTCTCCTCGCGGCCCACCCTGGTCAGATCGTCCGGCGAGGTGGTCGTCCACTCCACCTGTGTGCCGTGGTACGCGGCGACCTGCTCGGCGATCCTCGTGGTGGTCACGGGCAGCGCCACCCGGCCGCTGCGCCGCTCGGCCGCGACCAGATCGAGCAGGACCAGCAGCGCGCGGTCGTCCTCGATGATCCTGCCCCGCTCGTCGACCAGCGACAGCCGCTCACCGACGGGGTCGAACCGCACTCCGAAGGCGGCTCGCGCCGAGGCGACGATCTCACCGAGTCTGACCAGGCCCGAACGGCGCGACTCGGCCGTCTCGGTCGGCCGGGACTCGTCGAGACCGGGGTTGATGGTCAGGGCGTCGACCCCGAGCCGGCCCAGGAGGCTGGGCAGCACAAGACCGGCGCTGCCGTTGGACGCGTCGACCACGACCTTGAGCCCGGCCTCCGCGATCCCGGTCGTATCGACATTGCGCAGCAGCGAGCCGGTGTACGAGTCGAAGACGCTCGCCGGGAAGTGCAGATCGCCGATCTCCCCGGGGAACGCGCGGCGGTACTCCTGTCGCGCGTACACCCGGTCCAGCTTGCGCTGACCGCCCTGCGAGAGGTCGGCGCCACGCTCGTCGAAGAACATGATGTCCACGGAGTCCGGCACCCCGGGCGAGGTACGGATCATGATGCCGCCGGCGCTGCCCCGAGCTGTCTGCTGCCGGGCGACGGGCAGCGGCACGTTCTCCAGGTCCCGTACATCGATGGCGCTGGACTGCAGCGACGAGATCACGGCGCGCTTGAGCGCACGGGCACCACGTGAGTGGTCGCGCGCCGTGGTGACGGTGGAGCCCTTCTTCAGGGTGGTGGCGTACGCACCCGCGAGCCGCACCACGACTTCTGGCGTGATCTCGACGTTCAGGATGCCGGAGACACCGCGTGCTCCGAAGAGATGCGCCTGCCCTCGGGACTCCCAGATCACCGACGTGTTGACGAAGGCGCCGGCCTCGATGGTCTTGAACGGGTAGACCCGCACATTGCCCTGGATGATCGACTCTTCGCCGACAAGACACTCGTCGCCGATGACCGCGCCGTCCTCGATGCGGGCGGCGCGCATGATGTCCGTGTTCTTGCCGATCACACAGCCGCGCAGATTGCTGTGCTGCCCGATGTAGACGTTGTCGTGGACGACGGCTTTATGGAGGAACGCGCCGGTCTTGACGACGACATTGGACCCGACGACGGTGTGCTCACGAATCTCCGCGTCGGCCTCGACCTTGGCGTAGTCACCGATGTACAGCGGCCCGCGCAGAACGGCGTCGGGATGGACCTCGGCGCCTTCGGCGATCCACACGCCCGGCGAGATCTCGAAGCCGTCGATATCGACGTCGACCTTGCCTTCGAGCACATCGGCCTGGGCCTTCACGTAGCTCTCGTGCGTGCCCACGTCCTCCCAGTAGCCCTCGGCGATATAGCCATAGATCTTCTTGCCCTCCTTCATCAGCTGAGGGAAGACATCACCGGACCAGTCCACCGACACGTCGGCCTCGACATAGTCGAAGACCTCGGGCTCCATCACATAGATGCCCGTGTTCACGGTGTCCGAGAAGACCTGTCCCCAGGTGGGCTTCTCCAGGAAGCGCTCGACCTTTCCCTCCTCGTCCACGATCGTGATGCCGAATTCCAGTGGATTCGGCACCCGGGTCAGACACACCGTCACCAGTGCGCCCTTTTCTTTGTGGAAGGCGATGAGATCGGTCAGATCGAAATCGGTGAGCGCGTCACCGGAAATGACGAGGAAGGCGTCGTCCTTCAGCGCCTCCTCCGCGTTCTTCACACTCCCCGCGGTGCCGAGCGGCTTCTCCTCGTTGGCATAGGTCAGCTCCATGCCAAGCTCTTCACCGTCACCGAAATAGTTCTTGACGAGAGAGGCGAGGAATTGCACGGTTACGACGGTCTCACTGAGCCCATGGCGCTTGAGCAACCGCAGCACATGCTCCATGATCGGCCGGTTCACGACCGGCAGGAGTGGCTTGGGCATGCTTGAGGTCATGGGGCGAAGTCGAGTACCTTCGCCACCGGCCATCACGACGGCCTTCATGTCGGAAGCGTCCTCCTTGAAGAGACGGTCTCGCCGACTTCACCCGTCTGGACAGAGGCCCCTTTGACGTCGGGCGCGGACCGGCGACACTGCACGGCACCGCATCGACGAGCTCAGTCGGCCACGTTGTCCGCCTTGACAAGCCGACGGACCTGGACCACGTACAGAATCCCTGCCCACCAGTACAGGCTTGTACCCCAAATAGCGAACGCCCATCCGAAAACTTCAGCGAGTGACGCAAGCCAGCCACTTCCGTCACTGAGGAGCAGGAGCGGGAAGGCGTACATCAAGTTGAAGGTAGCCGCCTTGCCGAGGAAGTTCACCTGGGGAGGCGGATAGCCGTGCCTGCGAAGGATGGCCACCATGACCAGAAGCATCAGTTCCCGGGCCAGTAGGGCCACGGTGAGCCAGAGGGGCAGGATCTCCCGCCAGGTGAGGCCAACCAGGGTGGAAAGGATGTAGAGCCGGTCGGCCGCGGGATCAAGAAGTCGCCCCAGGCTGCTGATCTGGTTCCAGCGCCGGGCGAGCTTGCCGTCGAGATAGTCACTGACGCCGCTCAGCATGAGCACCAGCAATGCCCAGCCGTCGCTCTTGGGCCCGCCGAACTCGGGGCGCAGGATCAGCCACAGGAAGAGCGGTACGCCGACGAGGCGGGCCATGCTGAGGATGTTGGGGATGGTGAGCACCCGGTCCGTCTGAACGCGAGTCTCCTGGACCTCCACCCGGGGGCCTCCTGTGTGGAACGTGCCAACGATGCCTCCTGACCCTACCCTCAGGGCCGGCGCAAGAACGCAGGGGGGTAATTTGGCAGGGGGTAATTTGAGGAGGGAGGGGCGGTGGGAACGTCCCCAGAACGCAGGAATGCCCCGCACCAGAAGGTGCGGGGCATTCCCACAATAATTGTTCGGCGGCGTCCTACTCTCCCACAGGGTCCCCCCTGCAGTACCATCGGCGC
>NZ_JBHUBB010000036.1:0-88492 GCF_042789485.1 Streptomyces sp. NPDC056835
TTTCCTCCGGGCTTTTCCCTTCGGTCTTGCGTTTCCGACTCTATCAGACTCTTTCGTGTCCGATTCCCCGTCGGAGCGGGGCCGCCTTCCAGATTTCCGCTTTCGCGTTTCCCTTTCCAGCGATTCCGACTTTATCAGAGTGATTCGAGTCGGATTCCCACCCGCTTCGGAAGGCCCCTGGCATGTGATTAACCCGGGTTCCCGCTGAGGTGGAGCCGTAAACGTACTGGAGCGGGGGGCCTCGAAGCAAATCGAGGCCCCCCGCTCCAGGTGACGCATCGGACGATGCGTCAGATACGTCAGACCTCGACCACCACAGGCAGGATCATCGGGCGTCTGCGGTACGTGTCCGAGACCCACTTGCCCACCGTGCGGCGCACGAGCTGCTGGAGTTGGTGAGGCTCGGCGACGCCGTCCGCTGCCGCCTTGCCGATGGCCTCCTCGACCTTGGGCAGTACGGCGGAGAACGCGGTGTCCTCGATGCCCGAACCGCGGGCCTGGAAGTGCGGGCCGCCGACGACCTTGCCCGTGGTGGAGTCGACCACCACGAAGACCGAGATGATGCCCTCGTCGCCGAGGATGCGGCGGTCCTTGAGGGAGGTCTCGGTGACATCGCCGACCGACAGACCGTCCACATACACGTAGCCGGCCTGGACCTTGCCCACGATCCTGGCCCTGCCGTCGACCAGGTCGACCACCACGCCGTCCTCCGCGATGACGATGTGGTCCTTGGGGACCCCGGTCAGCGCGCCCAGTTCGGCGTTAGCACGCAGATGGCGCCATTCGCCGTGGACCGGCATCAGGTTCTTGGGCTTGCAGATGTTGTAGAAGTACAGGAGCTCGCCGGCCGAGGCATGGCCCGAGACATGGACCTTGGCGTTGCCCTTGTGGATGACGTTCGCGCCCCACCGGGTCAGGCCGTTGATGACGCGGTAGACCGCGTTCTCGTTGCCCGGGATGAGGGACGACGCCAGGATGACCGTGTCGCCCTGGACGATCCGGATCTGGTGATCGCGGTTGGCCATGCGCGAGAGCGCGGCCATCGGCTCGCCCTGGGAGCCGGTGCAGACGAGGACGACCTCGTGGTCGGGGAGGTCGTCAAGTGTCTTGACGTCGACGACCAGACCGGCCGGGACCCTGAGATAGCCCAGGTCGCGGGCGATGCCCATGTTGCGGACCATCGAGCGGCCGACGAAAGCGACCCTGCGCCCGTACTCGTCGGCGGCGTCGAGGATTTGCTGGATGCGGTGGACGTGGCTGGCGAAACTCGCCACGATGATCCGCTTCTGCGCGCTCCCGAAGACCTGTCGCAGGACGTTCGAGATGTCGCGCTCGGGCGGGACGAAGCCCGGGACCTCCGCGTTGGTGGAGTCCGAGAGCAGGAGGTCGATGCCCTCCTCGCCGAGCTTGGCGAAGGTGGGCAGGTCGGTGAGTCTGCGGTCCAGCGGGAGCTGGTCCATCTTGAAGTCGCCGGTGTGCACCGCCATACCCGCGGGTGTGCGGATGGCGACGGCCAGGGCGTCCGGGATGGAGTGGTTGACCGCGACGAACTCGCAGTCGAACGGGCCGATGCGCTCGCGGTGGCCCTCGGTGACCTCAAGGGTGTACGGACGGATCCGATGCTCCTGGAGCTTCGCCTCGATCAGCGCGAGGGTCAGCTTGGAGCCGATCAGCGGGATGTCCGGCTTCAGCCGGAGCAGGAACGGGACGCCGCCGATGTGGTCTTCGTGGCCGTGGGTGAGCACGACCCCGTCGATGTCGTCGAGGCGGTCCCGGATGGTGGTGAAGTCCGGCAGGATCAGGTCGATACCGGGCTGCTCCTCCTCGGGGAAGAGGACGCCGCAGTCGACGATGAGCAGACGGCCGTTGTACTCGAAGACCGTCATGTTGCGGCCGATCTCGCCCAGACCTCCGAGCGGGGTGACACGCAGGCCGTTCTTGGGCAGCTTCGGCGGCGCGCCGAGTTCAGGATGCGGATGACTCAAAAGACTCTCCTCACCACGCGCGCCACGTGCCGCAGGGGCACGTGGCGCGCATGACATTCGTGCACTTGCTGTTGTCTGTATGGACCATGGACTGATGTCCGTGTGAACCGATGTGTCGGTTTGTCTCGATGGACTGGACTATGTCTTCGCGTATTCAGTTGTGAAGTCTGTGATTAGAGCTGTACCCCGCCGGCCGCCAGATCGATCTTGAGCTGAGCGGTTTCATGGTCCGACAGCTCGACGAGCGGGAGGCGCAGCGGTCCGGCCGGCAGCTTCTGCAGGGTGAGCGCGGCCTTGGTGGTGATGACGCCCTGGGTGCGGAACATGCCGGTGAAGACCGGGAGCAGCTTCTGGTGGATCTCGGTGGCCTTCTGGACGTCACCGGTGAGGTGGGCGTCGAGGAGTTCGCGCAGCTCCGGCGTGACCACATGGCCGACCACGGAGACGAAGCCGACCGCGCCGACCGAGAGCAGCGGGAGGTTGAGCATGTCGTCGCCGGAGTACCAGGCGAGGCCGGACTGGGCGATGGCCCAGCTGGCGCGGCCGAGGTCGCCCTTGGCGTCCTTGTTGGCGACGATGCGCGGGTGCTGGGCGAGCCGGACGATCGTCTCGGTGTCGATGGGGACACCGCTGCGGCCCGGGATGTCGTAGAGCATGACCGGCAGCCCTGTCGCGTCCGCGATGGCGGAGAAGTGCCGGAAAAGGCCCTCCTGCGGTGGCTTGTTGTAGTACGGGGTCACCGCGAGCAGTCCGTGCGCTCCTGCGCGTTCGGCCGTGCGGGCCAGCTCCAGGCTGTGCCGGGTGTCGTTGGTGCCGACGCCGGCGACGATGTGGGCCCGGTCTCCGACGGCCTCCAGGACGGCCCGTACCAGCTGCTCTTTCTCCGCGTCACTGGTGGTCGGTGACTCACCGGTGGTGCCGTTCAGGACCAGGCCGTCGTTGCCCGCGTCCACGAGATGGAGGGCGAGCCGCTGGGCACCGTCGAGGTCGATTGCGCCGTCCGCCGTGAAGGGCGTGACCATGGCGGTGAGGACCCGCCCGAAGGGGGTCTGCGGAGTGGAGATCGGAGCCATGGGTAACACGCTACTCGCTGCTCAGCTCACCGTGTCCCTTTGGGGGGACGGGACAAGAGGAGCCCGGCACTGCCTGCTCGGGGGTTCAAGCAGTGCCGGGTCCGTTTGATCAGCCTAGATGAACTTCCCGAAACGCCGCAATCCGGACACTTCACTCGGCCGACCGTACATCTGTGCCCTGGGCAGGCACGCAGCGCCTCAGGGAGCGACCCGGCCGTTGGCGTTGAAAGCCGCGTGGGTGAGCGGCATGAGCTTCGCCCAGTCCAGCTCCATCCGCTCTCCGACCATCTCGATCTCCCGCTGCGGGAAGGACGGGGTCTTCGCCTGTTCGTGCTGGGTGCGCAGGCCGAGGAAGTGCATCAGCGAGCGCGCGTTGCACGTGGCGTACATCGACGAGAAGAGCCCGACGGGCAGCACGGCGCGGGCCACCTCGCGGGCCACCCCCGCCGCCAGCATCTCCTGGTACGCCTCGTACGCCCGTACGTAGGAGTCCTCCATGACGCGGCCGGTCAGCTCCCGCTGCTCGCGGGTGCCGTCGACGAACACGTACTTCCCCGGACGGCCCTCCTGGACGAGCTTGCGGGACTCGTCGGGCACGTAGAAGACCGGCTGGAGCTCGCGGTAGCGGCCGGACTCCTCGTTGTACGACCAGCCCACGCGGTGCCGCATGAACTCGCGGAAGACGAAGATCGGGGCGCTGATGAAGAAGGTCATCGAGTTGTGCTCGAAGGGGCTGCCGTGGCGGTCCCGCATCAGGAAATTGATGAGTCCCTTCGACCGCTCGGGGTCCTTCGAGAGCTCTTCCAGGGACTGCTCGCCGGCGGTGGAGACGCGCGCGGCCCACAGCACATCGGAGTCTCCGGCGGCGTGCTTGACCAGCTCGACGGTGACATCGCTGCGGAAGCTCGGTTTGGTCTCGGTGGGGGTGTCGCTCACCGGCGGGGTCCTTCCATTCGCATCGCACGGGCGGCGCCCACTCTACGGCTCGCCACTGACAGCGATGGACGGGACGACCTTCCACCGCGTTCGTTGGTCAATTCGGGGAATTCGGGCACCGAATGACGCGATTGTTCGTCTCACTGAGTAGCAGCTGACACACCAGCCGCGTTCCATCACGAGATCGCAAGGAGACCCCCTCCATGTTCCGCCGGCGAGAAGCCGTCCCGTTCGCATTCGTCGCCAAGGCCGACAGCTTCCGCAGTAACGTCACGCCCCCGCCCAAACACCGGGTCAGTACGTCCGAGCTCGTCAGCCGTACGCTGATCGGGCTTACCGTCGCCGCCGGATTCACCGGCGCGCTGCTCTTCGGGATGCCGTCCCTGGAGACGAATCAGTCGTCCGGGCATACGCAGCAGTCCGAGGCGTCACAGGGCCGCTGACTCGTCCGGACCCCCTGGGGTGGTCCGGGTGTGCGGGTGATCGGTAGCCTCACCGGGCACAGCAATCGAGCGTGCTTGTGAGTGAGGATCAGTCGTGCCCCTGCCCTTCTTGACGGCCGACCGGGCTTTTGACGCGACCGATGATGTCGCGCTGCCCTTCGACGATCATGATCATTGGCGGCGTCCGTACCGCCCAGGCCCCTGGCGCGTGGTGGCGGCGGCGCTGCTTCTGCTGCTCGCCTCGTTCGTTCTGCTCGCGGCGATGATCATCGCGTTCGCGGGCGCGCTGTCCGGTGCGACGGTGTGTTTGGTGGTCTCGGCGGTGGTGATCATCGCCGCGCTGCGCCTGCTCCGCATGGGCGCGTGGGTCAGCCGGCACGGCGTACGCCGGGTGGGCCTGCTGCTGACGAGGACCGTGCCCTGGAACCGGGTCACGGCCGTACGCACCGTCCAGCAGCCGGTGCGCTGGCTCGGGCTGCCGCGCACCGTACAGGGCCAGGCGCTCGTCGTCGTACGCCGGCAGGGTGAGCCGATTCAGCTGCTCACCGACCACAACGCGGACTTCCTGTCGCGTGGTGAGGCGTTCGACCGGGCCGCCGACACCGTGGAGGCCTGGGGCGACGAGTACCGGGGCGTCTGACGCCGTCGTACGGGCAGGAGAGCGGTTCGAGCGGGGTCCGGCCAGAACAGGCCGGGCCCCGCTCTGCGCTCTGCCCTGCGCGCTCGCCGAGGGTCAGACCCGTACGGGTCTGCCGTCACGGAGCGCGATGGCCCGCTGCATGGCCTTGCGGGCGCGGGGGGTGTCCCGGGCGTCGTGGTAGGCGATCGCGAGCCGGAACCAGCAGCGCCAGTCGTCGGGCGAGTCCTCGGTCTCGGCACGGCGCTCGGCGAAGACGGCGTCCGCGGAGTCCCGGTCGATCCGGCCCCCGGCCGTACGGATCAGTGTGTCGACCGGCAGACCGCCCTCGGCGTCCAGCTCCGCCGCGAGCCGGTTGGCCCGGGCGACGAACTGGGTGTTCTTCCAGAGGAACCAGATACCGATGAGTGGCAGGACCAGCACGGCGACACCGAAGGTGATCGTGAGCGCCGTGCCCTGCTCGATCAGCAGCACTCCCCGGCTGCCGACGAGGACGAAGTAGACGACCAGAACGGCGGCCGTGACGCAGTAGGTGATCTTCGCGCGCATGGGATCAGCTCAGGTCGAGGAAGTGTTCGAGGCCGAAGGTGAGGCCGGGGGCGGAGACCACACGCCGCACACCGAGCAGGATGCCCGGCATGAAGCTGCTGTGGTGCAGGGAGTCGTGCCGGACGGTAAGGGTCTCGCCCTCGCCACCGAGGATGACCTCCTGATGGGCGAGGAGACCGCGGAGCCGTACGGAGTGCACCGGCACCCCGTCGACATCGGCGCCGCGCGCGCCGTCCAGCGCCGTGACCGTGGCGTCGGGCTGCGGGGGGCTGCCCGCCGCCGTACGGGCGGCGGCGATCAGCTGAGCCGTACGGACGGCGGTGCCGGAGGGCGCGTCGACCTTGTTCGGGTGGTGCAGCTCAACGATCTCGACCGACTCGAAGTAGCGGGCCGCGGTCTCGGAGAACTTCATGGTCAGGACCGCGCCGATGGAGAAGTTCGGCGCGATCAGCACGCCCGTCTCCGGGGAGGCGGCCAGCGAGGTGTTCAGCTGCGCGAGCCGCTCGTCGGTCCAGCCCGTGGTACCGACGACCGCGTGGATTCCATGACGTACACAGAAGTCGAGGTTGCCCATCACCGAGGCCGGGGTGGTGAGTTCCACCACGACCTGGGCGCCGTTCTCCACCAGGGTCTCCAGCTTGTCGCCCCGGCCGAGGGCCGCGACCAGATCCAGGTCGTCGGCGGCCTCGACGGCCCGTACCGCCTCGGCGCCGATACGGCCCCTGGCTCCGAGAACGGCCACGCGCAGCTTGCTCATTGCTCTGCTTCCTTCAGCGTCGGGGGTGCGGCCCGGTCGGTCAGGAGACCACGTCGTCGAGACGGTCCGCCTGCTTGTCCTTGAGGGGTCCGATGACGGACAGCGAGGGGCGGTGTCCCAGTACGTCGCGGGCGACCGCGCGTACGTCGTCGGGGGTGACCGCGGATATCCGCCCCAGCATGTCGTCCACGGACATCTGGGCGCCCCAGCACAGCTCGCTCTTGCCGATCCGGTTCATCAGCGCCCCGGTGTCCTCCAGACCGAGAACGGTGGAGCCGGAGAGCTGGCCGATGGCGCGGCCGATCTCCTCGTCGCTGAGCCCTTCCTCGGCGGCCCGGTCGAGCTCGTCGCGGCAGATCTTCAGGACGTCGTGGACCTGGCTGGGCCGGCAGCCCGCGTAGACCCCGAAGAGCCCGCAGTCGGCGAACCCCGAGGTGTACGAGTAGACGCTGTAGGCGAGCCCGCGCTTCTCCCGTACCTCCTGGAAGAGCCGTGAGCTCATCCCGCCGCCGAGGGCGGTGTTCAGGACGCCGAGCGCCCAGCGGCGCTCGTCGGTGCGCGCCAGGCCCGGCATACCGAGCACGACATGGGCCTGCTCGGTCTTGCGGTTCAGCAGGTCGACCCGGCCCGCGGTGCGCACGGAGCGGCTGCCGTCACGGGGCGCCAGGGGCGCGGCGTCCGTACGGGACAGGGCACCCGCCTTCTCGAACGCCTTGCGGACCTGTCGTACCACCGTGGCGTGGTCGATGTTGCCCGCGGCCGCGACGATGAGACGCGTCGGGTCGTAGTGCTTCTTGTAGAAGCGCGCGATCCGGTCGCGGTCGAGGTCGTTGATGGTGTCGACGGTGCCGAGCACCGGCCGGCCGAGGGGGGAGTCGCCGAACATGGTCTTCGCGAACAGGTCGTGTACGCAGTCGCCCGGGTCGTCCTCGGTCATGGCGATCTCTTCGAGGATCACCCCGCGCTCGGCGTCGACGTCGGCCGCCTCGATGAGCGAGCCGGTGAGCATGTCGCAGACGACATCGATGGCCAGCGGCAGATCGGTGTCGAGGACCCGCGCGTAGTAGCAGGTGTACTCCTTCGCCGTGAAGGCGTTCATCTCGCCGCCGACCGCGTCGATGGCGGAGGAGATGTCGAGGGCGCTGCGCCGGCTCGTGCCCTTGAAGAGGAGGTGTTCCAGATAGTGCGTGGCGCCGTTGAGCGCGGGGGTCTCGTCGCGGGAGCCGACCTGCACCCAGATCCCGAAGGTCGCGGAGCGTACCGACGGGAGGGTTTCGGTGACGACGCGCAGGCCGCCGGGGAGGGTCGTACGGCGGACCGTACCGATGCCGTTCTCGCCCTTGAGCAGGGTTTGGGTACGGGCGACGGCCCGCGCCTCCGAGGAGGTGCGGGCCGTCGTCCTGGAGCTGGCTGTCACTTCGCGGCTTCGTCCTTCGCCTCTTCGGACTCTCCGGCCTCTTCACCCTCGATGACGGGGATCAGGGAGAGCTTGCCGCGCTGGTCGATCTCGGCGATCTCGACCTGGACCTTCTGGCCCACACCGAGGACGTCCTCGACGTTCTCCACGCGCTTGCCGCCGGCGAGCTTGCGGATCTGCGAGATGTGCAGCAGACCGTCCTTGCCCGGGAGCAGCGACACGAACGCACCGAAGGTGGTGGTCTTGACGACCGTGCCCAGGTAGCGCTCGCCGACCTCCGGCATGGTCGGGTTGGCGATGCCGTTGATCGTGGCGCGGGCGGCCTCGGCGGCCGGTCCGTCGGCGGCACCGATGTAGATCGTGCCGTCGTCCTCGATCGTGATGTCGGCGCCGGTGTCCTCCTGGATCTGGTTGATCATCTTGCCCTTGGGGCCGATGACCTCACCGATCTTGTCCACCGGGATCTTGACGGTGATGATCCGCGGGGCGTTCGGGGACATCTCGTCCGGGACGTCGATGGCCTCGTTCATCACATCGAGGATGTGGAGGCGGGCGTCGCGGGCCTGCTTCAGCGCGGCTGCCAGGACCGAGGCGGGGATGCCGTCGAGCTTGGTGTCGAGCTGGAGCGCGGTGACGAAGGTCTTCGTACCGGCGACCTTGAAGTCCATGTCGCCGTAGGCGTCCTCCGCACCGAGGATGTCGGTGAGGGCGACGTAGTGCGTCTTGCCGTCGATCTCCTGCGAGATCAGGCCCATGGCGATACCGGCGACGGGGGCCTTGAGCGGCACACCGGCGTTCAGCAGCGACATGGTGGAGGCGCAGACCGAGCCCATGGACGTCGAGCCGTTGGAGCCCAGCGCCTCGGAGACCTGGCGGATCGCGTACGGGAACTCCTCGCGCGTCGGCAGCACCGGCACGATGGCGCGCTCGGCGAGCGCGCCATGGCCGATCTCGCGGCGCTTCGGGGAGCCGACGCGGCCGGTCTCACCGACGGAGTAGGGCGGGAAGTTGTAGTTGTGCATGTAGCGCTTGCGGGTCACCGGCGAGAGGGTGTCCAGCTGCTGCTCCATGCGGAGCATGTTGAGGGTGGTGACGCCCAGGATCTGGGTCTCGCCACGCTCGAAGAGCGCCGAGCCGTGCACGCGCGGGATGGCCTCGACCTCGGCGGCGAGCGTACGGATGTCCGTGACGCCGCGGCCGTCGATACGGACCTTGTCCTTGATGACGCGCTCGCGCACCAGGGACTTGGTCAGCGCGCGGTAGGCGCCGGAGATCTCCTTCTCGCGCCCCTCGAACTGCGGGAGCAGCTTCTCGGCGGCGAGCTCCTTGACGCGGTCCAGCTCGGCCTCGCGGTCCTGCTTGCCGGCGATGGTGAGCGCCTGGGAGAGCTCGCTCTTGACGGCGGCGGTCAGCGCCTCCAGGACGTCGTCCTGGTAGTCGAGGAAGACCGGGAACTCACCGGTGGGCTTGGCGGCCTTGGCGGCGAGGTCGGACTGGGCCTTGCACAGCGCCTTGATGAACGGCTTGGCGGCTTCCAGACCGGCGGCGACGATCTCCTCGGTGGGAGCCTCGGCGCCGTCCTTGACGAGCTGGACGGTCTTCTCGGTGGCCTCGGCCTCGACCATCATGATCGCGACATCGCCGTCGTCCAGGACACGGCCGGCGACGACCATGTCGAAGACGGCGTCCTCCAGCTCGGTGTGGGTCGGGAAGGCGACCCACTGGCCCTTGATCAGCGCGACACGCGTGCCGCCGATCGGGCCGGAGAAGGGCAGGCCGGCCAGCTGCGTGGAGCAGGAGGCGGCGTTGATGGCGACCACGTCGTACAGGTGGTCGGGGTTGAGCGCCATGATCGTCTCGACGATCTGGATCTCGTTGCGCAGGCCCTTCCTGAAGGAGGGGCGCAGCGGGCGGTCGATCAGGCGGCAGGTGAGGATCGCGTCCTCGGACGGCCGGCCTTCCCGGCGGAAGAAGGAGCCGGGGATCTTGCCGGCCGCGTACATCCGCTCCTCGACGTCCACCGTCAGGGGGAAGAAGTCGAGCTGGTCCTTGGGCTTCTTGGAAGCGGTGGTGGCCGACAGCACCATGGTGTCGTCGTCCAGGTAGGCCACGGCGGAACCGGCGGCCTGCTTGGCGAGCCGTCCCGTCTCGAAGCGGATGGTGCGGGTGCCGAAGGTTCCGTTGTCGATAACGGCCTCGGCGTAGTGGGTCTCGTTCTCCACTAGTGCTTTCTCCTCGTGTTCGTCCGGTGCCCGTGTGGCAGGGGACGTGACGGAGAAGCGCTCCTTGGTGCGGGCCGGTCTTCGATCGAAGCACCCGGGGCCGCGGCATGGGCCGCGCACCATCCGGGAGCCACTACCGAGGACCGGCGGCGGTGGAGTTCGCTCCTCCTCTTCAGTTGTGCTCGTGCGACCAGATTACTGAGCTTCGCCGCAGGATGACATTCCGGTTGTCCCGGGCGGGGCGCTCGTGGGCCCGGTACGGGGGCGGTCACCCCACCCGTACGTACGCACGTACGCGAAAGGAGCGGCCCCCTGGAAGTGGGAACCGCTCCCTTCACGGTGTCTTACTTGGCACCGCCGGCCGCACCGCGGCGGATGCCCAGGCGGTCGACCAGCGTACGGAAGCGCTGGATGTCCTTCTTGGCCAGGTACTGCAGCAGCCGGCGGCGCTGACCGACCAGGATCAGCAGACCACGACGGGAGTGGTGGTCGTGCTTGTGGGTCTTGAGGTGCTCGGTCAGGTCCGAGATCCGGCGCGACAGCATGGCGACCTGGACCTCGGGGGAGCCGGTGTCACCTTCCTTGGTGCCGAACTCGGTCATGATCTGCTTCTTCGTAGCGGCGTCGAGCGACACGCGTACTCCTCGTGGGTCTTCGTGGCCACCGAGTGCCCCAGGTCGAATACTCTGGGGAGCTTCCGTTACTCGGGAGGCGGAATCCGTTGGGCGCTGTTCCGGACGGTCCCGGAACGCGTACACAAACGGCCGCTACGTAGCGTACCAGTCCGTTCAGGAGGTCAGCGCCCGGATGGAGTGGTAGACGTCGAAGACCGCCAGACAGAGCGGTACGAGCGTCAGCAGGACGAAGGCCTCCGCGATCTCCAGGAAGCGGCCCCAGAAGGGGGTCACCCCCTTGCTCGGCACGATCAGGCCGATCGCGGTGATCAGGGCGGCGACGGCCGCGACGGCGGTGGTGAGCCAGACCGTACGGATGTCGAGCGCCGTGCCGTCACCTCGCAGGGCCTCGCGCATCAGATCCGAGGGCGGGTTGAGGCAGAGCCCCAGGACCAGCAGTGCCAGGGCGCCGAGGCCCGCTGCCAGGGCGCAGCCGACCTGGGCGGTGTAGCGGAAGAGATGGGCGCGCATCAGCATGGCGACGCCGGTGGCGAGCGCGAGCAGCTGCCCCCACACATTGCCGGAGAAGCCGAGTACGGCGGCGCCTCCCACGGCCACCAGCGCACAGCCGCCGACCAGTCCGATCAGCAGTTCATGACCCCGCCGGGCCTGGGCCGCGATGCGCTCGGCGTCGACCGGGCCCTGGGGTACGGGGTCGGCGCCGTAGTCACCGACGGACGAACGGGGCGGCTCGAAGCCGATGGGGAGCCGGGCGAAGCGGGTGGAGAGGCCCGGGAGGAACGCCAGGGCCCCGACCGCGAGCGGGGCGCAGACCGCGGCGGTCTCGACCGGGGTCATGTCGGTCATGATCGCGGTGAAGGTCACCAGCAGGCCGACGGTGGCGGCGAACACGAACGCGACGAAGGCACCGTCCCCGCTCGGGGTGACGATCATCAGGATCACCGCGGCGACGAGCACGGCCGCGCAGGCGAGCAGGAACTGCAGCCTGCCGGTGCCCTGGCCCTGTGCGAGCGACAGCAGTCCGGAACCGGCCACGCCGGCGTTCGCCAGTGATCCGATGCCCAGGGCGATGGACGAGCCCCGGTCGTCGTAGACCCGCGCGCGTACGCCGGCGAGCGCGAGCAGCAGGACGGCCGCGACGGCGGCGAGGATGCCGGGCAGGCCGTGCATGTCGTGCCGGGGGTCGGCGGTCCACAGCACGAAGGAGAGCAGGACCAGCAGGACCGAGCCGCCGAAGAGCCCGGCGCCACGCATCAGACCGTCGGTCCAGAGCGTGCTGTCGCGGGCGACGGCGGAGGCGACGGCGTCGGAGACATCGTCGAAGACCGCCGGCGGCAGGGACTCGGCGAAGGGCCGCATCGAGAGCAGTTCGCCGTCGAGGATGCGCTGGGCCGCCAGGGAGCGCGCGCTGTCGAGTACGGTGCCGTCCCGGCGTACCAGGTGGTACCCGACGGGGGCGCCCTCCGCGGGGCTCTGTCCCGACAGCCTGAGGATCTCCGGGTAGAGGTCGGCGACGGGGATGTCCTCGGGCAGTGCCACATCGACGCGGCCGTCCGGCGCGACGACGGTGATCCGGCAGAAGCCGGTTCCGCCGCCGGCCGGAGCCGTGGGACCGGGGTGACCGGTTCCGGTGGCCGCCGCTTGGGCCGTCTGGGCCGTCATACTCACCTGCTGCTCCCCCTTGTGGTTCTGATGGATCGTGTGCGTGAACCGCATGCGTGGATCCGATGCGCGGAACCTGTGCGTGGATCCGATGCGTGGATCGTGTGCGTGGATCGTGTGGAACGTGGGCCGCGTACTGCTGCCGGGCCTCGCACTACGACCCGAATCACCCTGTTTTTTGCAGTAGTTCACGGGTGCGCAAACGCGTCGCGCCACCCTACCGCCAAGCCTCCGTCCGCTACGCAAGTAGGATCCCTGACCGCGGATGGAACCCGTCGCCACGGGGGCGCCGATAGGAAACATTCCGTCCGGCAAGGGAATTGGTGAGCTGTGAGCCAGATCGTCGTCAAGCGCCCACCACGGGTCCTGCCCGCCGAAGTACCCGGCGACCAGGTGCAAGTGCAACCTCCGCCCGAGCTGCCACGTGGTCAGCAGGAGGGCGCGCTGATGCAGCTGCTGCCGATGCTGGGCATGGGCGGTTCGGTCGTCTTCTTCTTCATGACCCCGAATCCGATCATGCGGATCATGGGCATGGTGATGATCGCGTCGACGGTCGCCATGGCCATCGCGATGCTGGTCCGTTACCGGCGGGGCACCCAGGGCCAGCTCGCCGACATGCGGCGCGACTATCTCAAGTACCTGGCGCAGACCCGGCGCGCGGTACTGCGCACCGCGCGCCTCCAGCGTGACGCGCAGTACTACCTCCATCCGTCGCCGGAGCAGCTGTGGGCGCTGGTCGCCGAGGGCAGCCGGGTGTGGGAACGGCGGGTGGGCGACGTCGACTTCGGGCAGGTACGCATCGGTCTGGGCAACCAGCAGCTCGCGACCCCGCTCATCGCGCCCGAGACGGCGCCGGTGGACGATCTGGAGCCGCTGACCGCGGGGGCGATGCAGCAGTTCCTGACGGCGCACAGCACGCTGGGCGGGCTGCCGATGGCCGTCTCGCTGCGTGCCTTCTACCATCTGACGGTCAGCGGCGAGCCGGAGTGCGTACGCTCCACGGCCCGCTCCGTCGTCTGCTCGCTGGCCTCGCTGCACTCCCCCGACGACCTGGTCATCGCCGTCGCCGCCGGACGGGAGGCGGCACCCCGGTGGGAGTGGGCGAAGTGGCTTCCGCATGTGCAGGTCCCGGGCAGCACGGACGGCGCGGGCAGCAGGCGTCTGATCACCACTGACGCGCGGGAGCTGGAAGAGCTGCTCGCGGGCCGTCTGGAGGGCCGTCCGCGCTTCCAGCCCGGCGGCCAGCCGCTGCTCGACCAGCCGCACATCGTCGTCGTACTCGACGGCCAGTCGGTACCCGCCATGTCGGCGCTCGCCGCGGCGGAGGGCCTTCAGGGCGTGACGGTCATCGAGGTCGTCCCGGGCGAGGTCACCGGCGCGCGCGGCGGGCTGTCCGTGGTCGTGCACCCCGACTCGCTGCAACTGGAGTCGGGGCACGGCCTGGTGTACGACGGCGCGCCCGACCAGCTGAGCGCCGAGGCCGCCGAAGCGCTCGCCCGCCAGCTGGCGCCGCTCACGGTGGCCTCGGGCGGGGACGACGACGAACCGCTGCTCGCCAACCTCGACTTCACCGATCTGCTGAATCTGGGCGACGCGGCCTCCGTCGACGTCACCCGCACCTGGCGGCCGCGCTCGCAGGCGGAGCGGCTGCGGGTCCCGATCGGTGTCGGCGAGGACGGCACCCCCGTGATGCTGGACCTGAAGGAGGCCGCGCAGGAGGGTATGGGTCCGCACGGCCTGTGCGTCGGCGCGACCGGTTCCGGCAAGTCCGAGCTGCTGCGTACGCTCGTACTCGGCCTGGCCGTCACACACTCGTCGGAGACCCTCAACTTCGTCCTCGCGGACTTCAAGGGCGGCGCGACCTTCGCCGGGATGTCGCAGATGCCGCATGTCGCCGCGGTGATCACCAACCTCGCGGACGACCTGACGCTGGTCGACCGTATGGGTGACTCCATCCGCGGTGAGCTCAACCGCCGGCAGGAGATGCTGCGCGACGCGGGCAACTACGCCAACATCCATGACTACGAGAAGGCACGGGCCGCGGGCGCGCCGCTCCAGCCCATCCCCTCGCTCGTGCTGGTCATCGACGAGTTCAGCGAACTCCTCACCGCCATGCCGGACTTCATCGAGATGTTCGTGCAGATCGGGCGCATCGGGCGGTCGCTTGGCGTCCATCTGCTGCTGGCCTCGCAGCGGTTGGAGGAGGGGCGGCTGCGCGGTCTGGAGACCTATCTGTCGTACCGGATCGGTCTGCGGACGTTCTCCGCGGCCGAGTCCCGCGCGGCGCTGGGCGTGCCCGACGCCTATCAGCTGCCCAATGTGCCCGGCTCCGGGTATCTGAAGTTCGGTACGGACGAGATGGTGCGGTTCAAGGCCGCCTATGTCTCCGGGGTGTACCGCACGAACCAGCAGCGGTCGGCGGCCCCCGGTGGGCCGCTCCCGGTGGACCGCAGGCCCGTGGCGTTCACGGCGGCTCCGGTACCCGTACGGTACGTCGCGCCGAGCACCACCCGGCCCGACGTGCCCGAGGCGCGTTCGGGTGAGGACGACGCGCTGGCCGACTCCGTTCTCGATGTGATCGTGCGGCGGCTGGAAGGCCGGGGCGCGGAGGCCCACCAGGTGTGGCTGCCCCCGCTGGACAACCCGCCGGCGCTGGACGAGCTGCTTCCGGGACTCGCGGGGGTGGAGGGACGCGGGCTGACGCAGCCCGGGTTCGAGGGCGCGGGCCGTCTCGTCGTACCGCTCGGTGTGGTCGACAAGCCGTACGAGCAGCGCCGCGACACGCTCTACCGGGACTTCTCCGGGGCCGCGGGCCATATGCAGATCGTCGGTGGTCCCCAGTCGGGCAAGTCGACGCTGCTGCGGACGATCATCTCGGCGTTCGCACTGACCCATACGCCGCAGGAGGTCCAGTTCTACGGTCTCGACTTCGGTGGTGGCGGTTTGTCGTCGATCGCGGGCCTGCCGCATGTCGGCGGGGTCGCGTCGCGCCTCGACCCGGAGCGGGTGCGGCGTGCGGTCGCCGAGGTGTACGGGATCCTGTCGCGGCGCGAGGAGTACTTCCGCGGCGCGGGCATCGACTCCATCGCCACGTACCGCAGGCTGCGGGCGCGCGGCGACATCTCGCCGACGGACCAGCCGTGGGGTGACGTGTTCCTGGTCATCGACGGCTGGGGCAACTTCCGTTCGGACTACGAGGGTCTGGAGCAGGCCGTCCTGGACATCGCGGCGCGCGGGCTCGGCTACGGCATCCATGTGATTCTCACGGCCTCGCGCTCGATGGAGGTCCGGGCGAATCTCAAGGACCATCTGATGAACCGCCTGGAGCTGCGCCTCGGTGACACCATGGACTCCGAGCTGGACCGCAAGTCCGCGGTCAATGTCCCCACGGGGGTGCCGGGGCGCGGGCTGACGCCGGAGAAGCTGCACTTCATGGCGGCGGTCCCGAGGATCGACGGGATCAACTCCGACAGCGATCTGTCCGAGGCCACGGCCGCGATGACCCAGGAGGTCTCCCGGCACTGGACCGCGCCGGGCGCCCCGGCGGTACGGCTGCTGCCGCGCGAACTGCCGATGGCGGACCTCCCGACGGGCTCCGCCCACCCGGAGCGCGGGGTCGCCTTCGCCATCGACGAGAACAACCTGGAACCGGTCTTCGTCAATTTCGAACAGGACCCGTTCTTCCTGGTGTTCGGCGAGAGCGAGGCCGGCAAGACCAACATCCTGCGACTGCTCATCAAGCAGCTGACCGAGCGGTACGACGGCGACTCGTGCAAGCTCTTCGTGATCGACAACCGGCGCGCCCTGCTGGACGCCACCCCCGCCACGCATCTGGCGGAGTACGTCCCCATGTCCAACAACATGGAGCACCATGTGGACGCCCTCTTCGATCTGATGCGGCGCCGCACACCGTCGGCGGATGTCACGGCGCAGCAGTTGCGGGACCGCAGCTGGTGGCGCGGCCCGGACGTGTACGTGGTCGTCGACGACTACGACCTGGTCTCCACGTCGAGCGGCAACCCCCTGGCGAAGCTGACGGAGCTGCTCCCCTTCGCGCGCGACGTGGGCGTCCGCTTCATCATCGCCCGTAACGCGGCGGGCGCGAGCAGGGCCGCGTACGAGCCGTTCATGCAGCGGATGACGGAACTGGGCGCACAGGGCGTACTGCTCTCCGGCGACCCGCAGGAAGGCGACGTGCTCGGCAACGTCAGGATGCGCCCCATGCCGGTGGGACGGGGAATCTTCGTCTCGCGGCGCCGCGGAAATCCGCTGGTGCAGACCGGCCTTATGCCCTCGCAGGACGGGCGGTGACCGGGGCGGGGCCCTCGCGGCCGTCCTCCAAGACGCCGACGGCCGAGCTCGGCGTCTGAACTTCAGCGTGAGGCGGCCCTTCAGCGTGAGACGGCCGCACGCAAACAGGCCAGGGTGGGCACCTCCCGTGCGTGCCCACCCTGGCCTGAGATGACTTCTGGTTACTGGAAGTTCGCGGCGGCCCTCTTGTCGCCGCTCTGGTAGGCGGGGGCTGCCTCGCGGACTGCCGACGAGATCTTCAAGAGGCTGGTGTGGATCTCGGTGGCCCTCCGGTCCCAGTCGGCCTGGGCGACGTTGTACGCCTCCCGGGCCTCGCCTTCCCAGAGCTCGGACACCGAGCGGATCTTCGCCTGGATGGCCTTGAGGCTCTGGTCGAGCTTGTCCGCCTGCTTCTTGATGTCGCCGGCCGCCGCCTCAAGGGAAGCGTAAGTGACGATCATCGTGCCGTCGTCATGTGCCATGGTGTCCTCCAACTACTGCCTGGGTGTGGTGCGATGGCCGAACTCGCGGGACGGCCATCAGGTATCAGAACTTGCTGAGGTTCGAGGTCCGGGCTTCCGCGCCGGTGTCGCCCGAGTAGCCCTCGGCCACGTCGATGCCCTTCAGGGCCGCCTCGACCTCGTCTTCGGTGTTACCGGAAATCGTACGAGCGGCCTCGATCGCTTCCTGGAACTTGAGCAGCAGCTTGCCGATGCCCACCATGTTGTTGTTGATCTGCGTCTGCTTCGCGTTGAACGCGCCGGCGCCGATACCACGCCAGGCGCCTTCGAGGCTGTCGATCGTCGCCTGCAGCACGTGCAGCTGACCCTTGACGTCGTCAAAGCTGTTGGTGAGCTCGCCTTGCAGCGACTTGAGGGCAACGCCATTGACCTTCTGGACTGCCATTGGTCTTCCTTTCTCGGAGATCCCGGTGGGTGTGTTTCTTCCCGGGCCGTGCGTGGGCCTCGGCGGCTGGTGGCCGCCGGGGCGGTGTGCGGTAGATGCGGGACATACGGTCAGGCGGTGCGGCGCCTGCGGAGGAAGAAGAACACGCCGCCCGCGAGGACCACGACGACCGCGGCCCCGCCGAGGATGAGGCCCAACCGGCTGCCTTCCTCGGTGCTCTTGCTGGTGCCCGCGGCGACGGACTTGTCCCCGTCCCCATCGTCCGGGGCCTCCGAAGCCCCCGAGGCCGACGCCGAAGCAGACCCGGAGGGCGCGGAGGAGGCGGAAGACTCGGACGAGCCGGGCGCGCCGGGAGAGCCGGGCGTCCGCTCGTTGGTCAGGGGGTTGAGGTTCGGGTCGCCGGGCTTGCCCAGACCACGGTTGATGTGGGCGCCGGGGCGTACGACGCCGTGACCGACGTAGTTGCTGACCGTGCCAGGCTTCCAGTCCTCGCCACGGCCGGCGGACTCGAACATGACGCGGAGGACCTGGTTCGCCGTCCAGTCGGGATTGGCGGACCAGATCAGGGCCGCGGAGGCGGAGGCGATCGCGGTGGCCGCGCTGGTTCCCCCGTTGCCAAAACAGTAGCTCGTGAATTTCTCGTCGCACCAACTCGGAATGCTGCTACCGGGGGCAGCGATGTCGACAGACTCTCCATGCTGGGAGTAATCCGCTACACGGCCTTCGGAGTCGGTCGCCGCGACACCGACTACTTGCGGATAGCTCGCGGGAAACTGCTTCTTATTCCCCTTCTTGGCGTTATTTCCCACCCCCGCGAAGAACAACTTCCCCTTGCTTTCAGCGTACTTCACCGCCTCCCTCTCCTCGGGAGCGGAGAAGTCACTCGCGAACGACATGTTGATGATCTGCGCATCGCTGTCCGCCGCAGCCCGGATGGCGTCTTCCGCATCATGAGCATTCACCGACTGGTTGTTCTGCATCTCTGTGTCGGTGATACGCATCGGGATGATCTTCGCGTCGGGGGCCAAGCCTCGAATCCCTCCGCCCTTCCCCGTCCCCGCGATCAGTTCGGCCATCGTCGTCCCATGACCGTCATAGTCGTCCGTGGCTTCGCCGTCGGTTCCCGTGGCATCGAATCCCTTGAGTACCTGTCCCTTCAGCGAAGGCGTGGACGGGTTGACGCCGGTGTCGATGACGGCAACTTTTATGCCTTCACCAGTGGCGGACTTCCAGATCTCCTCGGCGTTCATGGCATCCAGGTACCACTGCTTCGACTTCACATCATCGGCAGCAACAGCGGCCGGAGCCATGCCGACGATGCCCAAGGTGCACGCGCCGGCCACAGCCAGCGCGCGGAGCAGCCCACGCCGCATTACATAAGGCGCTCCGTGCTTCCGGGCCCGGCTCATTCCTGCCGTCATCCTGACTTCCGCACCTTCCGTGTGCCTATTCGATGACCGGCGGCACGGCACCACGCCGTCGAGCCGCCCACGTCTCTTCGTCTTCCGTCAGATAGTCAGGACGCTCTGATCCAGTGCGCTCCTGCTCCTCGTCCTTGGGCTGATTCCGGCCGGGACCACGCACCAGACCGGTGCCGCCCTGGGTGAAACCGCCTGCGCCGGGCCGTGAACCGGGAACGCCTCCGCGCGGGGTGCCTACGACGCCGTTCGAACTGGCCGTGCCTCGGCCTCCCGGTCGGGGCGCTCCGTTCGGATTCGCACCGATGACCCCCGGCTGACCGACTCGCCCCCCGGGAGGGCGCCCTGTCGACGTCCCACCGCTACCGATGACGGTTCCACGCGGAACACGTGAGCCCGAGGAACCTGAGGTGGAGCGCTGCTGAGGCGTACCGCCCACGATGCCGCTCGTACGGCCTGCTCGTGGGCCCGTCCCCCCGCTCGTACCCGCTCGTCCCGCGGCGGGCTGGCCGGTCGTGCCCGGTCTACCGGCTGTGGTCTGGCCAGGGACGCCGGGGCGCCCCGCCGGGGGACCACCGCCCGTCACTCCCGGCCGTGCGGCCGGTGCCGGACGTCCGGCGGCAGGAGAGCGGTCTCCTGTGGCACCTGTCTGTGTCGCCCTCCCGGCAGGCGGCCCGCCCGCTCTGGGTGCTCTGGTCGGACCCGACGCTCGCGACGTATCGCTCCGCGAGGTATTGACCAATCCGGGCGCCATCGGGGGGACGGGACCACCGCCGGGGCTTGGCGTCCCGGTGGGAGAGGGAACAGGTGTGGCGCTGGGACCCGTGGTGGGGTTCGGAGGCGCCATGACGCTGTCGATACGCATCGACGTGTCCGGAGCCGGAACGGGCGTGACGGCACCGATGGTCTCAGCCCGAGGCACACTGCTTCCGGTCCCGGGATCCGCGTGGCTCAATAGTGACTGCTGCACGGTTGCGTCCGACGATTCGGCACCCCTCCCCGTGGTACCCGGGTCCGAACCCAAAACCTTCCCTCGTGGCCGCGGCACGTCCGTCTTCAGTGTCCCGGGGAACCTCGGCGGCTCCTGCCCAGCCAAAGACTCCTCGGAGACCGCGTAGAACGAGGCCAGGCGGTTCATCTGGTTGATGGCCTCCTGACGGTCCTTCTCCACCTGCACGGCCTTGGCGTACTCCGGGTTGTCGTCCGTGCGCTCCGGCAGAGAAAAGTCCTCGACCTTCTTCTGGACCGCCCGGCCGTCACGCGGAGGCACGGAGTTGCGCACCGAGGTCAGGCCGGTGCTCGCGACCTGCATCTGCGTACCGGCCGCGTTGGCGAACGTAGCCAGCGCCGAGGCGTGGTTGGCGAGCTCTCCACCGAACCTTCGGAACTCGTTGCCGGACTCGCCTTTCCACTCGACCGAGTCAACGTATCCGCGCAGTTCCTCCGCGGCCTTGTTGAGGGCGGTCGTGGCCTTCACCAGAGCGTCGCCCGCGTCTTCAAGAGCGTCCGGGTTCGAAGCCTTGACCAGGTCGAGCATCGCGTTGAGCTGGGCGCCCTCGAAGCTCGTCTTCCCGAAGAACCCGCCAGGACCGCTGCCCCCGAACCCGAACCCGAAGCCCTCCATCATCGCCGCGACCTGCTCGAAGGCGTCCGTCGCGGTGAACTTGCCCTGGATCAGGGCCGAGTCCTGCTCCTGCTGCTGCTCAGGGGTCAGTTCTGGCTGCTTTTCTCCACTCATCAGCTATTCACCCCATGTCCTTCGTGACGGTCTCGGATTCGCTACGCGACTTCCCAGGCTCACTGCCCCTGTCACCGTGAGTCCGGTCCTGCTTCTCGTGCTCGTCGTCAATACGAGTCCGGATCGTGTGGAAGCGCTGCCGCAGCTCGTCCTCCACGTTGTTGAAGCCGACCTCCGCCGCGTGCACTCCGATGCTCAGCATCTCGATCTGGTCGCCGAGGGACTTGGAGAGCTTGACGATCTCCGCATGGACACGGTTGTACTGAGTGAAGAACCCGTCCGCCTCCGCGAACGGCAGGTTGCCACCGCTGAAGGAACTCCTCGAAATCCGGTGTGCGGCCACTTTCTTGTTGCCGGCCGCACCGTTCTCAAGCTCCGTCAGCAGCGCGTTCACCCTCGTCTGGAAGCGCTTCAGGGCGCCGACGCCCTTCTCCAGGTCACTCCTCGCGCCGGTTCCGCCCGCGCCACCACTACCCGCATCATCTGACACGATGCCGTACCTCCCCGTTTGCTCACCCCCCGCACATCGCGATCGCGGTGACGTGAACATCACTGATCACATGAAAGCCACTCTATCGACTGCTTCTGACAGCCCCAAGTGTCTTATCCATGACGTGACTTCCTCTTACGACGATCCTCTCGTCCCCTGCGGTTGCAATCGGCTCCGCAGCTCTTTCACGCGCTCTTTCAGGCATGTTCGCCGATAGTTGACGCGCTGTCAGCGGCGCGCCTCACGCGTCACTGCCCGTCGCTCCGCTCATCCGGTTTGTTCGCCGCCGCGCGTCGCGAAGTGCCACCGCGCCGCCCGCGATCGCCGCGACCAGGACACCGCCGCCCACG
Organism: Streptomyces sp. NPDC056835; assembly: GCF_042789485.1. Lineage (NCBI taxonomy): Bacteria > Bacillati > Actinomycetota > Actinomycetes > Kitasatosporales > Streptomycetaceae > Streptomyces > Streptomyces sp. NPDC056835. The sequence goes on from NZ_JBHUBB010000036.1 coordinate 21,509, forward strand.
ACCACATAGGTCGCGAGACGGGCGTTGCGCTCCTCCGCCGTCTCACCCAGGTGGAGTTGGGCCGGCGTGGGGGCTTCCGCCTTGTCGATGCCCTCGTGGGCGACCGGCTTCTCGATGGGCTTGTCGTCCTCCGTCAGGGCTCGCAGCGGGTCGACGACTCCCCAGCCCACCAGCCTGTCACGGCCGGCGATCGACCGTTCGGCGGTCTGCTGGATCTGCGCGACAATCTGCGCCTGCGTCCAGTCCTCGTGCTTGCTCTTGATCAGAGCGGCGACGCCCGCGACATACGGGGCGGAGAAGCTGGTGCCGTTGTCGGCGCAGTGGCCGCCGCCCGGGACCGTGGAGACCATGTCGACGCCGGGGGCCGCTATGCCGACGAACTCGCCGGACTGGGAGAAGGCGGCGCGCTCGTTGTTGCGGTCGGAGGAGGCCACGGCCAGCACTCCGCCGTACGACGCCGGGTAGGTCTCTTTGACGTTGCCTCCCAGGCCGTCGTTGCCCGCTGAGGCGACGACCACCACGTCCTTGTTGAGGGCGTCGTTCACCGCCTGCTCCAGCAGGGGTGTGGGCTTCACCGCGTCGGCCGTGTCCTGGGAGATGTTGATGACGTCGGCGTCCGCTTCGTTGACCGCGTAGTCGATGGCCGCCGCGAGGGTCTTGGTGGTGCCGTTCCCCTCGGCGTCGTTCTGCTGGATGGGGATGATCGTCGCCTCAGGCGCGAGACCGACGAAACCGGTGCCCTGCGTGGGACGGGCCGCGATGATGCCCGCGATCTTGGTGCCGTGTCCCACCGTGTCGGTGGTGCCGTCCTCCTTGCCGCGTTCGATCTTGTCGCCGTTGTCGTCCTTGAGATCCGGGTCCATCATGTTTCTGCCGCTCTTGGTGTCCACCGCGTCCTTCAGCTGCGGGTTCTTGATGTCGACACCGGTGTCGATGACCGCGACGCGTACCCCTTTGCCGGTGGACTGCGACCACAGTTCGTCCAGCAGGAGACGTTGCAGCGCCCAGGGTCGACCCGCGTACTTCTTCGAGGGGAAGGTGCACTGAGTGGTCGAGTCCGCGGCGGCGGGCGACAGGGGCAGGCCGATCAGCGTGACCGCCGTGGCGGCCGAGACCGCGAAGAGGCGTCGGTAAGTGTGTGGCATGTTCACCCTCACGAGCCCTGCGGCTGACGGGCGGCCCCCGTCGACAGACGCGGTCCCGTCGGCAGGAACGCCGACCACGCGGCGGGGATCGGCGCCGGATCGACGTCCTTGTACCCGAGCCGGTTCTGGGCCTGCTGTGCTTCCTGTTGCGCTGCCTGCTTCTGCTCCGCCGAACCGGACGAGCCGATGCCGGAGTCGTCCGTCGCGCTGTCCCCGTTCGACTGCATGGCATAACGCAGTCCGGTGTCGGTGACCAGGAAGACGAAGCCCGAGTCGGTCGTCGACCCCTTGAACTGGCGGAAGAGCTGGCCGGATCCCGGGGTGACATAGCCGCTGCTCGACCCGGTCGGCAGCGTCGCGGGAAAGTCGGTGCCCGCCCACGTGCTGAGGGTGGTGGTGCCGTTGTCCTCGTCCACCTCGCGCAGCACGCTGCACACCGTGTTACGGCTGTCCTCGGCGGTGCTCGCCGAGTTGACGGACTCCGGGGCGTTCTCCGGCCAGTCCCGGTCCTGTCCGAACGCCTTGCCCGGCTCAATGGCGGCCGGGCTGACGGACTTCGCCTTTCCCGCCTGGCCGACGTCGATCAGATCCCTGCTGCTGAGCAGCAGCTTGGCGGTGAAGTCCGAGACGGGGGCGACCCGGTCCCGCAGGACCAGATAATGCTGGTTCTTGGTGCCGTCGGTGGCGGTGAGGACCATGCCCACCTTGTTGACCGCGGACTCCAGTTCACCGGGGGCGTCGGCGTCGGCTCCGGGGGTTCCGTCGATTTCCGGGAAGGTGATCCTGTCGCCCTTGTGCAGGGTGTCGAGCCAGGCGGTGGACACCCGCTGCGGCTTGGTGTTCCGGCCCACCAGCTGGCGCAGCAGCAGCTCGTCCTTCTCCACCTCGTACGCCTTGCCTTCGGCGTCCACGACGTAGCGGGTCTTGGTCGCCCCGTCCTCCACGTACAGCAGCTCACCGCCTCGCAGACGGCCCGCGCCCTCGGTCCTCTCCTGCTCGCGTTCAGCGAAGATGAAGGAGGCCTTCTGGATGGCCCTGCCTCCCTCGCCGGGCCGCTCGCAGACCGCCCAGCGCTTCGCGGCCCCGGCCTCTTTCACATCGGGCAGCCGGTCGGGGGCGTAGGGAATGCCGAGGGTGGCGCCGTGCGGGATCTTGCCGTTGTCGAGCACCGACTCGTCGACGTTGATGACCTTGCCCTTGTCCGGGGCGAGGAGGAGCTTGGCGGAGGACATGTTCAGGACGGGGTGGAGCTGGGTCCTGTCGCCGGTCTTCAGCACCACATAGCGAGTGGTGGACTTGCTGGCGATGATGACGTTCTCTTCGGGCGTGTCCCAGTCCTTGGGCGCTACCGGCTTGAACATCCCCCAGGCGCCGAACACCGCGAGCACCACCACACCGACGATGGCACCGGGCACCACCGCGCGCAGCGGTCGGGGCGCGCCCTCCTCCGAGCCGGTCGGGCTCGGCTGTACGAACTGCGCGATCAGCCTTCGCTTCGCGAAGGTGTAGGCGTTGAGTTCGTCCCGTCGTGATGCCATCTGTCCGCTGTCCCTCTCCCCCACCGGGCGACCAGGCTCCCACACTCGCCGAGCGGGCCTGCTGTCGTACCAGCCCCCTACTATGCATGCTGGCGCTTCCGTCGCACTGCTCAGGTAGGTGGTCGGCCGGTCAACGCCCGTAGGAAATTTGGTAATTACGGACACGAGGGGGCAACGCGGCGATGGGTACGGCGACGCGCGAGCGCAATGGGCGGACCACTGGACAACCCCCTGACCAGTCCCGGAGTAATTCCCGACGGCAACGCAGCAACGCACGGCCGGTGACGCCCGCGTCGGCTGTCCCCGCGGCCACCACTCCGCGCGCCCTGTCGCGCATCAGCCGCGTCGGCCCCCTTCAGCTGCGTCAACTGGTGCTGATCGAGGCCGCGGTCGCGCTGGCGCTGATCGGAGGAGCGCTCGGCGGGCTCTGGATGGTGCCCACTCTCGTCGTCGCCGCCGCGCTTGTGTTGTTCGCCGTGATTCGCCGCCGCGGTCACGCCATACAGGACTGGGTGTCCACGGCCTTCGCCCTCCGCTCCCGCAGGCGGGCCGCGGAGCCCTGCGCCTGGGAGGTCGACCCGTCGCTGGTCCCGGTCGCGGAGAGCGTGCCGGGATTCCGTCCGTTCACCTATGTCGACCGGGACCGCCGTACGGTCGGCATGCTCGGTGACGGCACGTTCCTGACGGCGGTGGTACGGGTCGAGGCGAGCAGTGACGCGCTGCGCCCGGTGTTCGGCGCGCGGGCGCTCCCGCTCTCCCTCCTGGGCGATGCCCTTGAGGTCGACGACATCGTGCTGGAGTCGGTGCAGTTGGTTCAGCAGGTGCGGGCCGCGCCGGCGCCGCATCTTCCCGAGCAGTCGGTGGCCCGGCTCTCGTACGCCCCGCTCCAGGACCGGACCGGAGCGCCCGCGCTGCGGCTCACCTGGGTGGCGGTGAAGCTGGATCCGGAGCTGTGCAGGGAGGCCGTCGAGGCGCGCGGCGGCGGAATCGAGGGCGCTCAGCGCTGCCTGGTGCGGGTGGCGGATCATGTGGCGAGCCGGATCACCGGAGCGGGATTCCACGCGGTGGTGCTTGACCAGGACGAGCTGAACTCCACCATGGCGACATCGGCGTGCGCGAGTCCCGCGCTGTCCGCCCGCGCGGGCCGGCCGGAAGCCGCGCCCCGTCGGCGTACGGCCGAGACGCCGCGCGTGTGGCGGTGCGACAACCGCTGGCACACCACGTACGCGGTGGCGCGCTGGCCCGAGTTGGGGCGGGCGGCGACTCCGCTCCCCAAGCTGGCGGCGCTGCTCACCGCGGCGCCGGCGTACGCGACGACCTTCAGCCTCACCCTGCGGTCCGGTTCGCACCGCGGCTCGATGACCATGTCCGGTCATGTGCGGATCACCGGCGGCACGGACACCGGACTGGTGCGGGTACGGCGGTCGTTGGAGCAGGCGGCGCGGGCGGCGAAGGTCGGTCTCGTACGGCTGGACCGCGAACAACTGCCGGGCGTGCTCGCGACGCTGCCCCTGGGAGGTGCGCGATGACCGCCGGAAGTGGGACGGCGCGTGGACTGCGGGGGCTGCGCGGCCCCCGCCACGCCGGACACGCACTGCCCGTCGAGGATCTGGGCGCGCTGTCCCTGCCTGTGGGGGACGACGGTGTGGTGATCGGTGACGACGCCGAGGGCCGCCCCCAGTTGGTGGGGTTCCACCGCTCGACGCCGTACGACGTGCTGCTGATCGGCGGGTTGTGGACGGCTCAGGTGCTGGCGCTGCGCGCGGCGGGCACGGGCGCGCGGGTGGCGGTCGAGACCGGGCGCGCCCCGGCGTGGACGCGGCTGGCGCAGGCCGCGGGCGCGGGACTTGACTGCATCACGCTCCACGAGGTCGGTCGTGTCCCGCCGATGGGAGCGACGGTGGGCAGCCCGGTCGTGGTGATCCGGGACTGCGGAATGCGGCCGCCGCGAGGGCGTGTGGTGTCCTCGCCGTGGCAGTCGGTGCTGACGCTCCTGCCGTATGTGAGCCCGGTCGCGCCCCGGTTGATGCGGGCGGCCACGCTGGTGGGTGTCCAGCGGGTGTCGCCGCAGGAGGCGGAGCAGATCGGCAGGATTCTGGGGTTGTCCCGTGTCGAGTGCGATGCCCTGCCCACACTGGCGGACGGTGTGACGCTCTGGTGCGCCGGGCGTGAGCGCCACTGGGTGATGACGGGCGCCACGGACGCCGAGACCGGACTGCTCGGTGTCGCGCGCCGGATGGACTGATTCCGCGACCGGATTCGACACCGGATCTTCACCCCGTGTGCGCACCGCGCGAACAGGCGTCGAACTTACCGGAGCGCCCCGTCGGCTTGAAGGGGCTGTCCTAAGATGTCCGAAGTGACGTCGGCCGTTACCGAAGGGAAGCTTGACTGATGGGGAGCGCACAGGAGAAGGAAGAGCTGTACGCCCTCGACATCTCGGGTGTCGAGTGGATCGGCGCCCCCGGCACGAGCGCGGACGAGGAACGGGTCGAGATCGCCTATCTGCCCGAAGGAGCCGTCGCGATGCGGTCGTCCATCGATCCGGACACCGTGCTGCGCTACACCGAGGCGGAGTGGCGGGCGTTCGTACTCGGCGCGCGTGATGGCGAGTTCGATCTGCGCTGAGGCCGGTGAGACGGCTACGGCTGAGGCCGCGGCAGCCGCAGGGGGCGGCCGGGGCACAAGACGTATACACGTAGGGGGCGCGCTTCGAACGGAGCGCGCCCCCTGCATATGCCGGACGGGCGTTTCGCGTTCTTTTTCCGCGTTCTTGTTCCGGATTCCGGTTCCCGGTTCATGTGTCACCGGAGCGCGGGGAATCGACACCGAGACCGGATTGTTGGGCAGCGCGCACCGGACGGCCGGGACCGGGCCATGGGCAGCCGGTGCACCCGGCCGGTGTGGATTTCGCCAGTATCTCGTATAGAGATGTACGGATTTGACCGCTTGCCCCGTTCACTTTCCGCTCTGAGATGTTCACTTGTGGGCAACTGAAGGGCGGTACGTGTTGTACGGGACGGCCGTCGACGGACCGGTCCGGCCTGACGTGTCGGCGCCGTTGACGATTAGGGTGGGTGTGGGCGCGGCAGCGTTGAACTTGTGGACAGGCCGACCGCGTCGTAAGGGGAAGAGCCGGGCGGACCGGACGTACAGATTCGGTCGCCCCAACCCACCACGGCACAAGGGTGCTCGACCACACCAGGAGGCAAAGTGAAGGGCGATCGGGACGAGATCCGCGGGGGCTGGAACCGGCCTGCCGCGGACGATCAGTCCGACGCGGAGCCCGAGATGACGGGTGAGTTCACCATCGACTACACCCCGCCGGCCTGGTACACGCAGAACGCGCCGGGGGACGCGTCCGGTGGTGGCGCGGCGAGTACGCCGCCACCCGCGTCGTTCACGAACCCTCCCCCACCGCCCGACGGTGCGCCCGTCGCCGTACCGGGGCTGCCCACGGGCAGTGGCTTCGAACCCAACTGGGCACCGGCACAGCCGCCGACGCCCCCGACGCAGGCGCCCGTACAGATGCCACCGCCCGAGATGGCTCCGGCGCCGGCGCCGGAGCCCGCTCCCGACGCGCCGGAGCCGTTCGGCGGCGGTGATATCGAGAGCGGGTCGACCATGCGGTTCTCCCCGGCGTCTCTCAAGCGGGAGATCGCCGAGCGGGAAGCCGCGGAGAACAGGGCCGCGGAGAGCCTCGAATCCGGTGCGCCCGAGGGACCGGACAGCGCCGAGGGCGTGAGCGAGGCCGGGCCCGACGCCGAGCCCGCACCCGCGCCCGTGGTGGTCGCCGACGGTACGGGGGGAGCCGAAGCGCCGGACGTACCGAAGCCCGTGGCCGACCCGGTCGCGGAGGCCGAAGCTCCGGCGGCGCCCGAGGTTCCGGAAGAGGAAGAGGCCGAGGGCTCCCGCGAGCGTGCGGGCGACGAGCGCGACGAGTGCGAGCGCGACGGCGGCGAGACCGCTGACGCCGACGCACCGGCCGCTTCCGCGCCCGTGGACGCGATCACGGACGCCGTTCCCCAGGCCGCCGCACCCACCAGCGAGTCCCAGGACGCTCCCCCGGCCCCCGCGCCGGCCCAGCCCTGGGCCCCCCAGCAGGCCGCCGCCCAGAGCCCCGGACTGCCTCCGCTGCCGCCCGCGTACCAGCCCGCCGCGCCGACGGCCGCGCCGCAGTGGCCCGTACAGGCCCCGGCCCAAGCCCAGGCACAGCCGCACGCGCAACCGCAGCCCGAGCCCCAGCCCCATCCCCAGCCCCAGGGTCCCGCGCAGTCTCCGGACGCCTGGCCCGGACAGCCGCCGCAGAGCGGGTACGGCTTCCCCCACCAGGCCCAGCCCGGCCAGCAGCCGCAGCCCACACAGCAGGCATACCCCGGTCAGCCCGGTCACCCCGGTCAGCCAGGACACCCCGCCCCCGCCGCGTTGCCACCCGCCGTACCCGGCCCCGACGCCCCCGTCCCGCCGGCCGGTTACGGCTTCCCGCACCAGCAGGGGCAGCCGGGCCCGTACCAGCCGGCCCCGCAGGGCGGTTACGGCTTCCCGCAGCAGGGCCTGCCGGGAGCGCAGGGCGGCTACGGATTCCCCCAACAAGGCCAGCCGGGCCGGCCAGGACAGCCGGGGCACCCTGGTCTCCCCGGCCAACAGTCACACCCCGGTCAGCCGGCACACCCCGCTCAGCAGTCACACCCCGCTCAGCCGGGCGCCGGCGCTCCCGCGCCGCTGCCTCCGCAGGCGCCCCATCTGCCCGTACCGGCCAACCCGAACCTCCCTGCCCAGCAGGCACAGCAAGCCCCACACACCCCTCAGCCCCATCAGGCCCATCAGACTCAGCCGCAACAGTCACAACCGCAGCAGTCCGCGCCCGGGGCCCCGCCGGTGGACCCCCGTACCGGCGCCGCCTGGCCCTCCGCCGTCTCGCACGACCACCGCGAGCGGTCCGTGCCCGGCGCTCCGCTCGGCTACACGGCCGCCGTGGAGCTCTCCTCCGACCGGCTCCTGCGCAACAACAAGCCGAAGGCAAGGAGCAGCCGCAATCCGTCCGGTGGTTCGCGTTTCAAGATCGGCGGGAAGGCCGCGGAGGCGGAGCGGCTGCGCAAGCTCGAACTGATCCGTACGCCGGTGCTCTCCTGCTACCGGATCGCGGTCATCAGCCTCAAGGGCGGTGTCGGCAAGACCACGACGACCACCGCGCTGGGCTCCACCCTGGCCACCGAGCGGCAGGACAAGATCCTGGCGATCGACGCCAACCCGGACGCCGGCACGCTCGGCCGCCGCGTACGGCGTGAGACGGGCGCGACCATCCGCGACCTGGTCCAGGCGATCCCGCATCTGCACAGCTATATGGACATCCGCAGGTTCACCTCGCAGGCGTCCTCCGGCCTGGAGATCATCGCCAACGACGTGGACCCGGCCGTCTCCACGGCGTTCAACGACGAGGACTACCGGCGCGCGATCGAGGTCCTGGGCAAGCAGTACCCGATCATCCTCACGGACTCGGGCACCGGTCTGCTCTACAGCGCCATGCGCGGGGTGCTGGACCTGGCCGACCAGCTGATCATCATCTCGACCCCGTCCGTCGACGGCGCGAGCAGCGCGTCGACCACGCTCGACTGGCTGTCCGCGCACGGCTACGCCGAACTGGTACAGCGCTCGCTCACAGTGATCTCCGGGGTCCGTGAGACCGGCAAGATGATCAAGGTCGATGACATCGTGCAGCACTTCGAGACCCGCTGTCGCGGGGTGATCGTGGTGCCCTTCGACGAGCATCTGGCGGCCGGTGCCGAGGTCGACCTCGACATGATGCGCCCCAAGACGCGTGAGGCGTACTTCAATCTCTCCGCGATGGTCGCCGAGGACTTCGTACGGGCCCAGCAGGCACAGGGGCTGTGGACCGCGGACGGGCAGCCGCCGCCGCACCTCGCCCCGCCGATGCCGGGCCCCGGCCAGCAGCCGACGCAGGGTCAGCCCCCTTACGGTCAGCCGGTGCAGGGCCAGCCGTACGCGCCCCAGCAGTATCCGCAGCACTACCCCCCGCAGCAGCCACAGCCGCACCATCCGCATCAGCAGCCGCCATACCCCTACCCGCCCCAGCAGCAGGCGGGGCCGTATCCGGGACCCGGCGTTCAGCAGGGCTGGCAGCAGCAGCCCTCGCCCGCCGCGCAACAGCCGGTGCACCCCGACCAGCCCGGCCAGGCGGACTTGCGGGGGCCTGTCCCGCCCGGCGGCCGGCCGCAGCAGCAGCCCCCACAGGCACCGCCAGCGCCTCAGCAGTAGGGCAACAGAGGTAGATACCAATGAGGGGCCGCACCGTCTTCAGGGTGCGGCCCCTCGCCCTATTCCCGCAGACCACACGGGGTGTGGGCGGCCGTTGACTCAGCCGGACAGCCGCTGATAAACCTTCGCTTCACCAGATGGCGAATCAGCGTCAACCCGGCTTCTCCGTGCGAGTGATAACACGAGGTCACCGTCCCATGGTCGAAAGAGTCTTCCCGCGCACGCCACGGCAGCCCGCCCGGCAAACCGCCCGGCCGCCGGTCCGGCAGTCCGTACGGCAACGCCCCCGTCTTCGTCTGCTCCTGGCCTCCGGTGCCGCCTCCGCCGCGCTCGTCGCCGGGACCGTGATCCCCCTCAACCCGCTGCTCCCGGCGCCCCAGCAGGCCCAGGCCGCCGACGGCAAGAAGGTCCTCACCGTCGCGGTCAGCCAGAGTGTCGACTCCCTCAGCCCGTTCCTGGCGCAGTCATTGGTCAGTACCAGCATCCACCGGCTGACCTACGAGTATCTGACCAACTACGACCCCAAGGACGCGCACACGGTCCCCGGCTTCGCCACCGCCTGGGAGCCCTCGGCGGACAAGCTGACGTGGACCTTCACCATCCGCGAGGACTCGAAGTGGTCCGACGGCGTGCGGGCGACCGCCGAGGACGCCGCGTGGACGTTCAACAAGATGATGACGGACGAGAACGCGGCCACCGCCAATGGCAGCTTCATCTCCAACTTCAAGAAGGTCACCGCGCCCGACCCGGAGACGCTGGTCGTCGAGCTGAACAAGCCTCAGGCCACCATGACGGCGCTCGATGTGCCGATCGTGCCCAAGCACATCTGGGAGAAGGTCGGCGACTTCTCCAAGTTCAACAACGACAAGCAGTTCCCGATCGTCGGCAACGGGCCGTTCGTCATTACGGACTTCAAGGTCGACCAGTACCTCAAGCTCAAGCCGAACAAGGACTTCTGGCGCGGTGCGCCCAAGTTCGACGAGCTGGTCCTCAAGTACTACAAGGACGGGGACGCCGCCGTCGCGGCGCTCCAGAAGGGTGAGGTGTCCTTCACCGCGAACCTCACCCCCGCGCAGGCGGCGGCGCTGAAGAGCGCCGACAACATCAAGGTCAATGACGCGCCGGGGCGCCGTTTCTACGCGCTCGCCACCAACCCCGGTGCCCGCTCCAAGGACGGCGAGAAGTTCGGCAACGGGCATCCCGCCCTGCTGGACCCGGCGGTCCGCGAGGCGCTGTTCCAGGCGGTCGACCGCAAGACGGTGATCGACAAGGTCTTCCAGGGGCACGCCGTCGAGGGCAAGGGCTATATCCCGCCGCGCTTCGACGCGTACTTCTGGGAGCCCTCGGCGGACCAGACGATCGCGTACGACCCCGCCGCCGCTGCCCGGACCCTGGACGCGGCCGGCTACCGGAAGAACGGCGCGGGCAAGCGCGTCGGCAAGGACGGCAAGCCGCTGGACTTCCGGATCCTCTGCCATGCCACGGACCCGAACGACAAGGCCATCGGCAAATATCTCCAGGAGTGGTGGGGACAGCTCGGCATCGGGCTGAAGGTCGAATGTCTCGACAATGTCTCCGACCCCTGGCTCGCTGGCGACTACGACCTGGCGTTCGACGGCTGGTCGGTCAACCCCGATCCCGACTACGTCCTCTCCATTCACACGTGCGGTGCGCTCCCCGCCACGCCCAAGGACAGCGGCGCCACGGACAACTTCATCTGCGACAAGCGGTACGACGACCTGTACGCCCAGCAGTCGGCGGAGTACGACCCCGCCAAGCGCGCGGAACTGGTCAAGCAGATGGAATCGCGGCTGTACGACACCGGGTATATGAATGTCATGGCCTATCCGAACGCGGTCGAGGCGTACCGTACCGACCAGATCAAGTCGATCACGACGATGCCGGAGGCCGCCGGCAATCTCTGGGGCCAGGACGGCTACTGGAGTTGGTGGTCCGCGGTGCCGGCCGATGACGGTGGCGGTTCCGGCGGCTCTTCCTCGACCGGTGTGGTGATCGGGATCGGGGCGGCTGTCGTGGTCGCCGCCGCCCTCGGTCTCCTCGTCGCGATGCGTCGCCGTTCCACCGCGGAAGACCGTGAATAACCGATGAGCACCGCAAGCACCCCCGGTGTGGTGCGGGACACCGTCGACGGCCCGGTGAAGACCGGGCCGTCCGGCTCCGCCCCCACCACCTCGGGCACCAGGACCGCGTATCCGCTCTATGTGGCGGGCAAGCTGGGCGGCGCCGTCGTCTCGCTGCTCGCCGTCCTCGTCACCAGCTTCTTCCTCTTCCGGATCATCCCCGGCGACCCGGTCAAGGCCATGACCCATGGCGCACCGACATCCGCCGAGCAACTGGCCACATTGCGCAAGCAGTTCGGGCTCGATCTGCCGCTGTGGCAGCAGTTCACCGATTACTGCGGCCGGGCGCTGACCGGCGATCTGGGCACCTCGTACCAGTTCCACGCGCCGGTCGGTGAGCTGATCGCCGAGAAGCTGCCCGCGACACTGCTGCTCACGGGTGTCGCCGTGGTGATCTACTCGGCGCTCGGCCTCTGGCTCGGCACCCGCTCCGCCTGGCGCAACGGGGGCCTGAGCGACCGCCTCAACACCGGTGTGGCGCTGACGCTGTGGTCCGTTCCGTCCTTCTGGCTGGGACTGTTGCTGATCATCGTCTTCTCGGTGGGCATCGGCCCGATCCCCGGCATATTCCCGACCGGTGGCATGGAGTCGGGTGACTCGTCCGGCTTCGGTTACGTCCTCGATGTGGCCCACCACATGGTGCTGCCGGTGGCCACACTGGTCGCGGTCGGATACGCGCAGACGCTGCTCGTCATGCGGTCCTCCCTGCTGGACGAGATGGGCAGCGACTATCTGACGACGGCACGGGCCAAGGGTCTGCGGGACGATCTCGTACGACGCAGGCACGCGGTGCCGAACGCCCTGCTGCCCACCGTCACCATGGTCTTCATCAATCTGGGCCATGTCGCGGCCGGTTCGATCCTCGTCGAGACGGTCTTCTCCTGGCCCGGTCTCGGCGGACTGTTCTACCAGGCGCTGAGCGTGCCCGATCTGCCCCTCGTCCAGGGGCTGTTCGTCGTCTTCGCGGGGGCGATGATCCTGATGAACCTCCTCGCCGACCTGCTCTATCCGCTCCTCGATCCCCGGGTGGGCCGATGACCCTGGAGAAGACCCCGCCGGCCTCCGCACCGTCCGCGGGCCCCTCGTCGCCGTCGGCCTCCTCGCTCGCCTGGGCCCGTCGTCGCCGCTCGGTGGCGCGCTTCTGGACGGAGTACCGTACCCACCGCGCCGGACTGCTCGGGCTCGCCGGGCTCGCGTTCATCGCGCTGATCGCCCTCTTCGCGCCGCTGCTCGTCGGCGGCGATGTGCGGAGCGTGACGAACGCGCCCGGTACGGCCCTGGAGAAGCCGAGCGGAGAATTCCCGCTCGGCACGGACCAGTTCGGGCGCTCGCTGCTCGGCCTGCTGATCTGGGGCGCCCGGATCTCGCTGACCGTGGGGCTGCTGGCCGCCGCGCTGTCGGTGGCCATCGGCACACTCGTCGGGGTCATCGCCGGGCACTACGGCGGCTGGTTCGCGACGGTGGTCATGCGCATCACGGACTGGTTCCTGGTGATGCCGGCGCTCGTGCTGGCGATCGTCCTCGCGACCGTCATGTCCCGGTCCATCTGGACGGTGATCCTGGCGATCGGTGTCACCAGCTGGCCGACGACGGCGCGGCTGGTACGGGCCCAGACCATCGCCGTCGAGTCCCGTCCGTACATCGAACGTGCCCGTGCGCTCGGCGGCGGCCACGGCCACATCATGACGCGCCATGTGCTGCCCAACGTCATGCCGCTGGTGCTCGCCCAGACCACCCTCGGCATCTCCAACGCCATCCTGACCGAGGCGACGCTCGCCTTCCTCGGCCTCGGCGATCCCCTCATCATCTCCTGGGGCGGCATGCTCCAGGACGCGCGCGAGGCGGGCGCGGTCTCCTCGGGGCACTGGTGGTATCTGGCACCGCCCGGTATCGCGATCGCGTTCGTCGCGCTCACGTTCACACTCTGCGGCCGGGCGATCGAAGCCGTACTCAACCCGAAGCTGGGGGTGTCCCGTTGACCGGCACGACACTGCTGGAGATCAAGGACCTCCATGTCACATACGGCTCCGGTCCCTCCGCCGTGCCCGCCGTACGGGGCGTCGACCTCACCGTCGAGTCCGGCCGCAAGCTGGGCATCGCCGGTGAGTCGGGGTGCGGCAAGTCCACCCTCGCACTCGCGCTGCTCCGGCTGCTGCCCGCCTCCGCGCGGCTGTCCGGAGAGATCCTGCTCGATGGCGAGGACGTCCTCACCATGAAGTGGGGGCGGCTGCGCGCCGTTCGGTGGGCGGGGGCGTCGATCGTCTTCCAGGGCGCGATGCACTCGCTCAACGCGGTGCACCGGATCGGGGACCAGATCGCCGAACCAGTGCTGCTGCACCGGCGCGCGACCCCCGCCGCGGCCCGCTCGCGCGCCGGCGAACTGCTGGAACAGGTCGGTCTGCCGGCCGCCCGTGCGGACGCCTATCCGCACGAACTCTCCGGCGGACAGCGCCAGCGCGTGATGATCGCGATGGCACTCGCCTGCGATCCCCGGCTGATCGTCGCGGACGAGCCGACCACCGCGCTCGATGTGATGATCCAGGCGCAGATCCTGCGGCTGATCGAACAGCTCGTCGCGGACCAGGGCATCAGCCTGCTGATGATCAGCCATGACCTGGCGGTCCTCTCGGACACCTGCGACCGGCTCGCCGTGATGTACGCGGGCCGGATCGTCGAGGAGGGTCCGGCGCGCACGGTGTACGACGCCGCCGAGCATCCCTACGGCCGGGCGCTCTCCGCCGCCTTCCCGCGCATCGGCGACCCCGCGTCCCGGCGCGCCCCGCGCGGGCTGCCCGGCGACCCGCCGGACCCGTCGGCGCTGCCGTCCGGCTGTACGTTCCATCCGCGCTGCCCGGTCGCGCTGGACTCCTGCGCGAGCGACGACCAGGAGCTGCGGGCCGCGGGTCCGGGCCGCCGGGCGGCCTGCGTACGGGTGGGCTCGACCGCACCCGCGGAGGTACGTCCATGACGGTGTCCGCGACCACCCCTCAGGAGCCACCCATGCCCGCCGTCCCCCTGCTCTCGGCCGCCGCACTGAACGTCACCTTCCCGGGCCGACGCGGCGCGCCTCCCGCCCGCGCCGTCGACGGTGTCGATCTCGACATCGGCCCCGGGGAAATCGTCGCGCTGGTCGGCGAGTCGGGCTGCGGCAAGACCACGCTGGCCCGCACCCTCCTCGGTCTGGTGCCGCCCACCGGCGGCGGGGTCAGCTTCGCCGGGGAACCACTGGGGTACGGCTCCCGCGCCCTCAAGGCGTACCGCAAGCGGGTCCAACTGGTGCTCCAGGATCCGAGCGGTTCCCTCAACCCGCGCCATACGGTGTACGACGCGGTGGCCGAGGGACTGCGGATCCACGGCTACCGTGGCGATGAACGCGAGGCCGTCGCCGAGGCGCTGTCCCGCGCCGGTCTGCGCCCACCGGAGCGCTTCTTCCTGCGCTACCCGCACGAGCTGTCCGGGGGCCAGCGCCAGCGCGTCGTCATCGCCGGCGCGCTGGTCCTGAAGCCCGAACTGATCGTCGCGGACGAGCCGGTGGCGTCCCTGGACGCGTCCGTACGGGGCGAGATCCTGGCGCTCCTGCTGTCCCTGCGTGACGAACTCGGCCTCTCCGCGCTGGTCGTGACACACGACCTGGGTCTCGCGTGGAACATCGCGGACCGGGTGGCGGTGATGTACCTGGGCCGGATCGTGGAGACAGGGCCGGTCGAGGACGTACTGACGAGCCCTCAGCACCCTTACACGCAGGCGCTGTTGTCCGTCCTGCCCGAGGCGGACGGCCCCCCGGTCATCCTCACGGGCGAGCCCCCGGACCCGTCCCGCATCCCGGCGGGCTGCCGCTTCCACGCGCGCTGCCAGGTGCTGGCGTCGGGGGAGGCGGAGCGGGCGGGGGTGGCGGGAAGGTGCCGGACGGAGGCGCTGCCGGTGCTGATGGGTGGGGCGTCCACGCAGGTGGCGTGCCACTGGGTGGGAGCCGGCCAGGTCGCGGGGCGCCGTCCGGCGCCCCCGGCGGAAACCGCTACGCGTCGTACGACTCGGTGAGGGCCCGCGATCTCTTCACGTCGTCCCTGATCGCTTCCAGCAGCGCCTCGATCGACTCGAACTTCCGCTGCCCCCGCACATACGACAAGAAGTCCACGGTCACATGCAGCCCGTACAGATCCAGCCCCACCCGGTCGATCGCATACGCCTCGACCGTCCGTTCCGTCCCCTCGAACTGCGGGTTCGTGCCCACCGAGATCGCCGCCGGCATCCGTTCCCCGTCCGCCGTGAGCCATCCCGCGTACACCCCGTCCGCCGGGATCGCGGTGTGCGGCAGGGTCTCCACGTTCGCCGTCGGGAAGCCCAGTTCGCGTCCGCGCTGCGCACCGCGTACGACCACGCCCTCCACCCGGTGCGGCCGGCCCAGGATCTCCGCCGCGCCCGCGACGTCGCCCTCGGCGACCAGTCTGCGGGTGAGGGTGGACGAGAAGGGCTCGCCGCCGCCCGCCTCGCCGGTGACATAGAGGTCGACGACCTCGACCTCGTAGTCGTATGTCACACCCAGATCGGCGAGGACGGCGACATCGCCGGCGGCCTTGTGGCCGAAGCGGAAGTTCGGGCCCTCGATGACCGCTCGGGCGTGCAACTTGTCGACCAGGACCTTCACGATGAAGTCGGCGGGCGACAGCTTGGAGAACTCGACGGTGAAGGGCAGGATCAGCAGCGCGTCCACCCCCAGGTCCGCCATCAGCTCGGCGCGCCGGTGGTGGGGCGCGAGCAGGGGCGGGTGGCTGCCGGGGCGTACGACCTCGCTGGGGTGCGGGTCGAAGGTGACGACGACCGACCGCACCCCCAGCTCGCGTGCCCGTTCCACGGCCCGCCCGATGATCAGCTGGTGACCGCGGTGCACCCCGTCGTAGGAGCCGATGGTGACGACGCCGCGCCCCCAGTCCTGGGGGATGTCCTCCAAGCCACGCCAGCGCTGCACTGTGACCGCTCCTCGCCCGAAACTGTGTACGTCATTACCGATTACGCAGCTCTAAGACTGCCATGCCCCGCGCCCACGGCCCTCACCGGCACCGGAGAACCCGGCGCGGGCGGAACACGCCCCCCGTGCACTGGTGGTGCACTCCGTGCGCCCGGCCCCCGGGGTGAGTGGCGGGCGTGGGGTGGACAGGCACCTGTGGGAGGGGGACCGTGGGACGGGCGGGCGTGCCTGTCCGCCCCACGGTGGGGGGTTCAGCCGAAGACCGCCAGGCTCTTGGCCTTGCCGTGCTGCTCCTCGACCAGCGCCACGAAGCGCCCCTCGGGGTCGAACGCGGCCACGGGGCTCGTCGCGTACGAGGGCATGTCCAGCCGTACGCCGTTGAGCAGCAGCTTGGCCCGCCTCTCGTCCACGTCCCAGCGCGCGAACGCCGCGGCGGCGGCTTCGGCGACGGGCATGACGGTCAGCTCCTCCTGGAGCTGGTCGAGCGTCTTCGCCGCGTCCAGCGCGTAGGGGCCCACCCGGGTCCTGCGCAGCGCGGTGAGATGGCCGCCGACCCCGAGGCCGGCGCCGAGGTCGCGGGCGAGGGCGCGGATGTACGTGCCGGAGGAGCAGACGACGGAGACGACCAGGTCGAGGACGGGAGTGCCGTCATCCGCGACCGCCTCGCGGACGTCGTAGAGCCGGAAGGACGAGACGGTCACCGGGCGGGCCGGGATCTCGAACTCCTCGCCGCCGCGCACGCGGGCGTACGACCGCTTGCCGTCGATCTTGATGGCGCTGACCTTGGACGGCACCTGCATGAGGGGTCCTGTCAGCGCCGCGATTCCGGCGTCGATGGCCTCGCGCTTCACCGCGGAGGCGTCGGTGGAGGAGGTGATCTCCCCTTCCGCGTCGTCGGTGACGGTGTTCTGCCCCAGCCGGATCGTGCCGAGGTATTCCTTCTCGGTCAGCGCGAGATGTCCGAGGAGCTTCGTGGCCCGCTCCACACCGAGGACGAGGACGCCCGTCGCCATGGGGTCGAGGGTGCCGGCGTGGCCGACGCGGCGGGTTCTGGCGATCCCGCGCATCTTGGCGACGACGTCATGCGAAGTGAAGCCCGACGGCTTGTCCACGATGACAAGCCCGTCGGGCGTCGTGTTCTGCTGAGTCATTCCGCGGCGGCGCCGTCCGTGTCGTCGGTGGCATCGGTGTCGTCGTCGTCCTTGCGGTACGGGTCGGCCCCGGCCGCGTAGGTCTTGCCGGTCGACACCTCCCGTACCTCCGCGTCCTTGGCGCGCGCCTTGTCGAGAAGGTCCTCGATGGTGCGGGCGTTGTCCGGCAGGGCGTCGGGCACGAACGACAGCGTCGGCGTGAAGCGGACGCCGGTCTGACGGCCCACCTCGGAGCGGAGGACGCCCTTGGCGCTCTCCAGGGCGGCCGCGGAGGCCGCGCGCTCCTCGTCGTCGCCGTAGACCGTGTAGAAGACCGTGGCCTCCCGCAGGTCGCCGGTGACGCGGGCGTCCGTGATGGTCACGAAGCCCAGTCGCGGGTCCTTGATACGGCGGTCCAGGGTCTCCGCGACCACGACCTGGATGCGATCGGCCAGCTTGCGGGCCCGCGCGTTGTCGGTCACCGGTCCGTCACTCTTCCTTCTGGGTTTTCTTGTGTACTGGTCAGTCTTCATCGCCGTGCAGCCGCCGTCGTACCGACAGCAGCTCCACCTCGGGGTGGCCGGCGACCATGCGCTCGCACCGGTCCAGCACATCCGTGAGGTGCGCCCAGTCCCCGGACACCACCGCGAGACCGATCTCGGCCCTGCGATGGAGGTCCTGGCCTCCGGTCTCCGCCACGCTCACCGCGAATTTCCGCTGGAGCTCGGCGACGATGGGCCGGACGACGGAGCGTTTCTCCTTCAACGACCGTACGTCGCCGAGGAGCAGATCGAAGGACAGCGTCCCCACATACATGCGTTTCCGGATCCCCGCCGGTACGGGTTCAGATGCCCTGCCAGCGCTTGGCAGGGGCACAAGAACCGTACACGGAACGGCCGGGGCCGATCGACGGAATATGCGTCCCGTCGACCGGCCCCGGACCGGTTGATGTGCGTCAGCCGCGCGGCTTCTCGCGCATCTCGTACGTCGCGATGACGTCGTCGATCTTGATGTCGTTGAAGTTTCCGAGGTTGATACCACCCTCGAAGCCTTCGCGGATCTCGGTGACGTCGTCCTTGAAGCGGCGCAGACCCTGGATGTTGAGGTCCTCCGCGATGACCTTGCCATCGCGGACGAGCCGGGCCTTGGTGTTCCGCTTGACCTCGCCGGAGCGGATGAGAACACCCGCGATGTTGCCCAGCTTGGACGAGCGGAAGACCTCGCGGATCTCCGCCGTACCGAGCTCGACCTCTTCGTACTCCGGCTTGAGCATGCCCTTGAGGGCGGACTCGATCTCCTCGATCGCCTGGTAGATGACCGAGTAGTACCGGACGTCCACGCCTTCGCGCTCGGCCATCTGCGCGGCACGCCCAGCGGCGCGCACGTTGAAGCCGATCACGATGGCGTCGGAGCCCATGGCCAGGTCGATGTCCGACTCGGTGACCGCACCCACACCGCGGTGCAGGACCCGGATGTCGACCTCGTCGCCGACGTCGAGCTGGAGCAGCGAGGACTCCAGAGCCTCCACCGAACCGGACGCGTCGCCCTTGATGATGAGGTTGAGTTCCTGCACCAGACCGGCCTTGAGGGCCTCGTCCAGATTCTCCAGGGAGAACCGGACGCCCCTGCGGGCGAAGGCCGCGTTCCGCTCACGAGCGGCACGCTTCTCGGCGATCTGCCGGGCGGTGCGGTCCTCGTCGACCACGAGGAAGTTGTCGCCGGCGCCGGGGACGTTGGTGAGACCCAGGACCAGGACCGGCGTCGACGGCGCCGCTTCCTCGACGTTGTTGCCGTTGTCGTCGAGCATCGCCCGGACCCGGCCGTACGCGTCACCGGCGACCATCGTGTCACCGACGCGCAGCGTGCCGCGCTGGACGAGCACGGTGGCGACGGCGCCGCGACCGCGGTCGAGGTGGGCCTCGATGGCGATACCCTGCGCGTCCTGTTCCGGGTTGGCCCGGAGGTCGAGCGAGGCGTCCGCGGTGAGGACCACGGCCTCCAGCAGGCTGTCGATGTGCAGGCCCTGCTTGGCGGAGATGTCGACGAACATGGTGTCGCCGCCGTACTCCTCGGCCACCAGACCGAACTCGGTGAGCTGACCGCGCACCTTGGTCGGGTCGGCGCCCTCGACGTCGATCTTGTTGACCGCGACCACGATCGGCACGTCGGCCGCCTTGGCGTGGTTCAGCGCCTCGATCGTCTGGGGCATCACACCGTCGTTGGCCGCGACCACCAGGATCGCGATGTCGGTGGACTTGGCACCACGGGCACGCATGGCGGTGAACGCCTCGTGACCCGGGGTGTCGATGAAGGTGATCTTGCGCTCTTCACCGTTGACGTCCGTGGCGACCTGGTACGCGCCGATGTGCTGTGTGATACCGCCGGCCTCGCCCGCGACGACGTTCGTCTTGCGGATCGCGTCCAGCAGCCTGGTCTTACCGTGGTCGACGTGACCCATGACGGTCACGACCGGCGGACGGGACACGAGGGCTTCCTCGCCGCCCTCGTCCTCGCCGAACTCGATGTCGAAGGACTCAAGGAGCTCGCGGTCCTCCTCCTCGGGGCTGACGATCTCGACGACGTAGTTCATCTCGCCGGCGAGGACCTGAAGGGTCTCGTCGGAGACGGACTGCGTGGCGGTGACCATCTCGCCGAGGTTCATCATCACGGCGACGAGCGACGCCGGGTTGGCGTTGATCTTCTCCGCGAAGTCGGTGAGCGACGCACCGCGCGACAGCCGGACCGTCTGGCCCTGGCCACGCGGCAGCATCACGCCGCCTACCGACGGGGCCTGCATGGCCTCGTACTCCTGGCGCCTCTGCCGCTTCGACTTACGACCACGACGGGCGGGCCCGCCGGGACGGCCGAACGCGCCCTGTGTGCCACCACGGCCGCCGGGACCACCCGGACGTCCGCCGAAGCCGGGACGGCCACCGCCGCCGCCACCACCGAAGCCGCCGCCGCCACCGGGACGACCCGGAGCGCCGCCACCGCCGCCGCCACCCGGGCGACCGGCGAAACCGCCACCGCCGCCGCCACCGGGACGGCCCGCGAAGCCGCCGCCACCGGGACGACCGCCGCCGCCACCGGCACCGCCGGGACGACCGCCGCCACCGGGACCACGGCCACCGCCGGGGCCACCGCCGGGACGCGGACCGGCAGCGGGACGCTGCGGCATCATGCCCGGGTTGGGACGGTTACCACCGGGGCCACCGCCGGGACCCGCGGCGCGGGGCGCCTGCGGACGCGGCATGCCGCCGGGGGTGGGACGTCCGGTCCCGCCACCGGGACCGGCCTGCGGACGGGGACCGCCCTGACCGGAGCCCTGGGGGCGCGGAGCACCGGGGGCACCGGGGCCACCGGGACGCGGGGCGCCGCCGGGACGGGGCGCCTGCGGGCGCGCCATTCCGGTGGAGCCACCCGAGGTGAAGGGGTTGTTGCCCGGACGCGGGCCCGCGGGGCGGGCACCGGGACGCGGGGCCTGGCCGGGGCGCGCACCGCCGGAGCGGCCGCCCTGGCGCTGGTCACCCTGACGCTGATCGCTCTGCCGCTCACCCTGGCGCTGGTCGCCCTGGCCGCCCGTCGGGCGGTTGGAGGGACGCGGGCCGGGGGTGGCACCGGGCCGGGGACCGGCGGCCGGGGCCGACGGGGGCGCGGTGAACTCCGGGGCCGCCGGTGCGGCGGGCGCCGGCTTCGGCGCGGCAGCCGCCGGCCGCGGGGCCGGAGCCGGCCGCGGGCCGGGCGTCGGCACGGCGGAGGGGGTGCTCCTGGGGGCCTCGGCGGCGGCCGGCTTGGGAGCCGGGACACCGGGCTTGGGGGCAGCGGGACGTGCCGCCTGCGCCGGAGAGGGCGCGGCGGGCCTGGCGGGGGTCGCCTTGCGGGGCGCCCCGGGCTTGGCAGCGGTCTTGCCGGCGTTGCCGCCGGGCCCCTGCAAAGCGTCAGTCAATTTGCGTACAACCGGCGCCTCGATCGTCGACGACGCCGAACGGACGAATTCACCGAGTTCTTGGAGCTTGGCCATGACGACCTTGCTCTCCACGCCGAACTCCTTGGCGAGTTCGTATACCCGGACCTTAGCCACTTCGCTCCTTTTAGGTCCGGGTTACCGCCGGACCGTCGCTACTTCATGGGCGTACTCATCGCGTACTCATCGAGTGCTCATCGCAATCTCGACCTACTTCCAACTCGCGAGGTACCTGAACCGCACGGGGCTCCGTGCCGTACTTCTTCCTACAGTGCTGCCTGCACTGTGATCGCCTCGACAACCCGGCGCAGCTCCGCGCTGTCGAGCGGTCCCTGGACCCGGAAGGCCCGGGGGAACGCCCGGCGGCGGACCGCCAGATCGAGACAGATCAAGGCGGGGTGCATATACGCACCCCGGCCGGGCAGCGTACCGCGTTGATCGGGAACACATTGTTCTCCGGCCACCACGATGCGCAACAGATCGTTCTTGGCCGCTCGCTCACGGCAGCCCACGCAGGTTCGCTCAGGGCATGCACGGTCGATCGTCCGGCCAGACACGTTCAAGTCTACCTCCCCGCGCCGACCTCACCCCTTTGGGGCAAGGTTCGAACGCCTGCCGCCCGAATGATCACCTCGATATCCGGTACGGCCCCGTCGCGGCGTACCGCGACGGGCCGCCGCCGCCGGTCATTCCTTGATCATTCGAGCGGATGATCAGCCGCGGTCGCGACCGCGGTCCCGGTCGTCGCGACCGCGGTCCCGGTCGTCGCCGCGATCGCGGTCGTCGTCCGTGGGCTCCGTGTCCGGCCGGATATCGATGCGCCAGCCGGTCAGCCGGGCGGCGAGCCGGGCGTTCTGCCCTTCCTTGCCGATCGCCAGCGACAGCTGGTAGTCGGGCACGGTCACCCGCGCGGAGCGGGCGCCCAGGTCGACCACCTCGACCTTGCTGACCCGGGCCGGAGACAACGCGTTCGCCACCATCTCGGCCGGGTCGTCCGACCAGTCGACGATGTCGATCTTCTCGCCGAGCAGCTCGGCCATGACATTACGCACACGCGCGCCCATCGGGCCGATGCAGGCGCCCTTGGCATTGAGACCGGAACGTGTCGACCGTACGGCGATCTTGGTGCGGTGGCCGGCCTCGCGGGCGATCGCCGTGATCTCCACGGAGCCGTCCGCGATCTCCGGGACCTCCAGCGCGAAGAGCTTCTTCACCAGATTGGGGTGGGTACGGGACAGCGTCACCGACGGCCCGCGCACCCCCCTGGCCACCCTGACCACATACGTACGCAGCCGCAGACCGTGGGTGTACTCCTCGCCCGGCACCTGTTCCTGCACCGGAAGGATGGCCTCAAGCTTGTCGTCCAGCTTGACCAGGACGTTCTTCGGGTCCTTGCCCTGCTGGACCAGACCGGCGACGATATCGCCCTCCCGGCGCGCGTACTCGCCGAAGGTGACATCGTTCTCGGCGTCCCGCAGCCGCTGCTGGATGACCTGGCGGGCGGTGGTCGCGGCGATCCGGCCGAAGTCCGACGGGGTGTCGTCGAACTCCTTGGGCTCCTGCCCCTCCTCCAGATCCGCCGGGTCCTCCTTGGCCCAGACCGTGACATGACCGGTGTCCCGGCTCAGGACGACCCGGGCTCGCCGGTGGCTGCCCTCGGTGCGGTGGTAGGCGATGAGGAGGGCCGATTCGATCGCCTCGACCAGCAGGTCGAAGGGAATCTCCTTCTCTTGTGCCAAGCCCTTCAGGAGCTTCACATCGATGTCCACGGCTACGCCTCCTCTTCCTTCTTGTCCTTGCGGCTGAACTCGATCTCCACGCGCGCCTTGTCGATACCGGCGAACTCGATCCGGCGGGCGGTGGACTTGCGCCCCTTCACGCCCGGCACTTCGAGGTCGATGCCCTCGGCGTCGACGGTGAGGATGCGGGCCACCAGCTCGCCGTCGTCGCGCAGTTGGAACCTGGCCAGCCGGCCCACGGCGCGCACGTAGTGGCGGTGTTCCGTCAGCGGGCGTTCCGCCCCGGGGGAGGTCACTTCGAGCTGGTACTCGTCCTCGCCCATCGCGTCCGTCTCGTCGAGCTTGTCGGAGATGGAGCGGCTCAGCTCGGCACACTCGTCGAGGTCCACGCCCTCGTCGGAATCGACCACGATCCTCAGCACACGACGCCTGCCCGCCCGGGACACCTCGATCTCTTCCAGATCCAGGTCCTTCGCGCTGACGAGTGGTTCCAGCAGTCCGCGCAGCCTTTCGCTCTGGGTGGTGCTCATCCGGGTGACTCCTCGGCCGCGTGTGCTGTTGTGGGTTCGTCGCGTGTCAGATCAAAGGGTATCCGGTCCCAAGGGGTGTTGCCGTCCACCAGGGGGTGACCCGCGGGTACGCTCGCCTGCGGTGATCATCGCGAAGCCCGAGGAGAGACGCGTGGGGCGCACGGGGACGACACGGAGGCACGCTCTGATGGCCGCGGGCGCCACGACGGCCGGTCTGCTGACCGGCTGTTCCCAGGACTCGCCGGCCGCGGACAGCCCGGCGGGAATCACGCGGGCGGCCGAGGCCGAGCGCGCGCTGCGGGTGCGCGCGGCCGGCGCCCACCGGAAGTTGCTGGGTCAGTACGACGCCGTGCTGAAGCGGCACCCCGGGCAGCGCGAGCGGCTGACTCCGCTACGGGCGGCGGTCGTACGGCAGTTGGCGGCGCTGGCCCCGGAACCGTCCGAGTCCCCCGACCCGGCCGCGTCGCCGTCAACCGATCCGTCCGTGTCCGTCACGGCCGCGGCCCCGGCTCCGGGCTCGCCGGCCGTACCGGCGGAACCGGCGGCGGCCCTCAGGGCACTGGCCGCGACCGAGCGCCGTACCAGCGACGCGCATACCGCGACGCTCATGGAAGCACCCCCGGAGCTGGCCCGGCTGCTGGCCTCTCTCGCGGCGGCGAACGCCGCCCACGCCTATCTGCTGACGGAAGGATCCCGCTCATGAGCGCGGCGCGGACGACACGGACAGCGCGGACAGCGGGCACGGCGACCGCGACGAGCGACGGTCCGCTGGACGCCGCGCGGGCCGCGCTCGCCGCGGAGCACGCCGCGGTGTACGGGTACGGGGTCGTGGGCGGTCGCGTCGACGGCGCACGCCGGAGCGAGGCCACCAGCGCGCACGCGGCGCACCGGGCCCGGCGTGACGCGCTCGCACGGACCGTACGGGACCTGGGCGGTACACCCGCCGCCGCTGCCCCCGCGTACACCCTGCCCTTCCCCGTACCGGACTCCGCCGCGGCCGTACGGCTGGCCGCCCATCTGGAGGACCGGGTCGCGGGCGTCTACTCCGATCTCGTACGGGCCGCGGAGGGCCCCCTGCGGCGGGAGGCGGCGGGCGCGCTGCGCGAGGCCGCCGTGCGCGCGGTGCGCTGGCGCGGGACCGGCGTAGCCTTTCCTGGGCTCGCCGAGCGCGCGTGAGCCCGTGAGCTCGGAAAGGGAACCACGCACGTATGGGTTGTGAACCGCCGCGGCGTCTGGTGCGCACGCTCGGCGAGAGGTACGGGGAGACCACCGCCGCCGAATGGCTCGGCCGACTGCCCGGCATCGCCGATGCCGCGGTCGCCCGGCGGGGTCTTGAGGTCGAGCGGGTGATCGCGCCCGGCGGCCGGAGCGGTCTGGTGCTGCTCGTACGGCGGTCCGACGGCTCCCCCGCGACGCTCAAGATCGTCCCGCCGTTCGCGGCTCCCTCGCTGGAGCGGGCGGCGCTGGCGCACTGGAAGGGCTGGGGAGCGGTGGAACCGCTCGACGCGGGGGACGACGGCGGCACGGAAAACCCGGACACCGACGGTGGCGCACTGCTCCTGGAACGGCTGCATCCAGAGGTGTCGCTGCGCTCCCTGCCGGAGGCGAAGTCACTGCTCGAAGCGGCGGGTACGGTGCGCCGGCTGTGGGTCGACCCGCCCGGGGGCCACGGCTTCGAGACGGTGGCCGAGCGGACCGCGCGGGAGGCGGCGGCGCTGCGGACGACCGCCGACGACACGCTCGCGCCGCTGGTGTCGGCGGCGCTGACGGCGCGCGACGAACTCTGCGCCTCCGCCGCCGAAGTACGGCTCCTGCACGGCGCCTTCGGTCAGGGCAAGGTGCTCGCCGGCGACCGCGCGCCCTGGCTCGCGGTCGGCCCGGAACCGCTGGTCGGTGAGCGCGCCTACGATCTGGCCCGGCTGGTGCGCGACCGGGTCGAGGACCTGGTGGCGGCCTCGTCGGGGGCGTCCTCGGCCCGTCGGCGTGTCAACAGGCTGGCCGATTCACTGGATCTGGACCGGGAACGGGTGCGTGGGTGGACGCTGTTCCGGGCGGTGGAGTCGGGGGTGCGTACGCTTCGGGCGGGCCGTCGGCAGAGCGGGGAACTGCTGCTGGAGTTCGCGGGCTGGCTGTAGCCCCGGGCTTCCGCGCGGGACGGGCTCGGCGTGCGAGCCCGTCCCGCGCTGGGCCTCGGTCAGGCGGTCAGGCGGGCGATCGCCTCCGCGACGGTCAGTTCCTCGCGCTCGCCCGTACGGCGGTCCTTCAGCTCCAGGACGCCGTCGGCCGCGCGACGGCCCGCCACCAGGATCTTGGGCACACCGATCAGTTCGGCGTCGGTGAACTTCACGCCCGGCGAGACCCCGGGGCGCTCGTCCACCAGTACCCGCAGTCCGGCCGCCGACAGCTGCTCGGAGACGTCCAGCGCCAGTTCCGTCTGGAGCGCCTTGCCCGCCGCGACGACATGGACGTCCGCGGGGGCGATCTCCCGGGGCCAGCACAGTCCCTGCTCGTCGGCGCTCTGCTCGGCCAGGGCCGCCACCGCGCGCGAGACGCCGATGCCGTACGAGCCCATGGTCACGCGGACCGGCTTGCCCTGCTGGCCGAGGACATCGAGCTGGAAGGTGTCGGCGTACTTGCGGCCGAGCTGGAAGATATGGCCGATCTCGATCGCGCGGTCGAGCTTGAGGCCGGTGCCGCAAGCGGGGCAGGGATCGCCCTCCTCGACCACGACGACGTCCAGGTAGTCGTCGACCTCGAAGTCCCGTCCGCAGACCACGTCGCGCGCGTGGGTGTCGGGCTTGTTGGCTCCGGTGATCCAGGCGGTGCCGGCCGCGACGCGCGGGTCGGCGATATAGCGGATCTTGAGGCCCTGCGGGCCGACATAGCCCCGTACGAGCTCGGGGCGGTCCTCGAAGTCCTCGGCCGTCACCAGCTCCACCACCGCGGGCGCGAGGTGTTCGCCGAGCTTGCCGAGGTCCACCTCGCGGTCGCCGGGGACGCCGACCGCGGTGATCTCGCCGTCGACCTTGACGAGGAGGTTCTTCAGCGTCGCCGAGGCCGGCACTCCGAGGTGCGCGGCGAGCGTTTCGATGGTCGGGGTGTCCGGGGTGTCAAGCTCCTCGACCGGGCCGGGCTCGGCCGCCGCGGGCACGGTCGCGGTGAAGGTGACAGCCTCCGTGTTGGCCGCGTAGTCGCAGGCCGGGCAGTCCACGAAGGTGTCCTCGCCGGCCGCGGCGGGCGCCAGGAACTCCTCGGAGGCGGAGCCGCCCATCGCGCCGGAGACCGCGGAGACGATCCGGAAGTCGAGGCCGATGCGCGCGAAGATCTTCTGGTACGCGGCGCGGTGCAGCGCGTAGGACTCGGCCAGGCCCTCGTCGGTGGTGTCGAAGGAGTAAGAGTCCTTCATCTGGAACTCGCGCCCGCGCAGCACACCGGAGCGCGGCCTCGCCTCGTCGCGGTACTTCGTCTGGATCTGGTAGAGCATCACCGGCAGGTCCTTGTAGGACGTGCACTGGTCCTTGACGACCTGGGTGAAGATCTCCTCGTGCGTGGGGCCGAGCAGATAGTCGCCGCCCTTGCGGTCCTTGAGGCGGAACAGCAGATCGCCGTACTCCTCCCACCGGCCGCTCGCCTCGTAGGGCTCCCTGGGCAGCAGCGCGGGCAGCAGCACCTCCTGCGCGCCGATGGCGTCCATCTCCTCGCGGACGACGCGCGAGATGTTGTCGAGGACCTTCTTGCCCAGCGGCAGCCAGCTCCAGATGCCGGCGGAGGTACGGCGGACGTACCCCGCGCGGACGAGCAGCTTGTGGCTGAGCGTCTCGGCGTCCGCCGGGTCGTCGCGCAATGTCTTGACCATCAAACGGGACATGCGCTGGACCTGGGACATGGGGAGCACTCCTGCGTTCTCTCGGGTGATGCCAGGAGGTTAGCCGGGGCACGCCCGCGGGCGGAAATCAGTTCTCCGCGCCGCCCGCCCGGCGCAGCGGAAGCGGGGCGCCCATCACGGCGTACGGCTTGGGGGCGCTGGGGAAGTGGACCTGGCGTGCCAGGTCGGTGTAGCCGAGCGCGCGGTAGAGGCGGCGGGCCGGGCTCTCGATGTCGATCGCGGAGAGGATCGACTTGGGTTCGCCGGCGCTGTCGGTGATCGTGGTGATCAGGGCCCGGCCGATACCGCGGGCCTGGAACTCCGGGTGGACATGCAGCTCGGTGATCACGAAGGAGTCGACGAGCCAGTCCTCGGAGCCGGTGGTGCGCAGATACGGCTCGACCACGGTGGACCACCAGTGGGCGCGGTCGTTCGGCAGGCCGTATACGAAGCCGACGAGCCGGCCGGCCACGGTGGTCGCGCCGAGGGCGCGGGAGCCGCGCAGCAGCAGATGGCGGAGCACGATATGGCGGCGAACCTCGATCTCGTCGTCGCTGAGCCCGAAGGCGAGGGCCTGTACGGCAAGCGCCTCGTCGACGCGTGCGGCGAGATCGACCGGCCCTACCCGTACATCGGGGGTGCGGGGGCTGCCCCCGGGAATGCTCAGCATGGGCCGAACCCTACTTTCAGAACAGCACGCTCATGAAGGCGCCCACTTCACGGAAACCCACCCGGCGGTACGCGGCTCTGGCAGGGGTGTTGTAGTCGTTCACGTACAGGCTCACGACGGGCGCGACATCGGCCAGCGCGTACCGTACGACCGCCGCCATGCCCGCTTCGGACAGGCCGCGGCCGCGGAATTCGGGGTCGACCCAGACGCCCTGGATCTGGCAGGCCCGGGTGGTGGCGGCGCCGATCTCGGCCTTGAAGATGACCCTGCCGTCGTCGATACGGGCGAACGACCGCCCCGCGCCGACGAGTTCGGCGACGCGCGCCTGGTAGAGCAGTCCGCCGTCACCGGCGAGCGGCGAGACACCGACCTCCTCGGTGAACATGGCCACGCAGGCGGGCATGATCACTTCGAGCTCGGCCTTGCGGATGCGGCGTACGAACGGATCGGGCGCGACGGTGGCGGGAATCCGCTCGGTGACCATCAGCGGCTGGTGGGCGCGGATCTCGCGGGCCGGGCCCCAGCTCGGTTCGAGCAGCCGCCACAGCTGGGTGGTGGGTTCGGCGGGGCCGACGATCGAGGAGCAGCGGCGGCCAGCCCTGCGAGCCCGGTCGGCGAAGGCGCGCACGGCCTCGGGGGTGGCACAGATGGGTACGAGATTGGCGCCGGAGTAGCAGAGGGAGCGCAGCCGCCCGTCCGCGTACCAGCCCCACATCTCGCCACCGAGGCGCCAGGGGTCGAGCCCCGCGACCTGTACGCGGGACGTCACGAAGGCGTTTTCGACGGGCTCGCTCTCCAGAATGGCGAGCGCGGCGTCGAGTTCGCTGGGTTCGAGGACCCGGGTGGTGGTCTGCGTCAACACGAGGGGGCCTCACCATACGTCTGCCGATCTCCGCACTGTACCCGGCCCCTTCCCGGTATGCCGCTCATCGGAGCGGGGTCCGGTATCGCCGCAGGTCAGAGCGCGGCAAATCCCGCAGCCGATGCCCGGGGGGCGGTGGCTGCGGGATTCGTCGCGAACATATGTCCATGGCCGGTGGGGCCCTCGTGTGCCGCGGTCAGCGGACGGAGACCTCGGGCTCGCCCGAGGCGACGCCGTCCTTCTCCATCTGCTCCGCGATCTTCATGGCCTCGTCGATCAGGGTCTCCACGATCTTCGATTCCGGGACGGTCTTGATGACCTCGCCCTTGACGAAGATCTGGCCCTTGCCGTTGCCGGACGCGACTCCGAGGTCGGCCTCACGGGCCTCGCCGGGACCGTTCACGACACATCCCATGACGGCCACGCGCAGCGGGACCTCCATGCCCTCCAGACCGGCCGTCACCTCGTCGGCCAGCTTGTAGACATCGACCTGGGCCCGGCCGCAGGAGGGGCAGGAGACGATCTCCAGCCTGCGCTGGCGCAGGTTCAGCGACTCCAGGATCTGGATGCCGACCTTGACCTCCTCCGCCGGCGGGGCGGAGAGCGAGACGCGGATCGTGTCGCCGATGCCTTCGCTGAGGAGGGCGCCGAAGGCCACCGCGGACTTGATGGTGCCCTGGAAGGCCGGTCCCGCCTCGGTGACGCCGAGGTGCAGCGGGTAGTCGCACTGCGCCGCCAGCTGCCGGTACGCGTTGACCATGATCACCGGGTCGTTGTGCTTCACCGAGATCTTGATGTCCCGGAAGCCGTGCTCCTCGAACAGCGACGCCTCCCAGAGCGCCGACTCGACCAGCGCCTCCGGCGTGGCCTTTCCGTACTTCGCCAGCAGACGCGCGTCCAGCGAACCGGCGTTCACCCCGATCCGGATCGGGGTGCCGCTCTCGCCGGCCGCCTTCGCGATCTCCTTGACCTTGTCGTCGAACTGCTTGATGTTGCCCGGGTTCACCCGCACCGCCGCACAGCCCGCGTCGATCGCCGCGAACACGTACTTCGGCTGGAAATGGATGTCCGCGATCACCGGGATCTGCGACTTCCGCGCGATCGTCGCCAGCGCGTCCGCGTCGTCCTGGGTCGGGCAGGCGACCCGTACGATCTGGCAGCCGGACGCCGTCAGCTCGGCGATCTGCTGCAACGTCGCGCCGATGTCCGACGTACGTGTCGTCGTCATCGACTGCACCGAGACCGGTGCGTCCCCGCCGACCGCCACCGACCCCACCTGGATCTGACGGCTGATCCGTCGGTCGGCGAGCTTGGTCGGAACGGACGGCATTCCGAGAGAAATTGCAGTCATCTGCTGTGCAACCCCAAGGTGTGGATCGAGGTCCCGAGATCGGCGGGCTCCAGCACCCGAGATTACGCCACCGCGTGCGGGCCGGGCACATCCACGCGAAAACTCCACCCAAAGGTAAGCGGCCGGACACGAATGGTGCCCGGCCGCTCCGAATCGGTCGCTATCAGCTGATCTTGACGGGGTTGAAGACGTCGGCGACCAGAACGAGCAGGGTGAAGCAGATGAAGATCCCCGCCACGACATAGGCGACGGGCATCAGCTTCGCCACATCGAACGGGCCCGGGTCGGGCCGCTTGAACAGCCGTGCGAGCCTGCGCCGCAGCGATTCCCAGAGCGCGCCCGCGATATGCCCGCCGTCCAGGGGCAGCAGGGGCAGCATGTTGAAGAGGAAGAGCGACAGATTGAAGCCCGCGAGCAGGAACAGCATCATCGCGATCTGGTTCTGCGCCGGGATGTCCAGCGTCATCACCTCGCCGCCGATGCGCGCCGCCCCGACCACGCCGACCGGTGAGTCGTCCTTGCGGGGGCCGTCGCCGAAGGCCGCGCTCCAGAGGTCGGGGATCTTGGAGGGCAGGGCGATGATCGACTCGACGCCGTCCCCGATCATGGTGCCCATCCGGTCCACGGACTGGGGGAAGGAGAGCGGGACGATCTCGGTGGAGGCGGCGAAGCCGAGATAGCCGGCCGGTACGTACTTGTCCGGGACGACCTCGCCGTTGGAGTCCTTCTCGGCGACCATGTTCTTGGCGAGCGTGGCGTGCAGGACCTTCTCGCTGCCGTCGCGGTCGACGGTGATGGTGGCGGGGCCGATCGTCTTACGGATGAGGCCGGAGAGCGTCGCCCAGTCCTCGACGCGCTGCCCGTTGAAGGCGACGATCTTGTCGCCCTTCTGGAGACCGGCCGCGCGCGCGGGCGAGACGGGGTCCTTCTTCTCGCACGTGTCGCGGTCCTCGCTCTGCGAGATCACACACTGCTGTACGCCGGCGACCTGGGTGGTCTGGGTCTGGAAGCCGAAGCTCATCGCGACGCCGATGAAGATCACGGCGGCCAGCACGAGGTTCATGAACGGACCCGCGAACATCACGATCACGCGCTTCCACGGCTTGCGCGTGTAGAAGAGGCGCTTCTCGTCGCCCGGCTCCAGCTCCTCGAAAGCGGCGGAGCGCGCGTCCTCTATCATCCCGCGCCAGGGCGAGGTGGAGCGTGCCTCGATCTTGCCGTCGGGGCCCGGCGGGAACATTCCGATCATCCGGATATAGCCGCCCATCGGGATCGCCTTGATCCCGTACTCCGTATCGCCTCTCTTGCGCGACCAGATGGTCGGCCCGAAACCGACCATGTACTGGGGCACGCGGATGCCGAAGAGTTTGGCCGTGGAGAGATGGCCCAGTTCGTGCCAGGCGATGGAGAAGAGCAGCCCCGCGACAAAGATGAGAATGCCGAGGACCGTCAACAGGATCGTCATGCGCGAGCCTCCGCTGGCTGTTCTTCACTGAATGTCGCTACCGTTTCACGGGCCCGGGCGCGGGCCCAGGTCTCCGCTTCGAGGACGTCCGCCACCGTGAGCGAGGTTCCCGTACGGGGGGTGCCGTGCTCCGCGACGACCTCCGTGACCGTATCCATGATGCCGTTGAACGGCAGCCGTCCCGCCAGAAACGCGTCCACGCACTCCTCGTTCGCGGCATTGAACACCGCGGGGGCCGTGCCGCCCAGCGACCCGACCTGCCGGGCGAGTCCCACGGACGGGAACGCCTCGGTGTCGAGCGGGAAGAACTGCCAGGTCGAGGCCGTGGTCCAGTCGAAGGCGGGCGCGGCGTCCGGCACCCGCCCCGGCCAGCCGAGACCCACGGCGATCGGTCCGCGCATATCGGGCGGGGTCGCCTGGGCCAGGGTCGAACCGTCGTTGAATTCCACCATCGAGTGGACATACGACTGGGGGTGTACGACGACCTCAATGCGTTCGAAGGGAATGTCGTACAGCAGATGGGCCTCGATCACTTCGAGGCCCTTGTTGACGAGGGTCGCGGAGTTGACCGTGATCACCGGACCCATGGCCCAGGTGGGGTGCGCGAGGGCGTCCTTGGGGGTGACATGCGCCAGCTCGGCCTTCGTACGTCCCCGGAAGGGCCCGCCGGACGCCGTCACCACCAGCTTGCGCACCTCGGCGCGGGTGCCGGCGGCCAGCGCCTGGAAGAGCGCGGCGTGCTCGGAGTCGACGGGGATGATCTGGCCGGGCCTGGCCAGGGCCTTCACCAGCGGGCCGCCGACGATCAGCGATTCCTTGTTGGCGAGCGCCAGTGTGCGGCCCGCCGTGAGGGCGGCGAGGGTGGGTGCGAGTCCGATGGAGCCGGTGATGCCGTTGAGCACGGTGTGGCAGTCCGACGCCGCCAGCTCGGTGGCGGCGTCGGGTCCGGCAAGGATCTCGGGGAGCGGTTCACCCGTGCCGTACCGCTCGGCCAGCGCCTCACGGAGGGCGGGCACGGCCTCCTCGCGCGCGACCGCGACGGTACGGACCCGCAGCCGCCGCGCCTGCTCGGCGAGCAGTTCCACCCGACCGCCGGCGGCGGAGAGCGCGGTGACACGGAAGCGGTCGGGATTGCGCAGGACCAGGTCGATGGCCTGGGTGCCAATGGATCCGGTGGAGCCGAGGACGACGATGTCCCGGCGGCCTTCGATCGGATCGAAGGTGATGTGCGGATCGGCGAGAGGGGCTGGGCAGTCGCTCATGCCCCCATTCTTGCCTCATCCCCGCGCGGGGAGGACAGTGCGCCCCTGTAGGTGATCCCGTGCGCCGGTCCTCACGGCCTTTTCGCGGCTTCCCCGGCGAGGACACATCCGCCCCAGGACTCGGCCCCGGCCCCGGCCCGGCGTTCAGTAGTGCGTCGTGATGCCGAACCTCTCGCGGAGCCTGGCCATGTCGTGGCGGTCCCGGTCGGCCGGCTCGTACCCCTGGTGGAAGAGGACCTGTTGCCCGGCCGAGACGCAGCCGACCGTCGTACCCCCGATGGTGCCCGTGGTGAAGCACTCCGCCGGGTACACGTAGGGCTGCTCCGGGTCCAGTGACGACTGGAGCGCCGAGCCGTCCGGGGCGAAGGAGAGGGGGTGGAGATCGATCTCCTCGCCCGTCGGGCGGGCGAGGACGAAACGCACCGGACGCCAGTCCAGGGTCTCGGCGAAGCCCGCGCCGGACAGCGCCTCGATGACACGGGGTTCCTGGTCGGCGCGGTGCAGGAGGTCCAGATCGCGGTGGGGGCGGGTCTGGGTGCCGAGCAGGGCGTCGATGCCCCAGCCCCCGGCGATCCAGACGTCCATGTCGGCCTTGCGCAGCAGACTGAGCACGGACAGTACGTCGTCGACGGTCATCACGCGGCGGGACGATACGCCGTCAACTCCGGCCGTCGCCAATCGATTTCACGGTCATGGGGCGCACCGGGCACGAGAAGGGAGTTGAGCCGGGCGCATTGACACACCCCACCCGCGGCCCGATTCTGAGAGCGCTCTCAACCCCACACAGCAGGAGGTAGAGCGTGCTTGGTACCAGAAAGTTGCTCGCGGCACTGGCCGCCGCGGTGATCTTCGCCACGGGGTTCACGGCCGCCGGTCCCTCAGCCCCCGCGCAGGCCGCGGAGGCCGCGGTTCCCACGACCATTCCGCTCACCATCACGAACAGCTCCGGCCGCACGGACCCGGTCTACATCTACAACCTCGGCACCCTGCTCACGACGGGCCAGCAGGGCTGGGCCGACGCGAACGGTACGTTCCACGCCTGGCCCGCCGGCGGCAATCCCCCCACCCCGGCGCCCGACGCGTCGATCGCCGGACCCGCCAACGGGCAGTCCACGACGATCCGGATGCCGAAGTTCTCCGGCAGGGTCTACTTCTCGTACGGTCAGAAGCTCGACTTCAGGCTGACGACCGGCGGGCTGGTGCAGCCCGCCGTACAGAACCCGTCCGACCCGAACCGGAACATCCTGTTCAACTGGACCGAATACACACTCAATGACGCCGGGCTGTGGATCAACAGCACACAGGTCGATATGTTCTCGGCCCCCTACGCCGTCGGCGTCAAGGCTCCCAACGGCACCACCAAGACCACCGGCCATCTCAAGGCCGGCGG
Source organism: Streptomyces sp. NPDC056835 (assembly GCF_042789485.1). Lineage (NCBI taxonomy): Bacteria > Bacillati > Actinomycetota > Actinomycetes > Kitasatosporales > Streptomycetaceae > Streptomyces > Streptomyces sp. NPDC056835. Next base: position 55,803 of record NZ_JBHUBB010000036.1, read on the forward strand.
CTACCAGGGTTTCTTCGACTCCCTCAGGAGCCAGCCAGGCGGCTGGGCCAATCTGATCCAGACCCGGTCCGACGGCACGATCCTGCGCGCCCTCTCGCCCGGTCACGGCATCGGCGCCGGCAACCTGCCCGCCTCAGTGATGGACGACTACATCAACCGGGTGTGGAGCAGGTACACCACCTCCACGCTGACGGTGACACCGTTCGGGGACCAGCCGAACACCAAGTACTTCGGCCGGGTCTCGGGCAACACCATGAACTTCACCAACAGCGCGGGCGCGGTCGTCACTTCCTTCCAGAAGCCCGACGCCGACTCGATCTTCGGCTGCTACAAGCTGCTGGACGCGCCGAACGACCTCGTACGCGGCCCGATCTCGCGCACGCTCTGCGCGGGATTCAACCGCTCCACGCTCCTGGTCAACCCCAACCAGCCGGACACGAGTCCGGCGAACTTCTACCAGGACGCGGTGACCAACCACTACGCCAGGAAGATCCACGCGCAGATGGCCGACGGCAAGGCGTACGCCTTCGCCTTCGACGATGTCGGCGCCCACGAGTCACTGGTGCACGACGGTGACCCGCAGCAGGCATACATCACGCTCGACCCGTTCAACTGACCGTTCAACTGACCTCACACGTGACCGTCCCATGACCGGTCGGTTGACTCCGGTCATGGGGCGGGGCGATGGGCGGGCCGAGCGGCCCTCACGGGAACGGTGTCCCTCACGGGAACAGCAGGATCCCCGCCAGGATGATCACGATGATCGCGATGACGATGGCCATGACCTTCCAGGCCGTGCTGTGGACCGGGGGCGGCCCCTTCGGCCCGCCTCCGCGCGGCCGGTCCTCCGGGAGCTGTGGGTTCTCCGGCCGGCCATGTGCGTAGAAGTCGGCGTCGCTGGCCATGGCAACCTCCTCACAGAGGCCGACGAGGGGCCCGCCCGGCTCGGGCGGGAGCCTCGGTACGTATCCCTGCGGTTCCCCTCTACTTTACCCACAAATCGGGCGAAATAGAGAAAATGTTCGGCTCGGGTTCAGTGGATCGGCCGGTGCACGTTCTCACGCCGGGACGGTCCCGGAGTCGCATCCGCGATCCAGGGGCCCTCGCCGCTCGGGTCGATGATCCCGGCCTCCAGCCAGGTGTACGTACCCGCCAGAACACCGGTCACGACCTTGCGGTCCAGCTCGTCCGTGTTGGACCAGAGCCGGGTGAACAGCTCCTCGACCCGGATACGGGCCTGCCGGCAGAAGACATCCGCCAGCTGGTACGCCTCGCGGCCGTGGTCGCCGCTCGTCCGCATCAGCTCGGCCCGTACACAGGCCGCGCTCATCGCGAACAGCTCGGCGCCGATGTCCACGATCCGGCCGAGGAAACCCTGCTTGGTCTCCATCCGGCCCTGCCAGCGCGACATGGCGTAGAAGGTGGAGCGTGCGAGCTTGCGCGCGTTGCGCTCCACGTAGCGCAGATGCGCCGACAGGTCCGGGTGTCCCGCCGGATGGAACTCCGCGTACGAGCCGGGCAGCTGGCCCGGTCCCGCGACCAGCTTCGGCAGCCAGCCGGCGTAGAACCGGCCCGCCTGCGCACCGGCCCGCGCCTTGTCCGAGAGCGACTTCTCCGGATCGATGATGTCGCCCGCGACGGCCAGATGGGCGTCGACCGCCTCGCGCGCGATCAGCAGATGCATGATCTCCGTGGAGCCCTCGAATATCCGGTTGATCCGCAGATCGCGGAGCATCTGCTCGGCGGGTACGGCACGCTCGCCGCGCGCGGCGAGGGAGTCCGCGGTCTCGAAGCCCCGGCCGCCCCGGATCTGGACCAGTTCGTCGGCCATCAGACAGCTCATCTCGGAGCCGTACAGCTTGGCCAGGGCCGCTTCGATCCTGATGTCGTTGCGGTCCTCGTCCGCCATCTGGGAGGCCAGGTCCACGACCGCCTCCAGCGCGAACGTGGTGGCGGCGATGAACGAGATCTTCGCGCCCACGGCCTCATGGCGGCCGACGGGCTTGCCCCACTGCTCACGGGCGGCCGACCACTCGCGGGCGATCTTCAGACACCACTTGCCCGCGCCCACGCACATCGCGGGCAGCGAGAGCCGGCCGGTGTTGAGGGTGGTGAGGGCGATCTTCAGACCCGCGCCCTCGGGGCCGATACGGTTCGCGGCGGGGACCCGGACCTGGTGGAAGCGGGTGACGCCGTTCTCCAGACCGCGCAGGCCCATGAAGGCGTTGCGGTTCTCGACCGTGATGCCCGGGGAGCCGGCCTCGACGACGAACGCCGTGATGCCGCCCTTCCCGCCCTCCGTCTTCGGTACGCGCGCCATCACGACGAGCAGATCGGCGACGACTCCATTGGTCGTCCACAGCTTCACACCGTCGAGGACGTACGAGTCGCCGTCGGGCACCGCGGTGGTGGCGAGCCTGGCGGGGTCGGAGCCCACATCCGGCTCGGTGAGGAGGAAGGCCGAGATGTCGGTGCGGGCCAGGCGCGGCAGGAAGGTGTCCTTCTGCTCCTGGGTGCCGAAAAGTTTCAGCGGCTGCGGTACGCCGATCGACTGATGGGCGGAGAGCAGCGCGCCGATCGCCGGACTGGCGGAGCCGACCAGGGCCAGGGCCTTGTTGTAGTACACCTGGGTGAGGCCGAGCCCGCCGTATTTGGTCTCGATCTTCATTCCGAGCGCGCCCAGTTCCTTGAGGCCGTTGATCACCTCGTCGGGGATCCGGGCCTCGCGCTCGATCCGCGCGCCGTCGATCCTCGTCTCGCTGAACTCGCGGAGCTTCGTCAGGAACTGCTCGCCGCGCTTGACGTCCTCGGACGCCGGCATCGGGTGCGGATGGATGAGATCGAGACGGAAGCGGCCGAGGAACATCTCCTTGGCGAAGCTCGGCCTGCGCCAGCCCTGTTCCCGGGCCGCCTCGGCGACCTGGCGCGCTTCCCGCTCGGAGACCTTGGGCTTGCCCTGTGGTTCCTGCGGTGCGGATGCTGCTGAGGGTGCGGATGGGGCGGACATGAGTACTCACCTCGCCGCGGAGTCGGGTCCAGTGACGGTTCAACCGGCCTGGTACTACTCCGTCCGTATCTACCCGATTCCCGCGCCCCGCACCAGTCGTGGCGCGGGCCGCGGGAACGTCGTGGCGAGGGTGCCGGGGCCCTCCAGGAGCGCCCCCGGGAGCCCCTTCTAGAGCGCGAGGCCCGTGAGCACCATGACGCGCTCGTACGTGTAGTCGTCCATCGCGAACCGCACGCCCTCGCGGCCGACGCCGGACTGCTTGGCACCGCCGTACGGCATCTGGTCGGCACGGTACGAGGGGACGTCGCCGATGATCACGCCGCCGACCTCCAGCGCGCGGTGGGCCCGGAAGGCAGCCTGTAGGTCATGGGTGAACACCCCGGCCTGGAGGCCGTACTTCGAGTCGTTGACCTTCTCGAACGCCTCGGTCTCGCTCTCGACCCGGCGCAGGGTGAGGACGGGCCCGAAGACCTCCTCGCAGGAGATCGTGACGTCCGCGGGGACCTCGGAGAGGACGGTCGGGGCGTATGTCGCGCCGTCCCGCTTGCCGCCCGTGAGCAGCTGGGCGCCGGCCCGTACCGCCTCGTCGACCCACGACTCGACGCGCTTGGCCGCGTCCTCGCTGACGAGCGGCCCCACATCGGTGGCGTCGTCGCCGGGGTCGCCGGTGACCTGGGCCTCGACGGCGGCGATGACCTTGGGGACGAGACGTTCGTACACCGAGGCGTCCGCGATCACGCGCTGGACGGAGATACAGGACTGGCCGCCCTGGTAGTTCGAGAAGGTGGCGATCCTGGTCGCCGCCCAATCCAGGTCCTTCTCGCTCGCGTAGTCGGCGAGGACGACGGCCGCGCCGTTGCCGCCGAGTTCGAGCGTGCAGTGCTTGCGCGGGACGGAGTCCATGATCGCGAAGCCGACCTTGTCCGAGCCGGTGAAGGAGATCACCGGCAGCCGCTCGTCCTGGACGAGGGCGGGCATCCGGTCGTTCGGCACGGGCAGTACGGACCAGGCGCCGGCCGGCAGGTCCGTCTCGGCCAGCAGCTCGCCGAGGAGGAGTCCGGAGAGCGGGGTCGCCGGGGCGGGCTTGAGGATGATCGGGGCGCCGACCGCGATGGCCGGGGCGATCTTGTGGGCGCAGAGGTTGAGCGGGAAGTTGAACGGCGCGATGCCGAGGACGACGCCGCGGGGGAAGCGGCGGGTCAGCGCGAGGCGGCCGGCGCCGCCCGCGTCGGTGTCGAGGCGCTGGGCGTCCCCGCCGTTGAAGCGGCGGGCCTCTTCGGCGGCGAAGCGGAAGACGGAGACGGCGCGGCCGACCTCGCCCCTGGCCCACTTGAGGGGTTTGCCGTTCTCGGCGGAGATCAGCCGTGCGATCTCCTCGGTGCGCTCGACGAGCCTGCGGGAGACATGGTCGAGCGCGGCGGCCCGTACGTGCGCGGGAGTCGCGGCGAACTCGTCCAGGACCGCGTGCGCGGCGGCCACGGCCTCCTCGACCTGGTCCTCGGTCGGCACGGCCACGGTGCCGACGAGCCGGCCGTCCCAGGGGGAGGTGACGTCGAAGGTGTCCTCGCCGGTGGCCTGGCGGCCGGCGAGCCAGAAAGCGTGGGTGGAAGTCATTGCGAGTCCGGGCCCTTCCGAAGAGATGGGGGTGTCTGGTTCCACGGTAGGGGTGCGGGCGCGGGTGGTCGTTTGTCCGGGGTGGAGTGGTGCGGTGGGGCGCGTGCTACGCATTGTCGTAAGCGGAGGCGCCGGGGCGGACGTGGTCCGACGCTGGGGGGGACGTGGTCCGCTACTCGGTCGGGGGCACGGGCGACGCCGTGGTCTTCAGGGCCAGCCACAGCTCCATCCGTACGTCCGGGTCGTCCAGCGAGCGGCCGAGGATCTCCTCCACCCGGCGCATGCGGTAGCGCAGCGTATGGCGGTGGACCCCGAGGTCGGCCGCCGCCGCGTCCCACTGGCCGTGGCGGGAGAGCCAGGCCCGCAGCGAGGCCACCAGATCACCGCGGCCCTTCGCGTCGTGCTCGTACAGGGCGCGCAGCACGCCGTCCGCGAAGGCGCGTACCGCGTCGTCAGCGAGCAGCGGAAGGATCGATCCCGCCGCCAGTTCCTCGTGCTCGACCAGCGCGCGGCCGCGCCGCCGCGCCACCGAGAGTGCCTGTTCCGCCTGTTTGTACGCACCCGCCGCCGCGATCGGGCCCGCCGGCGCGGAGAGCCCGATGACGACCCCGGCCTCCTCGGCCTCGCGCCGGGCGTATCCCTCGCAGGCCCTGACCACCGCCCCGCCGTCCACCGCGAGCACCATGAGCCGTTCCCCGCCGTCCGGGACGGCGAGCACCGCCTCGCCCGCCCGTGACGCCGCGGCCTCCAGCGCCTCAGCGAGCAGTTGGAGCGGATGGTCGGACTCGGGGTCCCGCACGGGTTTCACCGGCTGCGCGGGCTTCACCGATTCGGCCGATTCGGCGACCAGCAGCCGGAACGGGGCGTCGAGCAGGCCCCCGTACAGATCGCCGGCCACGGCCCGCGCGTGGTCGGGCTGGCCGGAGAGCAGCATCCGCAGCACGGCCGAGCCGAGGCGCTGTTCGGCGGCCTGAAGGGCGCGTGACCGTTCCGTCGTCAGCGTCAGCAGGGCGATCGCCGAGTGGACCGCGTACCGCTCCGCGGTACCCAGCGCGGCTCCTGTGCCGACGGCGAGCGCGCCACGCATCCGCCGGCCCGTGCCGAGGGACTGGAGCTCGACTCGGTCCTCGGCGCCGGACGCCTCGTCCAGCGCGTCGCCCGAGGCCCCGACCACCGCGCTCGCCGGCGCGGGCCGCTCCCGCAGCCGTTCCACCTCGCCGGTCAGCCGGGCGGCCCGGCGCGCGGCCCACTCGGGCGCGGCGGCGACCACGGCGCCCGACGCGTCGTACAGCGCCGCCCAGCCGTCCACATGCGCGGCGAGCCGGGCCAGCAGCGCCGCGGGCCCCTCGGCGAGTGCGGCGCTGGTCAGCTCCCGCTGGGCCTCGAACCCCGCGGTGACCGCGCGGTACTGATCGGCGGCGAGTGCCGCCGAGACGGCCTTGCTGATGGCGAGGAAGGGGGTGCGCCGGGGGACGCCCAGCAGCGGCAGCCCGGCTTCCCGCGCCGCCTCGACAAGCGCCTCGGGGACGTCCTCGTAGTTCACGCCGATGGCGAAGCCGAGCCCGACGACCCCGGCGCCGACCAGCCTGCGTATGTAGCGCCGCATGGCTTCCGGATCGTCGGCGTCCAGCGTCGTCGCCGTGATGAGAAGCAGTTCCCCGCCCTCCATGTACGGCACGGGGTCGGCCAGCTCGCTCGCGTGGACCCAGCGCACAGGCGTCTGGAGCCGGTCCTCCCCCGCACGCACGGTGAGGTTGAGCGCCGAGTGCTGGACGAGCGAGGCGAGGGTGGGCGGCATGGTGGAACCGTAGGGCCTTCGGCGATGGAGGGGCAGGGCGGCGGCCGAATGACGCCGCCTCGGACGATTACGCCGCTCCGTACGAACGGCGTCCCTCAATTCTGCCAGCTTGTACGAGCCGACGGCCGGGTGACGGTGATCGGGTGGCGGTGATCGGACAGCGCTGCCTCCCCGTCGGCGCTCCGCGGTCAGCTCCGCAGATCCACCAGCAGCGGCGGCGCGTGGTCGCCCCCCACCGTCCGCAGCGAGAGCACCGCGTGCCCGGCGGGGACCGAGTGCGCCAGTTCGGAGGCCGACCAGCGCTCGCGCTCGACCTTCCGTACGGTCACCGCGTCCGTCGTCACGGCCTTGCCGGTGACCAGCTTCCGGAACGCGTGAATGGCCCGGGTCAGCGGCTGGTCGGCGAAGACCGTGCGCTGGGTGACGTCCCGGGTCTCCACCCACTCCGTGCCCCAGGCCTCCGCGAAGCGCTTGCCGTCCCAGGTGGTGATCCCGGAGAAGGCCATCCGGCAGCCGACGGCCCCGAGGAGCGCGGTGTGCAGCGCCTCCGGCACATCGTCGAGCGTGCGCAGGGTGAGCAGCGCGCCCGCGTTCACCGACCGCAGCCGCTGCACCCCGCGCAGGGTCTGGCCGGTGAGGGTGCGGGTCGCGTCGTCCAGGACGAGACAGGCGAAGAGCGAGCGGTCGGCGCGTACGGCGGCGTTCGCCGTGAACTGCGCGAGCACGAGCCTGGCCAGCATCCGCGAGGCTTCGGCGTGTCCGCGCTCGGGCAGGTCGATACGGACCCGGAGCGGATGCTCCAGGGTGCGCAGCGAGAACGGCCTGGTCCTGCCGCTGGTGTCGAAGAAGCCCGCGAACGCCGGGCGGTCGAGCAGCGCGATCCGGTCGGCGAGCGCGCTCCCCGCGTCCCCGGGGGCTCCGGACTGCCGTTCCCTGGTGTCGAGTTCACGCCGCATGGCGTGGTGGCCGCCGGCGTCAAGGGCTTCGCGCAGGGCGGCCAGCGCGGCGGGCGTGCCGTCAAGCAGCTCGCGCAGCTCCGGTACGGCGGGCAGCCGGCCGTACGCGGCACGGAACGGGCCGAGCAATTGCGCGAGCGCGGTGGTGGCCCGCCTTCCGTCGGTGTCCGTGAGATCACCGACAAGGCCCTCGGCGAGTACGGCGGCGGCCTCGTCCGGGTCGTTCGTTCCCCCGTACAGATCGAGGTCGTACACCGATGCCGGGTCGCCGAGCCGTACCACGACGTCATAGGCGCTGTCGGGGCCGAGCTGGGTCCCGGCGGCGCAGACGGCGATCACGACGGCCTGTCCGGCGAGCGCCTGGAGGGAGAGCGATTCGACGACCGGCCGGACGAGCGCGTGTGTCTTGCCCGCGCCCGGCGGCCCCACGGCCAGCAGCGAGGTCCCCAGCAGGACCGGATCCAGCGCGATCCCCGTCCCGCGCCTGGGGTACGGGTTGCGCTCCCCGTCGTGGACCGTGCCGAGCCGGACCTGTCGTACGAGCAGATCGTGCCGGGCCGCGCGGACGGGCAGGTCGCGCTTGCCCGACGGGTGGACGCAGGCCGCGGCGCCGTGGCCCCGCACGGCCTCGGCGAACGCCGTGAGCCGGGAGGGGTCGGCCCGTACGGTGTGCCAGGCGCGCCGGATCCGGGCGTAGTCGACATCGTTCATCCGCCCGCCCCGCACCTCGGCGGCGAGCCGCGCGGCGGTCTCGCCCTGGCCGGCGGAGCGGAGCTGGGGCCACTCGGCGAGATCGTCCTCGGGCTCCGGGGGCGGCGGCGCGGTCTCCTTCGGGGCGACGCCGGGGACCCGGCGCAGAACGCGGCGGGCGAGCTCGGGCCAGCGGCCGAGCCGTCCGAAGAGGACCAGGAGTCCGCCGATGACCAGCGCGTAGTAGATGTACGAGGCGACGACCGAGGCCATCGTGCCGCGCCAGGAATCGGGCGTGAACATGTAGAGCGGCCAGAGCCAGAAGCCGCCCAGATAGCCGTTCCACAGCAGCGACCAGAGCAGCAGGCCCGCGAGGAGCGAGATCAGCGCTCCGCTGACCAGCTGCCGCGTCGGCGTGCGCTCCGGCTCCTCCGGGGGGCGCGGCCTGTGTCCGTACGCCCAGGTCCCTGGCGCGTCCGCGACCCGGGGCACCCGCAGCCACTCGCCCAGCGTCGGGCCGCTGTCCGGGGCGCGTTCCGGCGCGGGTGGCGGGGCCGCCTCGAAGACGCCCGGTGCGAAGGCGCCGGACGGGTCGGAGGCACCGGGCGGCGGACCCGGCGGGGACGGCAAGGACTTCGGCATCGGCGGTGGCGCGGGGGGCGGCGTGGGCGGCGGCCCCGCGGGCCGCGGCACAGGGGTGGCGCGCGTGCCCTGTGAGTCGTGCGTGCCGTCGGTGTCCATGAACCCCTGCCTCCTGACCAGTCAGGCCCGCGCTGTGCCGTCCGCCGTGCGCACGCGTCGATCTCGTGTGCAAGCGTCAATCTAGTGCCCGCGCACGGGTAGTTCACCGTTCCGCGCCCACAGGGTGTCGCCCGCCCCGCCGTACCTCCCGGCCCCGGCGTGTGGGCCACCTGTCCGTCACGGACAACGACACGACCCGGTTACTACCGAACGGCGCATGCCCGCACCCCTCCCCCACCCCTAGCCTGCGAAGAAAGCCGAAGAAAGACCCCGGAAACACCCCCAGGAGCCCCTCATGACCGCCATTCCGCAGGAGCGCCGCCTCGTCACCGCCGTCCCCGGTCCGAAGTCGCAGGAGTTGCAGGCCCGCCGTACCGCCGCGGTCGCCGGTGGCGTCGGGTCCGTGCTGCCCGTGTTCGCCGCCCGCGCCGACGGCGGGATCCTTGAGGACGTGGACGGCAACCGGCTGATCGATTTCGGTTCCGGGATCGCCGTGACCTCGGTCGGTGCCAGCGCCGAGGCCGTCGTACGCCGCGCCTCCGCCCAGCTCGCGGACTTCACCCACACCTGTTTCATGGTCACGCCGTACGAGGGGTACGTCGAGGTCTGTGAGCGGCTTGCCGAGCTGACCCCGGGTGACCACGCGAAGAAGTCCGCGCTGTTCAACTCAGGCGCCGAGGCCGTCGAGAACGCCGTGAAGATCGCCCGCGCGTACACCAAGCGCCAGGCCGTGGTCGTGTTCGACCACGGCTATCACGGCCGTACGAACCTCACCATGGCGCTGACCTCGAAGAACATGCCGTACAAGAACGGCTTCGGGCCGTTCGCCCCGGAGATCTACCGGGTGCCTGTCGCCTATGGCTACCGCTGGCCGACCGGTCCCGAGAACTGTGGCCCCGAGGCGTCCGCCCAGGTCATCGACCAGATCAGCAAGCAGATCGGCGCCGACAACGTCGCCGCGATCATCATCGAGCCGGTGCTCGGCGAGGGCGGCTTCATCGAGCCGGCCAAGGGCTTCCTGCCCGCGCTGGCGCGGTTCGCCAAGGACAACGGGATCGTGTTCGTGGCGGACGAGATCCAGTCCGGCTTCTGCCGTACCGGCCAGTGGTTCGCCTGTGAGGACGAGGGCGTCGTCCCCGACCTGATCACCACCGCGAAGGGCATCGCGGGCGGTCTGCCGCTCGCCGCCGTCACCGGCCGCGCCGAGATCATGGACGCCGCGCACTCGGGCGGCCTCGGCGGTACGTACGGCGGCAACCCGGTGGCCTGCGCCGCCGCGCTCGGCGCCATCGAGACGATGAGGGAACTGGATCTCATCGCGAAGGCCCGCCGTATCGAGACGGTCATGAAGGGCCGGCTCTCCGCGCTGCGCGAGAAGTACGACCTCATCGGTGACATCCGCGGCCGCGGCGCGATGATCGCGATCGAGCTGGTGAAGAACCGGGAGACCAAGGAGCCGGCCCCGGAGGCGACCGCCGCGCTCGCCAAGGCGTGCCATGCGGCGGGGCTACTGGTCCTGACCTGTGGCACTTACGGCAATGTGCTGCGCTTCCTGCCGCCGCTGGTGATCGGCGAGGACCTGCTGAACGAGGGCCTGGACATCGTCGAGGAGGCGCTTGCCACCGTCTGAGCTGCCGGTACGGCGGACCGTGACCGCGGCGCCGGCCCCGGTCCGCCACACCTGTCAGGGCCTGTGAAGAAGGTGTGCGAGGCCGATGGCGGGATGCGTTTCGGGCTGTCGGTGCCCGCGCGGCTGACGTACCGTTTCCGCAGATGAGAGAAACACCCCGCTCGCAGGGGACTGCGGGCGACACCGGAGCGGGGCATCCCCAGCACCGCTTTGGTCGTGCCTTCGCGCACACCACTGGAGCCTCCGGCTCTGGAACACCTCACCGATCGGACGGCCGCCCGCCCCAAACCCCCCGGGGCGTGCGGCACACCGGTCCGTACGGCCGCCCCGGAACCACCCCCCCTGTTCCCGGGCGGCCGGCCTTTTTCTCCCGCCCGCTGTGGCGGTTCCGGCTTCCCTTCGCGCTGTGCGCGGCCGTCTTCGCGCTGGTGACCTGGCAGGTCTCCGCCGGCGGGCCGCTGCGCTCGGCCGACGAACGTGTCGGTCACGCGCTCGCGGGTCAAGGGCCCAGACCACTGACGGAACTCCTCGCCGATCTCGGCAGCATGCTCGTCGCCGTGCCGGTACTGGCCGTGGCGATCGGATACGCGCTGTGGCGCGGACAGCGCGCGCGGCCCCTGGTGGCGGCGCTCGCGATGGCCGCCGTCCCCCTCCTGGTCGTACCGCTCAAGATCTGGATCGACCGGCCGGGCCCGCTCACCGACGCCACCGGCTACTACCCGTCCGGGCATACGGCGACGGCGATGGTCGCGTACGGCGGCGCCGCCCTGCTCCTCGCGCCCCACGCGCCCCACGGGCGACGGAACCGGGCGATGCCCGCCGCCGTCCTGCTCACCCTGGCGACGGGCATCGGTCTCGTACTGCGTGGCTACCACTGGCCGCTGGACGTCCTCGGCAGCCTGGCCCTGTGCGGGATGGTGCTCCTGGCTCTGGAGCGGGCACTCCGCGTGGCCGGATCGCGCGATGTCAGCCGAAGTACGCGTCGAAGTTCTTCGAGAACTCCCACTGGTTGAAGCGGTCCCAGTTGATCGACCAGGTCATCAGTCCGCGCAGGGCGGGCCAGGTGCCATGGGTCTGGTACGAGCCGCAGTCGGTCTTCTTGGTGAGGCAGTTCAGCGCCTTGTTCACCTCGGCCGGTGACGTGTGGCCGTTGCCCGCCTGGGTCGAGGCCGGCAGGCCGATGGCCACCTGGTCGGGGCGGAGCGCCGGGAAGACCTTCGTGGTGTCACCGGCGACCGGGAAGCCGGTGAGCAGCATGTCGGTCATGGCGATATGGAAATCGGCGCCGCCCATCGAGTGGTACTGGTTGTCCAGGCCCATGATCGGGCCGGAGTTGTAGTCCTGGACGTGCAGCAGGGTGAGATCGTCGCGCAGGGTGTGGATCACCGGGAGGTACGAACCGGCGCGCGGGTCCTGGCCGCCCCAGGGGCCGGATCCGTAGAACTGGTAGCCGAGCTGCACGAAGAAGGTCTCGGGGGCCATGGTGAGGACGAAGTCCGCGCCGTACTTGGCCTTGAGGGTCTTGATCGCGGAGATCAGATTGACGACGACCGGGGTCGTGGGGTTGCGGAAGTCGGTGTCACCGGTGTTCAGCGAGAGCGAGTGGCCCTCGAAGTCGATGTCCAGGCCGTCCAGACCGTACTCGTCAATGATCTTGGAAACCGAGGAGACGAAGGCGTCGCGGGCGGCGGTGGTGGAGAGCTGGACCTGGCCGTTCGCGCCGCCGATGGAGATCAGGACCTTCTTGCCCGCGGCCTGCTTGGCCTTGATCGCCGCCTTGAACTCGGCGACGGATTCGACGTTCGGGCATTCGGCGACCGGGCAGAGGCTGAAGCGGATGTCGCCGGAGGTGACCGAGGTGGGTTCGCCGAAGGCGAGGTTGATGACGTCCCACGAGGCGGGCACATCGGCCATCCGCGTGTAGCCGGAGCCGTTGGCGAAGCTGGAGTGCAGATAGCCGACCAGCGCGTGGGCGGGCAGGTCCGTGCCGCCTCCTCCGCCGCCGCCCGAGGTGGCTGTGGTGGCGGTGACGGCGGGCGAGAGCGCGGACGCGCCGGTGGCGTTGGTCGCGGCGACCTGGAAGCTGTAGGCCGTGGCGGGGCTGAGCCCGGTGACGGTCGCCGAGGTGCCGCTGACGTCCAGGGCCTTCGCGCCGCCCCGGTAGACGGTGTAGCCGGTGGCTCCCGTGACGGGCGCCCAGGAGAGCGCTACGGAGGTCGAGGTGACGGTGCCCGCCTTGAGGCCGGTGGGGACGGCCGGGGGCTGCTCGGGCGCGCCGCCGGGACCGACGAGGGTGAGATCGTCGGCGTAGTAGGCGGGCGTGCCGTACCAGCCGTGGGTGTAGACGGTCACCGAGGTGGTGCTCGGGCCGGTGCGGAAGCTCGTGGTCAGCTTCTGCCAGTCGGCCGCGGACTGTGTCCAGGTCGAGACATCGGTGGTGCCGGTGCCGGAGGCGCCGAGATAGACGTAGCCGCCGCGGACCCAGGAGCTCAGCGTGTACGCGGAGTCCGGCTGGACCGTGACGGTCTGCGAGCACTTGGCGTTGTCGTTGCCCGCGGGGGTCCCCCTGAGCGCGCCGCTGCCGCCGTGTACGGGGGTGGTGACGACGGAGCCGCTGCCCGCCGTACAGCTCCAGCCGGTCAGGCCGGACTCGAAGCCGCCGTTACGGGCGATGTCCGCGTCGGCGGCCCGTGCCGTCTGGGCGGCGGCGACGAGTCCGCCCGCGGTGAGCACGGCGGCCGCGAGGGCGGCCACCAGTCTTGGGTACAGAGCAGGACGTCTGGTGCGTTCCACAACTGCCTCCGGGCATGGGGGAAATGAGGTGGCGGAGCGCGCACAGCATGGTCCAGACCAATTGATTGGTCAAGACCTGTGACGCGCCACCCCGGAACCGCCCCACACCCCCGCCCCCCTGGAGTCACATGGCGCCGTCCTCCCCGCCCCCGTCCCTCCTGTTCCTGTCCCCCGCCGCGAGGTTCGCCGCCGCCTCGTGCATCGCCAGTTCCAGCAGCGACGCGTCGGTGAGCGTGCCCGAGCCGTCCGGCGGAATCAGCCAGCGCGTACCACCGCTCGCCCGCCCCGGGTACGGCACGACGATCCAGGTGCCGGAGCCGGCGCCGCGTACGCCCGTACCGAGCCAGCGCGCGACCGTGCCCGGCGGCACGAAGAACCCCATCCGGGAGTCGCCGAAGTCCGCGAGCACGGGTCCCGGCCGGTCGACGAGCCCGGTCAGCACGTCGAGGGTCGGATAGCCGAGCCCGCCGGGGAGAATCAGCACATCCCAGAGCCGGCCGGCGGGCAGCAGGGCCACCCCCAACGGGTTGCGCTCCCACTCCCACCGGCAGGCTTCGGGATCCGGTGCCACCGAAGTCAGCCACTCCACCGCGTTGTTCGCCCCTGAGCCGGCCATCTGCCCGGCCTCCCCTCCATCTTGTTGGACAATCTGTCCACAACGGGGAGACGCGGGGGATGCCTCGCGATTACGCGAGTTCGGCCGGTGATCTTGCGGTGATCTGGATCACAGGGTCCCGCGGGCGGCTCAGCTGTCGAAACCGAGGCCCAGCCGGTCCATGGTCCGCAGCCACAGATTGCGCTGTCCGCCCCGGGCGTCCGCGCGGGCCAGCGACCATTTGGTGAGGCCGATCCCGGCCCACGCGGCCGGTTCCGGCGGGAACGGCAGCGGCTTGCTCCTGACCATCTCCAGCGCTGTGCGCTCGGTCCGTTCGCCCGCCAGGAGATCGAGCATCACCTCCCCGCCGAAGCGGGTCGCCCCGACACCGAGCCCGGTGTACCCGGCGGCATACGCGACCCGGCCGTCGTAGGCCGTACCGAAGAAGGCCGAGAAGCGCGAACAGGTGTCGATGGCACCGCCCCAGGCATGACTGAAGCGCACCCCCTCCAGCTGCGGGAAGCAGCGGAAGAAGTGGCCGGCGAGCTTGAGATAGGTCTCCGGACGGTGGTTGAGCGCCGTGTCGAGCCGACCGCCGTACGGATAGATCGCGTCGTAGCCGCCCCACAGGATGCGGTGGTCGTCGGTGATCCGGAAGTAGTGGAACTGATTGGCGCTGTCGCCGAGCCCCTGACGGTTCTTCCAGCCGATCGCGGCGCGCTGCTCCTCGGTCAGCGGCTCGGTCATCAGCGCGTAGTCGTAGACGGGGACGGTGTACGGACGTACCCGTCGGACCAGCGAGGGGAACACATTGGTGCCGAGCGCGACCTTGCGCGCGAAGATCCGTCCGTACGGCGTACGGACGGCCATCCCGGACCCGGCTCCCGACCCGCCTCCCGGACCGGGCACGGACCGGGCACGCGCCAGCTCCAGCGCGCGGGTGTTCTCGTAGAGGCGTACCCCGAGCTCCGCGCAGGCGCGCTTGAGGCCCCAGGCGAGCTTGGCCGGGTGCAGCATGGCGACGCCGCGCCGGTCCCACAGCCCGCCCAGGAACGTCGGCGAGTCGACCTCGGCCCGCACCGCTTCCCGGTCCAGCACCTCCAGACCGGTCCGGCCGAGCCGCGTCGCCTCCTCGTACAGCTCACGGAGGTCGTCCAGTTGGTACGGCTCGGTGGCGACGTCGATCTCACCGGTGCGCTCGAACGAACAGTCGATGGCGTAGCGGGCGACGGTCGCCTCGATGGCGTCGAGATTGCGCTCGCCCAGTTCCTCCAGCTTCCGCAGCTCCCCCGGCCAGCGCGCGAGCCCATTGCTGAAGCCGTGGGTGAGGGAGGCGGCGCAGAAGCCGCCGTTGCGGCCGGAGGCGGCCCAGCCCACCTCGCGGCCCTCGATCAGTACGACGTCCCGCTCCGGGTCGCGTTCCTTGGCGAGCAGCGCGGTCCACAGCCCGCTGTAGCCGCCGCCGATGACGAGCAGATCGCAGTGTTCGTCGCCGGTGAGGGCCGGCAGGGCACCCGGCCTGCCGGGGTCGTCCAGCCAGTACGGGACCGGCCGCGCGTCGGAGAGTGACGCGGCGGAGAGCGCCGCGGTGGTGGTGCGCATGGCGCTTGGGGCCATGTCTTCCAACTCCTTCGGGGGGATGGTGAGATCTGTTCAGGTCGTGGCGGCGGTCTTCTTCCGCCGGTTGCTGACCAGCTGGCCGCCGACCACCAGCAGTACGGCGATGATGAACATCGCCGTCCCGATGACATTGATCTGTACCGGCGTGCCGCGCTGGGCGGAGCCCCAGACGAACATGGGGAAGGTCACGGTCGAGCCGGCGTTGAAGTTGGTGATGATGAAGTCGTCGAACGAGAGCGCGAAGGCGAGCAGGGCGCCCGCCGCGATCCCGGGGGCGGCGATCGGCAGCGTGACCCGTACGAAGGTCTGCACGGGCCCCGCGTAGAGATCCCGCGCCGCCTCCTCCAGTCTCGGGTCCATCGACATGACGCGCGCCTTGACGGCGGTCACCACGAAGCTGAGGCAGAACATGATGTGTGCGATGAGCACGGTCCAGAAGCCGAGCCGCGCGCCCAGGTTGAGGAAGAGCGTCAGCAGCGAGGCGGCCATCACGACCTCGGGCATCGCCATCGGCAGGAAGATCAGTGAGTTGATCGAGCCGCGCGCCCGGAAGCGGTAACGGACCAGCGCGAACGCGATCATCGTGCCCAGGACGGTGGCGCCGAGCGTCGCCCAGGCGGCGATCTGGAGCGAGAGCGTCAGCGAGCCGCACAGATCGGCGACTCCGCAGGGATCCTTCCAGGCGTCCAGCGAGAAGCGCTGCCAGGAGTAGTTGAAGCGCCCGTTCGGCTTGTTGAAGGAAAAGACCATCACGACGAGGTTGGGCACGATCAGAAAGCCGAGCGTCAGC
This sequence comes from Streptomyces sp. NPDC056835, assembly GCF_042789485.1. NCBI lineage: Bacteria > Bacillati > Actinomycetota > Actinomycetes > Kitasatosporales > Streptomycetaceae > Streptomyces > Streptomyces sp. NPDC056835. Next base: position 72,037 of record NZ_JBHUBB010000036.1, read on the forward strand.
ATGCCCGCGATGACGACGATATTGCGTCGGAGCCAGCGCATCAGACCAGGTCCTCCGTCCCTGCTCGGCGGATGTAGAAGGTGACCATCAGCAGGACGATCGCCATGAGGATGAACGAGAGGGCGGCGGCCGTCGGATAGTCCAGCACCCGCAGGAACTGTGTCTGGATGACACTGCCCACCATCTTGGTGTCGGTGGAGCCGAGCAGTTCGGCGTTGACGTAGTCGCCGCTCGCCGGGATGAAGGTGAGCAGCGTGCCGGAGACGACGCCCGGCATGGAGAGCGGGAAGGTCACCTTCCGGAACGTGGTCAGCGGCCTGGCGTACAGATCGCCCGCGGCCTCGTGCAGCCGCCCGTCGATGCGCTCCAGCGAGGTGTAGAGGGGCAGGATCATGAAGGGCAGGAAGTTGTAGGTGAGCCCGCAGACCACCGCCATGGGCGTGGCGAGTACGCGGTTGCCCTCGGTCCAGCCGAGCCAGCTCGTCACGTCCAGCACATGCAGGGAGTCCAGGATGCCGACGACCGTGCCGCCGTCCGCGAGGATCGTCTTCCAGGCGAGCGTACGGATCAGGAAGCTGGTGAAGAACGGCGCGATGACCAGGACGAGCAGCAGATTGCGCCGGCGTCCGGCCTTGAAGGCGATGAGATACGCGAGCGGATAGCCGAGCAGCAGACACAGGATCGTGGCCGTGCCCGCGTACAGCAGGGAGCGCACGAACTGCGGGTAGTACTCCTGGAGCGCGTCCCAGTAGGTCGCGAAGTGCCAGGTGACCTCGAAGCCCTTCTCCAGGGAGCCGGTCTGTACGGAGGTCGACGCCTGGTAGACCATCGGCAGCGCGAAGAAGACCAGCAGCCAGAGGATGCCGGGCAGCAGCAGCCAGTACGGCACGAGCCGCTTGCGCGTGGACGCCTTGCGTACCGGGAGTTTTGGCGGGGTGGCGGGCGCGGCGGGAGGCGCCTCGGTGAGCGTCACGAGACCTCCTCGTCCACCGTCTCGGTGCCCGCGTCAATATCCTGGGCCGCGTCCAGACCGAAGCTGTGTGCCGGGTTCCAGTGCAGGACCACCTCGGCGCCGGGCGAGAGCCGGCTGTCCCGCTCGATGTTCTGCGCGTACACCTCGAACTCCGGACAGACGGGGCTGTCGATCACATACTGCGTGGAGACCCCGATGAAGCTGGAGTCGGCGATCCGCCCGGTGATCCGGTTGCGGCCGTCGGGGATGGTGCCCGCGTCGTCCGCGTGCGCCAGCGAGATCTTCTCGGGCCGTACGCCGACCAGCAGCCTGCCGCCGCTGGTGGTCGGGGCGGAGCACCGTCCGGCGGGCAGCCGCAGTTTGGCGCCGCCCGCCGTGACCACCACGTCGTCGCCGTGGATCTCGGCGACCTCGGCCTCGATGAGGTTGGAGGTGCCGAGGAAGTTGGCGACGAAGGTGGTCTGCGGGTTCTCGTAGAGATCGGCGGGGCTTCCCAGCTGCTCGACCAGGCCTCCGTTCATCACCGCGACCGTGTCAGCCATGGTCATGGCCTCCTCCTGGTCGTGGGTGACATGGATGAAGGTGATGCCGACCTCGGTCTGGATGCGCTTGAGCTCCAGCTGCATCTGCCGGCGCAGCTTGAGGTCGAGGGCGCCGAGCGGTTCGTCGAGCAGCAGCACCTGGGGGTGGTTGATCAGCGCGCGGGCGACGGCGACCCGCTGCTGCTGGCCGCCGGAGAGCTGGTGCGGCTTGCGCTTGGCGAAGTCGCCGAGCTGGACGAGATCGAGCATCGCGCCGACCTGCCCCCGTACGGACTTGATGCCGCGGCGGCGCAGTCCGAAGGCGACGTTCTCGTAGATGTCGAGGTGCGGGAAGAGCGCGTAGCTCTGGAAGACGGTGTTGACCGGCCGCTTGTACGGAGGAAGGCCGGTGACGTCCTTGTCGCCCAGGAAGACCGTGCCGGTGGTCGGCTCCTCCAGGCCCGCGATCATCCGCAGGGTGGTGGTCTTGCCGCACCCCGACGCGCCGAGGAGAGCGAAGAAGGAGCCCTGCGGCACGGTGAGATCGAGCGGCTGGACGGCGCGGAAGGAGCCGTACGTCTTGCTGATCCCGGACAGGCGGACGTCGCCGCCGCCCCGGCTGGTGGATGCAGTCTCTGTCATGGGTAACGGTCCCGGGGATGAGAGAGGTGGACGGGCTGAGACCAGGCCGTCCCCGGCGATGGGGGAGGTGCGCTGTCAGGCGCCGATGAGCTTGGCGAACTTCTGCTCGTACGCCGTCTCTTCCTGGGCGCTGAGGGAGCGGAAGGCGTGCGAGGCGGCGGCCATCGCCGCGTCCGGGAGGATCAGTGTGTTGTCGGCCATCGACTTGTCGATCTTCGTGAGTTCGGCGCGTACCCCGTCGACCGGGCAGACGTAGTTGATGTACGCGGCGAGCTCGGCGGCGACCGGCGGCCGGTAGTAGTGGTCGATGAGCAGTTCGGCGTTGGTCTTGTGCCGTGCCTTGGCCGGGACCAGCAGATTGTCGCTGGAGATGATGTAGCCGCTGCGGGGGATGGTGAACTTGATGTCCGGGTTGTCGTTCTGGAGCTGGACGATATCGCCGGCCCAGGCGACACAGGCCGCGATATCGCCCTTGTCGAGATCGGCGGTGTAGTCGTTGCCGGTGAAGCGGCGGATCTGCTTCTTGTCGACGGCCTTCTGGATACGGGCGATGGCGGCGTCGAAGTCGTCGTCGGTGAAGCTGCCCGGGTCCTTGCCCAGATCGAGCAGGGTCATTCCGATGGAGTCGCGCATCTCGGAGAGGAACGAGACGCGCCCCTTGAGCCGCGGGTCGTCGAGCAGCTGGGAGACGGAGTCGACCGTGCGTCCGCCGGTGGCCTTCGCGTTGTACGCGATGACGGTGGGGATTCCCGTCCAGGGGTAGCTATGGGCACGGCCCGGGTCCCAGTCGGGTGAGCGGAACTGGTCGGAGAGGTTCGCGAACGCGTGGGGCAGCCGCGAGGGGTCGAGCTTCTGGACGTAACCGAGCCTGATCATGCGGGCGGCGAGCCAGTCGGTGACACATATGAGGTCACGGCCGGTGTCCTGGCCGGCCGCCAGCTGCGGCTGGATCTTGCCGAAGAACTCGACGTTGTCGTTGATGTCCGCCGTGTACTTGACGCTGACGCCGGTGCGCTTCGTGAACGCCTCCAGCGTCGGATAGTGCTTCTCGTCCTCGCTGACGTCCATGTACTCGGTCCAGTTGGAGAAGACGACCCGCTTCTCGTCCGCCGAGTGGTCGGTGGACGCGGGGCCGTCGCCCTCCCGCTTGGCGGGCGGGATCCCGCAGCCGCTCAGACCGGCGAGAGCGCCGATCGTGAGCGCGCCGACACCGGTGGCGCGCAGCATGGACCGGCGGGTGAGGGCGCCCCTGCCGCTGGTCAGGCTGCGCCGCATCGCGGCGAGCTGGGCCCCGGAGAGACGGTCGGGCTCGTACTGCTCCATGCGCTGTGCCCTTTCGGGTGGGTGGTCACTGCGGGCGGACGGTCACTGGGGACGGTCACCGAAGATCGTGCGGTGCCAGTCCTTCCTGGCCACCGCGGTGTTGTCGTACATCACATGCTTGACCTGCGTGTACTCCTCGAAGGAGTACGCCGACATGTCCTTGCCGAACCCGCTGGCCTTGTATCCGCCGTGCGGCATCTCGCTGATGATCGGGATGTGGTCGTTGACCCATACGCAGCCGGCCTTGATCTCCCGGGTGGCCCGGCCAGCGCGGTGGACATCGCGGGTCCAGGCGGAGGCGGCGAGGCCGTACGGGGTGTCGTTGGCGAGCCGGATGCCCTCGTCGTCGGAGCCGAAGGGCAGGACGACCAGGACCGGGCCGAAGATCTCGGACTGGACTATCTCACTGTCCTGGGCGGCGTCCGTGACGAGCGTGGGACGGTAGTACGCGCCGTCCTTCCACACGCCGCCTGGCGCCTCGCCGCCGGTGACGATCCGGGCGTAGCCGCGGGCCCGCTCGACGAAGCCGGCCACCCGGTCGCGGTGGGTGTGCGAGATCAGCGGGCCGAGGTCCGTGGCCGGGTCGAAGGGGTCGCCGAGGCGCACGGTCTCCATCAGTCCGGCGACACCGCTGACGAAGGCGTCGTACAGCGGCCGTTGCACATAGGCGCGGGTGGCGGCCGTGCAGTCCTGGCCGCCGTTGATGAGGGAGCCCGCCACCGCGCCGTGGACGGCGGCCTCCAGATCCGCGTCGTCGAAGACCAGGAAGGGCGCCTTGCCGCCGAGTTCGAGGTGGAGGCGTTTGACGGTGGCGGTGGCGATCTCCGCTACGCGCTTTCCGACGGCGGTGGAGCCGGTGAAGGAGGTCATCACGACATCGGGGTGGCCGACGAGCCGTTCCCCGGCGTCGGGCCCCGCGCCGCTGACGATATTGATCACACCGTCGGGCAGTCCGGCCTCCTGCGCGGCCCGCGCGAACATCAGCGAGGTGAAGGGGGTGATCTCGGCGGGCTTCAGAACGATGGTGTTGCCCGCGGCGACGGCCGGCAGGATCTTCCAGGCGGCCATCTGGAGCGGGTAGTTCCAGGGCGCGATGGAGCCGACGACCCCGATCGGCTCGCGGCGTACGTACGAGGTGTGATCGGCGCTGTACTCACCGGCCGAGGCGCCCTGGAGCCGGCGCGCGGCGCCCGCGAAGAACGCGGTGTTGTCGATGGTGCCGGGGACATCGAACTCGGTGGACAGCCTGATCGGTTTGCCGCACTGGAGCGATTCCGCGTACGCGAAGTCGTCGGCCTGTTCGGCGAGGACGTCCGCGAACCGGTGCAGGGCGTCGGAACGTTCCCCCGGGGTGGTGCCCGACCAGCCGGGGAACGCCTCGCGCGCGGCATCGACGGCGGCGTCGACATCGGCCGGGCCCGCCAGTTCGTACGCGTACAGTTCCTCGCCGGTCGCCGGGTTCACGACGGCGTGCGTACGTCCCGAGGTGCCCGGTCGCGGCCGTCCGCCGATGAACTGCGCACCGGCCGCGAAGCGGTCCCGCACCTGGAAGCGGTTGGCCATGACGCTCTCCGATGTTCCAGCTGGTTGGTCAGCTGTCGTTCCGGCTGTTGTTCCGGCTTCAATTGAGTGCCGATCCTGACAGAGCACCGCCACCTCAACAAGGGATTCCGTTGTTGCCTTTTGGTTACGCGACGGAATCGGTCGACCATGTGTCGCGTCAACGCGCTGATCGGCGGACGGAATGTCAGTGGTGGCTGCCAGACTCACATGCATGGGGAAGAACGCGGGACGTGAGAAATACCTGCTCTTCTGGGGGCACGCGGCACGGCGGGACGGCACGCTCGGCGCGAGCTGTCTCAGTCAGTGGTGGCCTTCACCGTTCACGGTGGACGGGGTGGAATACGCGACGGCCGAGCACTGGATGATGGCGGGCAAGGCGCGGCTCTTCGGGGACGAGGAGGCCGAGCGCGCCGCGCTGGAGGCGGCGAATCCCGCGCTCGCCAAGAAGGCGGGGCGGCTGGTGCGCGATTTCGACGAGGCCGTCTGGGAGCGCGAGCGCTTCGGCATCGTGGTGGAGGGCAGCGTCCACAAATTCGGGCAGGATGCCGCGCTGCGCGGATTTCTGCTGGCCACGGGCGACCGGATACTCGTGGAGGCCAGCCCGATGGACCGGATCTGGGGCATCGGGCTGGCCTCGGACGACGAGCGGGCGCAGGATCCCGCGCGCTGGCGCGGGCTGAATCTGCTGGGCCTGGCGCTGATGGAGGCGCGTGAGCGGCTCCGGGCCGAGAGCCTGGGAGCTGTCGGGTCTAGCGGATGACGTCGACCACCAGTGAGGTGCTGTAGTCGTCGTAGGTGCTGTCGTAGTCGTTGTTCCGTTCCTCGTTGATCGCTTGGGTGATGCCCCAGATGATGAAGCCGAGGAAGATGACGCCGAGGGCGATGCCGATCGAGCCGAGGATGACACCGGCGCGGGCCTGACCCTCGTTGTTGGCCTCGCCTCGCTGTACGCGCTTCCTGCCGACGATGCCGAAGATCAGCGCGAGTACGCCGAGGACGATGCCGCCGATGCCGTACAGACAGAACAGACAGACGGACAGGATGCCGAGCACCATCGCGGCGACGCCCATACCGTTCGCCGGGGGCTGCCAGCCGGGCTGGCCGTACGCCGGCACGCCCGGGTACGGCTGCGCGGCGGCGGGGTAGCTGGGATAGCCGTAGCCGGGGGCCTGTCCCGGTCCCGGGCCGGCGCCGTACGGAGCGGTGGGGTGCTGGACGGGCGAGGCGCCCGGGTAACCGTAAGGACCGGGGGCGGGCTGAGCCGGTCCCCCGGGAGCGGTGGGCGGCGGCGGTACGGCGCCGGGCTCGGGGCCTCCGGTCGGCACACCGGTGAACGTCGGCTGGTTGTGGAACGATCCGGCCGACGGCTGCGAGGGCCCCGGGACCCCTGGGGACCGCTGTTCCGGATGCTCGGGTGATATCGGCGGCGGCGGCAGCGGCGCCGGCCTGTCCAGCGGGATCCGCTGCTCGGGCGGAGCCCAGGGATCACTCGGCTCGTAGCCGCCCGGCGGCTGCTCGCTCTTGTCTGACATGGGCCTCCCCCATCGTAATTCCGTCATGCTACGGCCTCCGCTCCACACGGAACCGGCCCGGCCTACGATGATCCCTGACCCGAACGGCCCACGGCAGGGTGCGGACGTCCCGCCCCTTCCGACGCCGTGAGTTCCTGGCACCCGCCCCAGCATCCGGAGGACCCCGATGACCGATCTGCACCCCTTCATCGCGGGGCTGCCCAAGGCCGAACTGCATGTCCACCATGTCGGATCGGCATCGCCCCGTATCGTGGCCGAACTGGCCGGCCGGCACGCGGACTCCAAGGTGCCCACCGACCCCGAGGCGCTTGCCGACTACTTCACCTTCACCGACTTCGCGCACTTCATCGACGTCTATCTCTCCGTCGTCGATCTGATCCGTACGCCCGAGGACGTCCGGCTGCTGACCTTCGAGATCGCCCGTGACATGGCCCGGCAGAACATCCGCTATGCCGAGCTGACGGTCACGCCCTTCAGCTCGACCAGCCGGGGCATCCCCGAGCAGGGCTTCATGGAGGCGATCGAGGACGCCAGGAAGAGCGCCGAGGCCGAGTTCGGCGTCGTGCTGCGCTGGTGCTTCGACATCCCCGGTGAGGCGGGGCTGGCCGCGGCCGAGGAGACGGCCAGGCTCGCGGTGGACCTGCGGCCCGAGGGGCTGATCGCCTTCGGTCTCGGCGGTCCCGAGATCGGGGTGCCCCGGCCGCAGTTCAAGCCGTACTTCGACCGCGCGATCGCCGCGGGCCTGCACTCCGTGCCCCACGCCGGTGAGACGACGGGCCCCGAAACGATCTGGGACGCGCTGCGCGAGCTGGGCGCGGAGCGCATCGGCCATGGCACGAGCGCCGTCCAGGACCCGGAGCTGCTGGCGTACCTCGCCGAGCACCGCGTCCCGCTTGAGGTGTGCCCGACCTCCAATATCGCCACCCGCGCCGTCCTCGATCTCGATGAGCACCCGATCAAGGCGATGGTCGCGGCGGGTGTGCTGGTGACGGTCAACAGCGACGACCCGCCGATGTTCGGCACGGACCTCAACCAGGAGTACGGGGTGGCCGCCCGGCTGCTCGGCCTGGACGAGCGTGGTCTGGCCGAGCTCGCGAAGAACGGTGTGGAGGCCTCGTTCCTCGACACGGACGGCAAGAAGCGGCTCACCGCCGAGATCGACACGTACACCGCCCAGTGGCTCGCCCGCTGACGATGGCCGGCGACCGGACGGACCGGGACGCCGCCGCGCGGACCGTCGTCGCCGTCGGCCACCGCGGCGATCCCTACCGCGTACGGGAGAACACCCTCCCGTCCGTGCGCTCCGCGCGGCGGCGGGGCGCGGACGCGGTCGAGATCGACGTCAGGCTCACCCGCGACGGTGTGCCCGTGCTGCTGCACGACTCCACGCTGAAGCGGCTCTGGGGCCATGAACGGCCGCTGGCGGAGCTGCCGTACGAGGAGCTGCGCGAGCTGACGGACGGCGGGGTCCCGACGCTGCGCGAGGCGCTCACGGCGGAGGACCCGGACGGGGCCGGAAGCGGAAACGCGGGTGCGGACGGGATCCGCTTCATGGTGGATCTTCCCGGCGCGACCGAGGAGTCGGTACGCACGATCGTCGGCACGGTGCGCGAGTGCGGCGCCGCCGAGCGCGTGTACTACTGCGCGGGCCCGAGCGCGATGCTCGCCGTTCGCGCCGCCGACGCGCGCGCCGAGATCGCCATGACCTGGACGACGCTCGCGCCACCGCGTCCGGCTCTGCTCGCGGCGGTGCGGCCACGCTGGCTCAACTACCGGTTCGGGCTGGTCAGCCGGGAGCTGGCCGACCGCAACCACCGGGACGGACTGCTGGTCTCCGCCTGGACCGTGGACACCAGGTGGAGCATGCGCCGGCTGATCGCGCACGGCGTCGACTCCGTCACCACCAACCGGATCGATGTGCTGTCCGGGCTGCTCGGTACTCGTCGTTCGTGACCCCCCGGGCGTACGGTCGGCATGATGAGCCGACGGTCCCTCCCGTGATCACGGCGGGCGCGGCGGGTGAAGCGGGTGCGGCAGGTGCGGGAGCGAGCAGGGGAGAAGACGTGTCCGACGACCACGGCAACCCGCGCGCGACGGGGCGTATCCGCTCCGACATCGCGCACAACGCCCGCGTCTGGAATTACTGGTTGGGCGGGAAAGACAATTATCTGGTGGACCGCGCGGTCGGCGACCAGGTCACCGGCCTGTATCCGAGCATCGGTGAAGTGGCCCGCGCGGACCGGGCGTTCCTCGGCCGTGCGATCCGTCATCTCACCGGTGACCTGGGTGTACGGCAGTTCCTGGACATCGGCACAGGACTGCCCACCGTCGACAACACCCATGAGGTGGCGCAGCGGATCGCGCCCGAGTCCCGGATCGTCTACGTCGACAACGACCCGATCGTGCTGGCGCACGCCCGCGCGCTGCTGACGGGCTCCGCCGCGGGCGCCACCGAGTACATCGACGCGGACGCCCATGATCCGGACGGGATCCTGGCCGCCGTCGAGCCGACGCTCGACCTGCGGCAGCCGGTGGCGGTGATAATGCTCGGCATTCTGAACTTCGTCCTCGACACCGACGACGCGCGGTCGATCGTACGCAAGCTGCTGGCCGCCGTACCCTCGGGCAGCTATCTGGTATTGACCCATCCCACGCTGGAGCTGGGCGGCGACGGCAATGCCGAGGCCATGCGGTTCTGGAACGAGAACGCGACGCCGCCGATCACCGCCCGCGGCCGGGCGGACATCGAGTCCTTCGTGGCCGGTCTTGAGCTGCTGGAGCCGGGCATCGTCTCCTGCGCGCGCTGGCGCCCCGACCTCCGCCACGACGACGGCGCCGCGGAAGTGGCCCAGTTCGGCGTCGTGGCACGCAAGCCCTGACGTGCGGGGAAAGCGGGACCGGGCACAGCAGCGGCCGGAAGGCCGTCCCGTCACAGGTCGGCGCCCGGGTCCTTCCTGGACGGTCCCGGCTCCTCCGCCCTGAGCGGCTCCGGCGGCTCCGCCTCCTTGGCGCGGGTCGTCAGCACCTTCCCGATGAACAGGTCGTAGACGAAGACCCCGATGAGTCCGCCGACCAGCGGTCCGATGATCGGGATCCAGAAGTAGCCGCTGAACCACTGGAAACTGCCCGGTAGCGCGATATCCCCCCAGCCCACGAAGTACGTCCACAGCCGTGGCCCGAAGTCGCGCGCGGGGTTGATCGCGTATCCGGCGTTCGTCCCGATGCTCAGTCCGATCGCGAAGACGACCAGGCCGATCAGGAACGGTGCGAGATTGGACAGGGGCCCGCTGTTGCGCGTGTCGATGAGCGCGCAGACCAGGATCAGGAGAATCGCGGTGCCGATGAGCTGGTCCAGGAAAGGACCCCACCAGGAACTGCCGAAGTACTCGGCCGGGAAGGTGGCGAAAATCGAGAAGGTGGAGAGTGACTGGTCCCTGGCGATTCCGGCCTTGCCATTGAAATCGTCGATGGCCCAGCTGTACGCGGAAAAGACCACGGCGGCGCCGAGGAAAGCGCCAAGGAGTTGTGCGCCCCAGTACGGAAGGACCTTTTTCCAGGGGAATCCGCGGCGCGCGGCGAAGGCGAGCGTGACGGCGGGGTTGATATGCCCTCCGCTGATACCCCCGGAGACGTACACCCCGAAGACCACGCCGAGGCCCCAGCCCCACGAGATGATCAGCCAGTTCGCCGGGCCGAAGGCGGCCGTCTGGCGGCCCGATCCGGGGAGCCCGGCGACGGCCACGGCGACCGACCCGCAGCCCAGCAGGATCAGTACAAACGTTCCCAGGAATTCCGCGAGCAGCTCGCCATTGAGCCCTTCGTGGTAGCCGCGACGCTTTGTACTGGTAGTCGCCATTGCTCCTCCTGCTTCATACAGCCTTCGGACAGTCTTCAGACGGCCCGCGCGGGGCTTGGTAGAAGCGACTGTAGGACCGTCCGGTGGAATGCGCCCGGCGAGCGCGGCGCACAGCTGAGGGAGCGTCACGCGGGCATGAGGCCATTCGGGTGAGGGTTTCCGCCCTGCGCGTAAGACCCACGCATAAGACCCGCGCATAAGAAAGGGGCGAATTCCGCGCCCTGCCGAGACGCGCTCCCGTGGCTGTATCAGCCGTCGAGCGAGGTCATCACGTGCTTGATACGCGTGTAGTCGTCGAAGCCGTACGCCGAGAGGTCCTTGCCGTAGCCGGACTTCTTGAAGCCGCCGTGCGGCATCTCCGCGACCAGCGGAATGTGGGTGTTGATCCACACACAGCCGAAGTCCAGCGACTTCGACATCCGCATCGCCCGCCCGTGGTCCTTGGTCCACACCGAGGAGGCGAGCGCGAACTCGACGCCGTTGGCGTACTCCAGCGCCTGCGCCTCGTCCGTGAAGGACTGGACGGTGATGACCGGGCCGAAGACCTCGTTCTGGATGATCTCGTCGTCCTGCTTGAGGCCGGAGACGACGGTCGGGGCGTAGAAGTAGCCCTTGTCACCGACCCGGTGGCCGCCCGCCTCGACCTTGGCGTGGGCCGGCAGCCGCTCGATGAAGCCGGAGACCTGCTTCAGCTGGTTGGCGTTGTTGAGCGGGCCGTACAGCACGTCCTCGTCGTCCGCGGCGCCGGTCTTCGTCTCGGCGGCGGCCTTCGCGAGCGCCGTCACGAACTCGTCGTGGATCGACTCGTGGACGAGGACGCGGGTGGCGGCCGTACAGTCCTGCCCGGCGTTGAAGTAGCCCGCCACCGCGATGTCCTCGACGGCCTTGGCGATGTCGACGTCCTCGAAGACGACGACCGGCGCCTTGCCGCCCAGCTCCAGATGGACACGCTTGACGTCCTTGGCCGCCGACTCGGCGACCTGCATGCCGGCCCGTACGGAACCGGTGATCGAGGCCATCGCCGGGATCGGGTGCTCGACCATCGCCCGGCCGCTGTCGCGGTCGCCGCAGATGACGTTGAAGACACCCTTGGGGACGATCGCGCCGATGATCTCGGCCATCAGCGTGGTCGAGGCCGGGGTGGTGTCCGACGGCTTGAGCACCACGGTGTTGCCCGCGGCGAGGGCCGGCGCGAACTTCCACACGGCCATCATCATCGGGTAGTTCCACGGCGCGACCTGCGCGCAGACGCCGACCGGCTCGCGGCGGACGATGGACGTGAGCCCTTCCATGTACTCCCCGGCCGAGCGGCCTTCGAGCATCCGGGCGGCGCCCGCGAAGAAGCGGATCTGGTCCACCATCGGCGGGAGCTCTTCGGTACGGGTCAGCTCCAGTGGCTTGCCGGTGTTCTCGGACTCGGCGGCGATCAGATCCTCCGCCCGCTCCTCGAAGGCGTCCGCGATCTTGAGCAGTACCTTCTGGCGTTCGGCCGGGGTGGAGTCGCGCCAGGCCGGGAAGGCCGCGGCGGCGGCCTCCATGGCGGCGTCGACGTCGGCCTGCCCCGAGAGCGGGGAGGTGGCGTACACCTCGCCCGTGGCCGGGTTGACCACCTCGATGGTCCGCCCGTCCGCGGCGTCCCGGAACTCTCCGTTGATGTAGTTACGCAGCCGGCGCAGCTCGGTGGTCACTGCCACCCCTCCTGTCGGAAGTTACGTATCGGAATGTCCGATGGGTGAGACACCCACCTTAATCGGTCGGTCGACGCTTTCGACAGGCCGACCCCTCCCTAACTTCGGATTCGGTGAGATTCGATCGCTTCAACAACGAATTTCATCGATGCAGGGTTGCGGGACGGACGAGTCGCAGTGCACAGTGAGGCGCGTGGCCAGTCGTAGCGCAGACTCCAGGACAGAGTCCAGGACAGATTCCAGGACCGGGAACGGATCATCGCCGTCCATCGATGCCGTGTCCCTCGCCATCATCGAACAGCTCCAGGAGGACGGGCGGCGCCCGTACGCCGCGATCGGCAAGGCCGTCGGCCTCTCCGAGGCGGCCGTGCGCCAGCGCGTCCAGAAGCTGCTCGACCAGGGCGTGATGCAGATCGTCGCCGTCACCGACCCGCTCACCGTGGGTTTCCGGCGCCAGGCGATGGTCGGCATCAACGTCGAGGGCGATCTGGATCCCGTCGCGGACGCACTGTCGGCCATGGACGAGTGCGAGTACGTGGTGATGACCGCGGGCTCGTTCGACCTGATGGTGGAGATCGTCTGCGAGGACGACGACCACCTGCTCGACGTGATCAACAAGCGGATCCGCGCGCTCCCCGGCGTGCGCTCCACCGAGAGCTTCGTCTACCTCAAGCTGAAGAAGCAGACCTACATGTGGGGAACCCGATAGCCGTGAGCAAGGACCTCTCCAAGACCGCGTACGACCACCTGTGGATGCACTTCACCCGCATGTCGTCGTACGAGAACGCACCCGTGCCCACCATCGTGCGTGGCGAGGGCACCTACATCTACGACGACCAGGGCAAGCGCTATCTGGACGGTCTCTCGGGACTCTTCGTGGTCAACGCCGGGCACGGCCGCCACGAACTGGCCGAGACCGCCTACAAGCAGGCGCAGGAGCTGGCCTTCTTCCCGGTCTGGTCGTACGCGCACCCCAAGGCCGTCGAGCTGGCCGAACGGCTCGCCCACTACGCGCCGGGCGACCTCAACAAGGTCTTCTTCACCACGGGCGGCGGCGAGGCGGTCGAGACCGCCTGGAAGCTCGCCAAGCAGTACTTCAAGCTGACCGGCAAGCCGACCAAGTACAAGGTCATCTCACGCGCCGTCGCCTACCACGGCACCCCGCAGGGAGCCCTGTCCATCACCGGTCTGCCGGCCCTGAAGGCGCCGTTCGAGCCGCTGGTCCCGGGCGCGCACAAGGTGCCGAACACCAACATCTACCGCGCGCCGCTCCACGGCGACGACCCCGAGGCCTTCGGCCGCTGGGCCGCCGACCAGATCGAGCAGCAGATCCTCTTCGAGGGCCCGGAGACGGTCGCCGCGGTCTTCCTGGAGCCGGTGCAGAACGCGGGCGGCTGTTTCCCCCCGCCGCCCGGATACTTCCAGCGGGTCCGCGAGATCTGCGACCAGTACGACGTCCTGCTCGTCTCCGACGAGGTCATCTGCGCCTTCGGCCGGCTCGGCACGATGTTCGCGTGCGACAAGTTCGACTACGTACCGGACATGATCACCTGCGCCAAGGGCATGACCTCGGGCTACTCCCCGATCGGCGCGTGCATCGTCTCCGACCGGCTCGCCGAGCCGTTCTACGAGGGTGACAACACCTTCCTGCACGGCTACACCTTCGGGGGCCACCCGGTTTCGGCGGCGGTCGGTCTCGCCAACCTCGACATCTTCGAGCGCGAGGGCCTCAACCAGCACGTCCTGGACAACGAGTCCGCCTTCTTCGACACGCTGAACAAGCTGCACGATCTGCCGATCGTCGGCGACGTGCGCGGCAACGGCTTCTTCTACGGCATCGAGCTGGTGAAGGACAAGGCCACGAAGGAGACGTTCACGGACGAGGAGACCGAGCGCGTCCTGTACGGCTTCCTCTCCAAGGAGCTGTACGAGAACGGTCTGTACTGCCGGGCCGACGACCGCGGCGACCCGGTCGTGCAGCTGGCGCCGCCGCTGATCTCCGACCAGTCGACGTTCAACGAGATCGAGGGAATCCTGCGGTCGGTGCTGACGGAGGCGTGGACCAAGCTCTGACAATGTTCCACCGGGATCCTCCGGTCGGTTCCGTACCGACCGTCCGCAGGGAACCCACCCCGCATGACGGCCCGGGTGCCGCCTTTCGAGTGAGAAGGGCGGCACCCGGGCCGTGTGCTGTCCGTACTACCGGCTCCGAATCCCTACCGTGCCCTGTGACCGATCGTCGCCGCCTTCGTTCCCCCGGACGGGGGAGGTAATCCGAACCGAGGTGTACGCCAATGGTGGCCCCACCCGACAACGACGTGCTCTGGGCGCGTTCTCTGAACTACTCCCACAACGGCTCCCCCGCACTCGACAGCGTCTCGCTCGGCGTGCGCGAAGGGGAGATCCTCGCCGTGAACGGCCCGCGCGGCAGCGGCAAGACGACGCTGCTGCGGTGTCTGTCGGGCCAGTTGGTGCCGCAGGAGGGCGAGGTCTGGTTCAACAGCTCGCCGGTCCACACCATGAGCGCTCCGCTCCGCGAACAGCTGCGCCGTGACCGCTTCAGCTGGATCGGCCCGGAGCCGTCCCTCGTCCCCGAGCTCAACGCCTGGGAGAACGCGGCCCTGCCGCTGCTGATGCTCGGCGCGTCCCATCGCGCCGCCAAGACGGCGGCGATGGAGTGGCTGGAGCGCCTTGACATCGGCGACTGCGCCCGCAAGCGTCCGTACGCCCTGTACCAGGCCCAGCGGCAGCGCGTCGCCGTCGCCCGCGCGCTGGTCACCACGCCCTCGGTGCTCTTCGCCGACGAGCCGGCGGCGGCGCTGCATCTCTCGGACGGGGCGCAGGTGCTGCGCACGCTGACCACCGCGGCCCGCTCGCACCGGATCACCGTCGTCCTGGCCACCCTGGACGAGGAGCTCACGGCGCTCGCCGACCGTACGGTCTCACTGATGGACGGACGCCGGGTCAACGCGCCCCGGCCGTCCGAGGCGGAAGGCCGGGCCGCGTGCTCGCTCTCCGTCTAAGCCTCGGTACGCACCCCCTGGTCCTGCTGCGCCGGCTGCTGGTCGCCGCCTCCTCGGCCGGGGTGGGTTTCCTTCTGCTGTGCACGCTGGGCTGGGCGCTGGCCCATCCGGCCGGGTCCCAGTCGCGGCTGCTCTGGTGTCTGATCCCACTGGCCGCGACCGTACAGTTCGCGGTCGCCACGGCCCGTACCGATCAGAGCACCCTGCCACGCTCCGGACTGTCCGCGGTGGGTCTCGGGCCGTCCCGGCTCGCCGCGCTGGCCGCCTCGTCGACCGCCGTGTCCTGCACGCTGGGGAGCGCGGTGGCGCTGCTGTTCTTCCTGCATCTGCGCGGTGATCTGACCGGGATGCCGTTCGACGGTGAGGCCGCGAAACTGCTCGGCGCCGGCCGGCCGCTGCCGCTGGGCGCGGCGCTGACGCTGCTGGCGGCGCTGCCGGTGGTGGCGACGGTGGCGACCTGGCTGGCGCTGCGGACGCGCACCACGGCCGAGTTCCGGCCCGCTCCCGTCAGGGCGCCTGCCCGGCTCGCCAACGCCACGGAGACGACCGCGGATTCGGCCACGGAGCCGGCGTCGGACCAGTCCCTGGAGACGGCCACGACCGAGACCGCGGACGCGGCGATGGCCCCGGACACGGCCGTCGACGAGCCCAGGGCCATGACGCCCGTGCGCGTCCCCGACCCGGCACCGGCGCCGACCGGTCTGCCGTGGGGCGTCGCCATCACGGCGGCGGGGCTCGCGGTCGAGACCTACGCGAGCCGGGGCGGTGGCGGCACCCCGCCGCCGCTGCCGGGTCACTTCGACGGCAGTTCGGCCGGAGTGCTGGCGGGCTGGGCGCTGACAGCGGTCGGCCTGGCGCTGGCCGGGCCGGGGATCACCCATCTCTGCGGCCTGCTGCTCCAGGCCATGCGCCCCGGCGCGGTCCGGCTGCTGGCGGGCCGCACGCTGATGGCCGAGGCACGTCGTATCGGGCGCCCGCTGGGCGTGCTGTGCGCGGTGGTGTCGGGCGCGTTCGCCGCGACGTCACTGTACGGGCCCGGTGACGAACGGCCCTTCGGCCCGCTCACCGGCCTCGGCGCCGCGCTGGTCATCGGCTGCACGGTGGCCACGGTCCTTACGGCGGCGCTGGAAGCCAAACAGGCCCGTCTCTCCACCACGGAGTCCCTGTACCGGCTCGGCGCCCCCGCCACGCTCCTGCGTACGGCGGCGGCGGTGCGGGCGACCACGATCCTCGTGGTGTTCGCCCCGCTGAC
Source organism: Streptomyces sp. NPDC056835 (assembly GCF_042789485.1). Classification (NCBI taxonomy): domain Bacteria; kingdom Bacillati; phylum Actinomycetota; class Actinomycetes; order Kitasatosporales; family Streptomycetaceae; genus Streptomyces; species Streptomyces sp. NPDC056835. Next base: position 88,410 of record NZ_JBHUBB010000036.1, read on the forward strand.
CTGGGCGGTGGCGGCCCTGGCGGCGATTCCACTGACCACCTGAGCGGCGCTCCTACCGGAACCGGCCGTGCCCCGCCCGAGTG